>JBJTUO010000044.1:0-36939 GCA_046080785.1 Leptolyngbyaceae cyanobacterium | reverse complement strand
GCTGCCCAATAAGCCCGTCTATGCTTCCCTCAAAACGGTGGATGATGTCAATAGTTGCTGGGTTGGCCGCCTTTGTTTTCCACCCAAAGCCGGGGTACAGGCGGTGCAGCAATGGTTAAAAACGGCCGCCAAGCAAGCCCCTAATAGCCGATGGCAAGGTAATATTGCCTTTAAGGGGGCGGAGTTTGACGAGACTGGTCGGCAAATTACCGCAATTTACGCAGTGCGACGCACCCCCCGTCAGCCTGATTACGTGCCCACCGGGCATTTATCTAAAGAACTGGTGAGTTGGTATTCCTGGAGCGATGACGAGGTGTTTAGCAAAACCCCCATTAAGTTGCAGGCACCCGCTGGTCAACGGATGCTGGTGATTGATGCAACCGACACCGGAGAGTTGGTGGGCTGGGCGGGGGTTCCCTATCGCCTGGGGGCCGAGTCACGGGCCATGACTAAAGAAAAGAATGCCGCAAAAGTCACCAACCCCGCCTGTACCCAAGCCTTTACCTACCCCTTTGTGCTGGCGATTCAGGACGATCGCAATAAGAGTTTACAAACGGCTTTAGGGCAGATCAAGTCTGACTTTCCAGAAGCGGAACATCGAAAAGCTTTCAACATGGAAGGGTTTCCCATGTTTGATGGCAAAAGCTTCTTTAACTACCGACGTATTGTGAGTGCGGAGCTAGATGATCCCTTTTATGGGCGATCGGATGCCGGTGATATGACCCTGGTCAATTGGAATCAGGGCAATGATTGGGGGGTGATGAACCCCCCACTGGTGCAAAGTGAGCGACAGTTACGCATAGACCGACAACAGACTAATTGGATGGGAGGGTTAAACACGGTGGCACTCTGGCATGGTGAATCCCATGCGCTCTACTTTGCCAAATGGCTATTGCAAACCCAGGCCACCCCTGAGCACCCGCTCACCTTCTTGGCGGGGGCAGATTCTCCCATGGGTACCCAGTCGGGCCTTAGTATGCTTCCCTACTTCCGGGAAGGTCGCCGCATTATTGGACGGCCCGCCTACGGTCAGAAAGAGTTTCAAGTTCGGGAGGCTGACATTCGAGAAGACATGTCAGGGGCAAGGGATTTTAGCAAAACAGCCGTGGCGCTGGTGCATTACGCGATCGATATTCATGGGTGTCGCGATCGCAACGGTGGGCCTTCCTGGGAAGCGGCCAGTGCCCCGATTCAAGAAGACTACGTGCGGCCCTTGCAGGTTCCCCTCGAAAGTTTGATTCCGGTCGGGGTAGATAATCTCCTGATTGGGGGCAAGAGTTTAGCAGTGACCCACATTGCCAATGCTGCAACACGGGTTCACTATAGTGAGTGGAGCATTGGAGCGGCGGCAGGCTCGACGGCGGGTTGGCTATTAAAAAAGGCTCCGGCTAATTTGGCACCTGCCGACATCGTGCCGCAGGGCAAGATCGGCCAGCTCCAGGCTTACCTGGTCAGTCACGGCCAACGAATTGAGTGACATCCTCTCAATGCTGTGGGGGCGCATCTGGCTCATTGGTGGCACAGGCGAGAGTGCAAAACTGGCTAACCAATTAATCGAAGCGGGGGTTCCCGTGGTTGTTACCGTAACGACCGAGTCAGCCCGATCGCTCTACCCCGCTCTCACTAGATCCCAGGTTTGGATCGGGCGATTAACCCCAGAAACCATCCGAGACTTTATCCAAACTCACCAGATTCGTAAGATTTTGGATGCGTCTCACCCCTTCGCCGTCGAGATTTCCCAACTGGCGATCGCCACCGCGACCCAGCTGAATCTGCCCTATCTCCGGTTTGAGCGGCCCAGTCTTAGGCGAGAATCTGCCGATCCCCTGATTGAGTTAGATGATCTGGAAACCCTGCTGGCAGGGGAGTATTTGAGTGATCAACGGGTCTTACTGACACTGGGGTATCGCTATCTCGCGCAATTCCAACCCTGGCAGCCACGGGCGACTTTATTTGCCCGCATTCTTCCTTCTATCACCGCACTCACAGCGGCATTCGCGGCTGGTTTTAGCAGCGATCGCCTGATTGCCCTGCGCCCGCCTGTTGCTTTAGAACTGGAACGGGCCATCTGGCAGCACTGGCAGATTACCACCGTAGTGACCAAGGCATCGGGGTTGGCAGGCGGTGAACAGATTAAACGACAACTGGCCAGAGAGATGGGGGTACGTTTAATTGTGATCAATCGCCCCTCTTTGCAGTATCCATACCAGACCCATGATTTAACCCTTGCCCTAGAATTTTGCCGAAGCCAGGAACTTTAGATCCCAATGCACTATCTAATCAGTTGTTTCCTTAGAAAATCACTGGCGATTGCGAAGATAATTCCTGACTGGGTTATATCAAATCTCTTTGAAGGAGCATATTATCTGACCCCTCCCAACCTCCCCTTGGTAAGGGGAGGTGCCGCAGGCGGTGGGGTGAATTTTATGCAACATCACATTGAATTGGTAATATGCCATGAATTCATCAGGTTCTAGGGATATAGGGTGCAACAATAACAGTCCACTGCGGCATCAGTTTGTCCGCAATTAATGTGTCCGATTCAGGAAGTCTGACTATGAAACACTCACCCAGTTCTCTATCGTTGTTCTTAACCCGTACCCTGCCGATCGGGATTGTTGCCCTGATTGCTGCTCCTACAGCAGGATACGCAGAAACCCAACCAGCTTTACCAGGGGGTACGGCTCCTGCTGTAACAACGGCGGCCCCGACTGTAACAACACCAGACTATCCCGATAACCGTGTTTATCCCAGTTACTATCCCGTTCCTGTTGCGTACCCCCCCAACAATCAGGTGGTCGCTCCTGGCTACCCAGTAACCTATCCCGTCAATGGGGCTGCAGCGGCGACACCAGCCAATAGTGGCCAAACGATTCAAGTAACAACCTCGGTCAATCTGCCCTATCAACCCAATCCACCGGTAGCCAGCCCTTCCCCTGGGATTTACCCAGCGCTTCCAGGGCAGGCTCCCTATCCGACTGGTCTGCCGCCCTACCCCTATGGCACTGGGCCTCAGGGGAGCTATGGCCTTCCAGGAACCTATCCGGCGGCTTTACCCGCTCCTGTTGGGAGTGGAGTCGTTGGCAATGGGGTTTACCAACCACCGTTCAATAACAGTTCTTTTTGGTTGCAACGCTTAATGGAGGCCAATCGGCTCTATCGCAGTGGGCAAACCCAGCAAGCATCCCAAATTTATCAACAGGTGCGTGATCTGCTAGAAAAACAGACGGATGCCCAGGCGATCGACGATGTCATGACAAGTCCCAATAACTTGCCGAATAACGCTCAAGTTACCTGGGAGCAAATCTTGTCTCAGGGCAAGCCGACCAGCCAATCTTTGCAATCGCTTCGGGTTTTAGTGCAGACTTACCCTGAATTTATGCCGGGATACCTGCAACTGGCTCGGTCTTTAGAAGCCAGTGGGCGTCAAACCGAGGCGTTGACTGTTTTGGACCGGGCCGCCACCCTCTTCCCAGATCAGGCAGAAGTGGTACGAGCACGGGTGCAGGCATTAACTCGGGCAAAGCGGGCGACTGACGCAGCGATCGCTGCCCTGCAATTCTCTGTGCAAAATCCCAATAGCCCCTATGCGGCTGAATTTAAGACCTTGGCTGAGAATGCCATGAAGCAAACTCAAACAACCCCCTCATCCAACCAAACCCGAAATGTGTTGTTGGGAAGTGTACTACAGGGTGGATTGAACTATCTGCTGACGGGTCAGGCAACTGGGCCAGTCGCTATCGTGCAGAGTCTATTTAACCTGCTCAGAGGTCTAAATTCGCGATAGAACAGTTAACTTTTTGTATCTTTTACCCCTCCCTTGCGTGTAGATTAATCTGGTCAGAACGCCTATCCAAGCTCGGTATTTGACCGATCAACCTTGTTTTAGACGTTCTGACTAAAGCGATGCTTTCTTTTTTCAAGAGTTGCTGATTCTAGCTTGCGGTGGTAGCCTTTTCGAGTAACAAACGGTTAACTTGTGTAAATCTTTTTATCATCCGGATATTTCGTACTGCCGCATACAAAAAGTTTCAACCCTAATTTTTTACGATGGGAGGCAGCTTAACCCTTGATCTGACTATCGCGATCGCCCTGTAAAACTTGGTGGGCATCGGTCAAAACCTCTACCCAGATCTGGCATTTGGCCGATCAAAACCGTTCTAACCAAAGCTATAGCAATGCGCTCAAATCGCATTGCATTTGACTACAGCCGCTTGTCGTTTCTAGGTAGTTGAATCATGATGGATAATGCCTACCCAGCTATGGAACCCTGCGAAAAGAACACTCAAATGGATCTTCAGCAACTAAACCACTCTCATTTGTTGTTCAATAATCATTTTGAGAACGAATCAGAGGAGAAAAAAGCGAAAAAGAAGAAAAAAAATAAGAAATATAAACACTTGATCGAGCATCCCCCCCATGCAGAAAGCAATGGGGATGGGCAGAAGCAATTTAAATCCAGCAACTACGAGAAGGAACTGAAACGCCTCCAGACTGAATTAGTCAAAATGCAGTATTGGGTGAAGCACACGGGCTACCGCCTGGTTATCCTGTTTGAAGGACGGGATGCAGCGGGGAAAGGGGGCATGATCAAGCGGGTTGTCGATCCCCTCAATCCTCGTGGTTGCCGGGTTGTGGCTCTGGGCACCCCCTCCGATCGGGAAAAAACCCAATGGTACTTTCAACGCTATGTGGAGCACTTGCCCGCTGCAGGGGAGATTGTCCTATTTGATCGCAGTTGGTATAACCGGGCTGGGGTGGAGCATGTCATGGGCTTTTGCACCCAGGAGCAGTATAAAGAGTTCATGCAATCCTGCCCTGAGTTTGAACGGATGCTGGTGAGATCGGGGATTAAGTTGCTGAAATACTGGTTTTCTGTGAGTGATGAAGAGCAAGAGCACCGCTTTCAAGACCGCATGGCTGACCCTACTCGCCGCTGGAAGCTCAGCCCCATGGATTTGGAATCCCGCGATCGCTGGGTAGAGTATTCCAAAGCCAAAGACACCATGTTTGCCCACACTAATATTCCCGAAGCCCCCTGGTTTACGGTGGAGGCCAACGACAAAAAACGGGCCCGACTCAACTGCATGAGCCATATTCTCAGTAAAGTTCCCTATGAAGATATGGTGCCTGAAGCAATGGAGTTGCCTCCCCGCCGCACCCCGCCGGAAGACTACATTCGGCCCCCCCGCAATGAGCAGTATTTTGTTCCACCCGTCTACTAGGGGAGCACCAGGGGTTTAGTGTACTGACGTAAGGCGAAATGTTTGTACTTCCCCCAGATCTGTCTCCCCTCTGGATTTCCCTGAAAGTCTCTTTGTTGGCAACGGTCTTTACCTTTGTTGCTGGCGTGGCCGTGGCCTATTGGATGCTGGGTTATCGAGGCAGGGGCAAGCCATTCCTGGAAGGGCTGTTTGTCTCCCCCCTAATTTTGCCCCCGACGGTGGTCGGTTTCCTGCTGCTGTTATTGTTTGGTAAAAATGGCGCTGTGGGTCAACTGCTGCTGGCAATGGGTGGCAGTGTCGTTTTCACCTGGTATGGGGCAACGATCGCGGCAATGGTGGTCTCCTTTCCCCTGATGTACCGCACCGCCCTGGGTGCCTTTGAACAAATTGATGGTAACCTCCTGGCTGTGGCCCGCACTCTGGGTGCTTCCGAATGGGGGATATTTCGCCTGGTCATGCTGCCCTTAGCCCTACCGGGTATTCTGGCAGGGGCCACCCTTGCCTTTGCCCGTGCCCTGGGTGAGTTTGGCGCTACCCTGATGCTGGCGGGTAATATTCCTGGTCAGACTCAGACGATTCCCATGGCAATCTATTTTGCCGTAGAGGCTGGGGCGCTGAATGAAGCGTGGTTTTGGGCGATCGTGATCATGATGATCTCCCTATCCGGCATTGTTGCGGTTAACTTTTGGCAAGACCAGAGGAAAAAAAGACGATCGACTTTAGCTCCTCCTTCCAGGGAGGTAGACAAGCTCAAAATACAAAGTCAATCAGTAGTGACCGCCGCCCCAGGATGGGGTGATGCATCGGGTCTGGTCGTCAACATTCAAAAACCACTGGCCACTTTTGAGCTGAACCTGGCTTTTGCAGTAACCGCATCAACCCTGGGTATCTTAGGCGCGTCGGGAACCGGAAAAAGTATGCTGATGCGCTGTATCGCTGGGATAGAAACCCCCACCAAGGGGCAGATTCTGCTCAATGGCCGGGTTTTATTTGATGCCAAACGGGGCATTAATCTACCCAGCCGCAGCCGCAAAGTTGGCTTTCTGGTGCAAAACTATGCCCTGTTTCCTAACATGACCGTGGCAAAAAATATTGCTTTTGGGCTGCCTCAGGCCCTCAGTGCCAGGGAAGCTCAACAACGGGTGGAGGCCCACCTGCAAGCAGTAAAATTAGCGGGCTATGGCGATCTCTATCCCCACCAGCTATCGGGTGGGCAGCAACAGCGGGTCGCCTTGGCGCGAGCCTTGGCCAGTGAACCAGAATTACTGCTACTGGATGAACCGTTCTCAGCTCTGGATACCAACCTACGCAGCCAGATGGAACAGGAAATGGTTGAGCGCCTGCGGGGTTTTAATGGGGTCAGTTTATTGGTCACCCATAATTTGGAAGAAGCCTACCGGATTTGTCAGGATTTGATGGTGCTAGGAGAAGGGCATACCCTGGCCTACGGTTGCAAGCACACTATTTTTGGGCGACCAGGGAGTTTGAGCGTGGCCCAAATCACTGGATGCAAAAACTTTTCCCAGGCAGTGGCGATCGCAGAGCAAGAGATTTTGGCAACAGAGTGGGGCATCCCTCTGCGGGTCATGGAAGCACTGCCCGATCGCCTGAGTTATGTTGGCTTTCGTGCCCATCAATTTCGTTTTCCCAATAGCTGCAACCAGGAAAACACCTTTCCCTGCTGGCTGGCTGCAACCAGTGAAACTCCACACCGGATGACGCTGTTGCTTAAGTTTAATGCGCCCTCATCCCATCGGCAAGACTATCATGTGCAGGCTGAGGTGTTTAAGGAAAGGTGGGAGGTGCTTAAACACAAGCCCCTACCCTGGCTGATTCAACTCGACCCCTTGAGGCTACTGCTGCTGGAAAATGCTTGATTTGAAAATGCTGTATCAAGACTATCCAGACCCCCTTTATCCCCGCACGCCGGAAGCAGGGATACGGTTCAACAATAGAAAGGTCTAAATCGCCAGCATATTGAATCTCTATTGTGTGGTGCCTCACTGGTGTAGCGAGTTTGGTTATCATAGCCATAGGCATGGGCAATGTGGCGGGGGCTAGTCAGAGGCGCTACTCTGTATTGGCATGTGGCTAATAACTTCTGCCCCAATAATGTACTCTATTTTACATCGGTAGCTGTATTGCTGTAAAACCAATCAAAAATCTTGATTAAAACATTATTTCAGAGGTTTTATTTGTCGATCCTAAAGTTCTTTTTTATGTCCTAAACCTTGATAACGCCTTAATTTATCCCTTACCCAGCGGTATACTTTTGTGCTAGAAGCCTGTGTTTTTGCAATTATATTATTTGGATTCTTCGGCATCATTCTTAAGAAAAGTTTGGTGATGAAAATCGTCTCAATGGATGTCATGAGTACCGGGGTGATTGCCTATTATGTGGTAATTGCATCCCGCAGTGGCTTGTTGACGCCGATCGCCGGAGAGGCCCAGTCAGTTGCCTATGCCGATCCGGTTCCCCAGGCGGTCATTCTGACCGCGATCGTGATTGGTTTTTCAATTCAGGCTCTGATGCTGGTTGGGGCGATGAAACTATCACGCAATCATCCAACCCTTGAAAGTGATGTGATTGAGAAGAGCAATACCCCATGAATGCCCTGACCATCACCTGGATTGCCTTACCGTTCTTTTTTGGCTTTGTCATCTACCTGCTTCCCAGGTTAGATCGCTATCTAGCTCTGGCAACGGCCCTGGCTTCTGTCGGTTATGCAACGACCCTGTTTATCCGCCAGACGCCGTTAACTCTGACCTTATTGGATAATTTTGGAGTTACCCTGCTGCTAGACCCACTGGCAGGCTTCTTTATCCTGACTAATGCGCTTGTCACAGCTGCGGTGATCGTTTACTGCTGACAAACGAATAAGACTGCTTTTTTTTATGGTCAGGTCGTTATTTTACATGGCAGTGTCAATGCCGCCTTTGTCTGCGCTGACTTTATTAGTTTGTATGTGGCGCTGGAAGTACTCAGCATTGCTGCATTTTTGTTGATTGTCTATCCCCGCAGCGATCGTTCGATTTGGGTGGGGTTACGCTATCTATTTATCAGTAACGTGGCAATGCTGTTTTATCTGGTAGGTGCGGTGTTGGTCTATCAGGCCAGCCATTCCTTTCGGTTTGCCAGCGTACAAGAGGCACCCCCAGAAGCGCAGGCACTGATTTTTTTAGGACTGCTGGTGAAGGGTGGCATCTTTATTTCAGGGTTATGGTTGCCATTGACCCACTCAGAATCAGACAGCCCTGTATCCGCCATGATGTCAGGCTTTGTCGTGAAAGCAGGGGTGTTGCCGCTGGTGCGGTGTGCCCTGGTGATCGAAACATTGGATCCAGTAATTCGAGCCTTTGGTGTGGGGACAGCAGTTCTGGGCGTATTCTATGCCGCCTTTGAGAAAGATACCAAGCGGATGCTGGCCTTCCACACTATTTCTCAATTAGGGTTTATCCTGGCAGCGCCAGAGGTGGGTGGTTTTTATGCCCTGACCCATGGTTTGGTCAAGGCCGCCCTGTTTTTGATCGCAGGTGCTCTCCCCAGTCGTAGCTTTAAGGAGTTGCAACAGCAACCGATCGCCACCCCACTCTGGATTGCCTTGGTGATCGCTAGTTTCTCAATTTCCGGTTTCCCCATGTTATCCGGGTTTGGTGCAAAGATCCTGACCATGGAGAATCTGTTGCCCTGGCAAGTGATTGGCATGAATCTGGCAGCATTAGGCACTGCCATTTCCTTCGCCAAATTTATTTTTTTGCCCCGTCAACCGCTAGAAAAATCAGAGGCTCTGAGCCAGACAAATTATGGATTTTGGATTGCGGTCGTGGCTTTGATCATCGGCCTTTTTGCCGCAAACCTGGTGTACATCGATGCCTACACCCTGGCCAACATTTTTAAACCACTAGCAACGATCGCCCTGGGCTGGTTAATTTATCTCCTGCTCTTGCGCCGCTTGTCGATCAAACTGCCTCGCTTTTTAGAACAGTTTGATCAACTGGTGGGAATGATGAGCCTGATGTTGGTGTTTCTCTTCTGGGCGGTGTTTGCGACATGATTGGAGAATTCATTCTACGACTGACGCTCTGGTTTTTGCTGACGGCTAACTTCAGTCTGCCGAATATCATCATTGGTACTGCCATTGCCCTGTTACTGCCGCGTCAAGTAACGTCCCATGGCTCGATCAAAGAATGGTTGCGGATGTTGGGCCAGGTGTTAAAAGCCATTCCCCAGGCCTACCTGGAAGCAGTTGAATTGATGTTTCGCCCCAATCAGGTGGAAGAGGTGGTGATGGAGCGAGCTAGACCCAGGCGATCGCCGGGGCTTATCTTTTTAGACATTTTCTTGATTACCTTTACTCCAAAAACCATTGTGATCAAACACCACAAAGAGGGCTGGTATGAAGTGCATCGACTCACAGAGCGGGGGAAGCAGTCATGAATCTCACAGTGGTTGTATTTGCTCTGCTTTTATTGATGTTGATTCCATTCTATGAGGCATGGCGCAATGACAATATCTGGCAAATGATGCTGGCCTTAACCAGTATTGCCACCAAGGCGGCGCTGATCATTCTGGTGGTGTCAGTTTTACGCAATGACCTGATGGCGGGGATGGCAGGAGTGATTATCCTCAGTGTGGGCAATGCTGGCCTGATGCTGCTGGCCCATATCTTGAAACGCATGAATTATTCAAACGAGTGAGGGCACAGTGATAAACGTCTTGAGTTACGTCTGCATCGGGATCGGGCTGATTTTTATGGTGTGGGGCACCTGGCATTTGTTGGCTCGGCGATCGGTTCTATATAAGCTGCATAGCCTTTCAGTGGCAGATACCCTGGGGGGCCTGTTGATTCTTCTTGGGCTCCTGCTCAAACTCCCAAACTCCTGGCCTCCCCTCGTGCTTGCGATGCTTTCCCTGGCCCTCTGGAATACGATGCTGGGGTATGTGCTGGCCTATTGTTCTACCTCTACCCAAAATGATGACTGATAGCTATCTCTATATCGTTGTGGCACTATTGCCCTTAGCCGCCATCATGGTTGTTTTGCAACAAGACCCTTACCATGCGCTAGTAATACGGGGTATTTTGGGGGCTATCGCAGCCATGAGCTACGCCGTGCTGGGGGCTGCTGATGTGGCCCTGACTGAAGCACTGGTGGGAACCCTGCTGGCAATTACGCTATACGCGATCGCAGTGCGTTCTTCCCTGGTCATGCGATTGGGCATCCTGAGCCATCAGTCCAAGTCACAACCCTACCCTGGTTTAGCTCAGCTCACAGATCATTTAAGCCCCATCTTGCATCAACACCATCTCCGGTTAGAGGTGCTTCCCTATGAAAATCTGTCGGCCCTGCAGCGAGCATTGATAGACCGGGAAGTGCATGGCATCTGTGATTTGCCATCTGACTCGAGCTCTGTAGCCAATGATTCGGGGCTTTATCACCTCACCCTTCGAGTGCGGCGACTCTATGAAATTCTGCACGACAAGCTTCCCCCCCACCTCACCCGTCTCAGTTGCGTCGATATTTCTGAGCTACAGCGACCGGGTAGCCCAGTTTCTGATGTGCAGTCCCCTGATTGATCGGAATCCCATGAACAGACTATCGATGAAATGGATTTACGTGGCGGCTGGTATCGCCCTGTTCTTCAAGTTTTTGTTGGTTCCCAACCCGGCCCCAGACTTGGCCAAGTCTATTGTCGAGGCAGTAGTGCAGGATAGCGGAGTCCCCAACGCGGTTTCTGCCATCATTTTCAGAAATCGACTCTATGACACGATCTTTGAAGTTGTGGTGTTTACGATCGCAATTCTGGGCAGCAAGTTTTTACTGGCCAATGAGCAACCCTCCTGCTCCATTGAACAATTTACCGATCAGGGCTCAATTGTCCTGGCACGCTTGGGTGCGACCATCTCGGCGCTGGTGGCGATTGAGCTGGCGATTCGAGGGCACCTCAGCCCTGGCGGTGGGTTTGCCGCAGGAGTTGCGGGAGGAACGGCGATCGGCCTGGTGGCGATTACGTCATCCCCGGAATGGATGCAGGCCATTTACCAACGCTGGCATGCTGCCGCCTGGGAAAAAATCTCGGTGCTGGTCTTTATTATCCTGTCTGTCATCCTGCTATCTGGCTTTGAGTTGCCTCACGGAGTACCGGGTGAATTGTTAAGCGGTGGGTTTTTGCCAATCTTAAATATTTTAGTTGCGGTTAAAGTTGCGTTGGGTTCCTGGGCGATGGTGTTGATCTTCATTCGCTACCGGGGGTTGTTATAGACCGGAGTAGATAAAATCAAAAGTCTCTATAGAAGACCAAGAAATTTTTGATGCCATAAACCAGGCTTTGAGTTAATTCAAGATACGGCTTTATAGTAAATTGTAACAAGAAATTCTAAGTCACTCTTTTCTGACTACAACTAGGTCACCTGGGGTAGAGGTCTATCTCCCTCTATATGCCCGATCGTTTTGAAAGTGACTGTCAGTTCAGCGGTGCTATTCCTGGCTATCGCCTAGTTTCTGACTACCGCTGAATTTGTGGACTCTCTAATTGCGTTTTATTGTAATTAGTTCATTCATTCAATTCACTTTTAATTCTCTTTAACTTTTGAAGGTTGATTTAGTTTATTTATTGCAATACTCTTCCTCAGAGGAGGCATCAGGAGGTATTCGTGGACTTTTTTTCTCTCTTTGTAATGGACTTCATTAAGCAGTTGCAGTCCCCAACGCTCGCTTTCTTGATTGGTGGGATGGTGATTGCGGCTCTCGGGAGTGAATTGGTAATCCCAGAGTCGATTTGTACGATCATCGTCTTCATGCTGCTCACCAAAATCGGTCTGACCGGCGGAATTGCCATCCGCAATTCCAATCTGACGGAGATGGTGTTACCCATGATCTTTGCCGTAATCGTAGGGATTCTTGTGGTCTTCATCGCCCGCTATACCTTGGCCAAGCTGCCAAAAGTCAAGGTCGTCGATGCGATTGCGACTGGGGGGTTGTTTGGAGCCGTGAGTGGCTCCACTATGGCTGCGGGGCTGACGGTACTGGAAGAACAAAAAATTTCCTACGAGGCATGGGCTGGCGCACTCTACCCCTTCATGGATATCCCAGCACTCGTGACTGCGATTGTGGTGGCTAACATTTATCTTAATAAGAAGAAGCGTAGTACACCAGACCAGTATCTCAGCGACCAGCAGGATTCTGGGAATAATCGGGTCAAGATCTGGCCGATCATTGAGGAAAGCCTTCGGGGGCCAGCCCTATCGGCAATGTTGTTAGGCCTAGCTCTGGGCATATTCACCCAGCCAGAAAGTGTCTATAAAAGTTTCTACGACCCCCTCTTCCGTGGCCTGCTTTCGATCTTGATGTTGGTGATGGGTATGGAAGCCTGGTCAAGAGTTGGCGAACTGCGTAAGGTGGCCCAATGGTATGTCGTGTATAGCGTCGTGGCACCGTTTGTGCATGGGCTAGTCGCCTTCGGTCTCGGTATGATTGCCCACTACACCACCGGGTTCAGTTGGGGCGGTGTTGTAGTGCTTGCCGTCATTGCCGCCTCCAGTTCAGACATCTCAGGCCCTCCCACTCTGCGGGCCGGCATCCCCTCGGCCAACCCCTCCGCCTACATCGGTGCCTCCACAGCCATCGGTACGCCAATTGCGATCGGCTTGTGTATCCCGTTCTTCCTTGGTCTCGCCCAAGCTTTTGGCGGCGGCTAACCCCAGACAGATTGTGGTCTGTCGGCACTCCCTTGACCGGGCAGACCAAGCAGATAAGTGTACATATTTAAGGAGTTAAGCAACATGGCCAAGCCAGCCAAAAAACTTGTGATCGTCACAGAAAAGATTCTGCTAAAAAAAATCGCCAAGATCATCGAAGAATCCGGGGCGACTGGTTATACGGTGATGGATACTGGCGGTAAAGGCAGTCGCAACGTGCGATCGTCGGGACAACCCAACGTTTCTGACACCGACTCGAATGTAAAGTTCGAGATACTCACCCCCGATCGAATTTTGGCCCAGAATATTGCGAAGCAGGTTGCAGAGAAGTTTTTCAACGATTTTGCGGGCATGATCTATCTCTGTGACGCAGAGGTTCTGTACGGGCAAAGTTTCTGTGGCCCAGAGGGCTGTGGCATCTAGACGCCGCCGATTTAACAAGCCGGGCCATGACCCGGCTTATTTATTTATTGCCTCTCTCAAACCCCTAACCTTCATCGTTTTAAATTCATGATTTTGTCTAACATTCTGCCTCCTTTTAATGCAGGAATAGCCGCTCTCATGGCTCCGATCCCACCCCTGGCGACCGTTATTGCTGAAGATTCACCTATTATTTTGTCTGGCGTATTGTTGACACTGGTGGTGATTTATCTAGCCAGCAAACTCGGCGCGGAGGTTTCTAGGCGATTAGATTTTCCGCCCGTTTTGGGGGAGCTGGTCGCTGGTGTAATCGTCGGCGTTTCGGCGTTGCACCTGGTGATCTTTCCCGAAGGGGGGCTGGCCGCCTCTGACTCGGTGATTATGACGGCGCTGCAAGGGTTAAACCAATTGACACCGGATGCGCTGACCCGGATTTTTGAGTCGCAAAGCGAAGTAATTTCGGTGCTGGCTGAAATTGGTGTGATTATTCTGCTGTTTGAAATTGGCCTAGAGTCGGATCTACGCCAGCTCAAGGAAGTCGGCTCTCAGGCCACGATCGTGGCTTGCGTTGGGGTGGCAGTTCCCTTTGCAGCAGGGACTGCGGGGTTGATGTTGCTGTTTCATGTAGCGGCGATTCCGGCCATTTTTGCTGGGGCAGCCCTGACGGCCACCAGTATTGGCATCACTTCTAAGGTGTTATCAGAACTGGGCCGCTTGAAGTCAAAGGAAGGTCAGATTATTGTTGGGGCTGCGGTAATCGATGATGTTTTGGGCATCATCGTTTTGGCGGTAGTGGCCAGCTTGGCCAAAACCGGGGAGGTCGATGTTGCCAACGTAATTTACCTGATTGTGAGTGCAACTGCGTTTTTACTGGGGTCGATTTTGCTGGGCGGCATCTTCAACAAAACCTTTGTCGCCATTGTGGAGAAGCTCAAAACCCGTGGCAATATCGTGATTCCGGCGTTTATCTTTGCCTTCTTTATGGCCTTCTTAGGCAACGCCATTCATTTAGAGGCCATTTTGGGTGCTTTTGCGGCGGGTCTGGTGCTGGATGAAACTGATGCCCGGAATGAACTAGATGCCCTGGTAAAACCAATCGCCGATCTCCTGGTTCCTATCTTTTTCGTGACGGTAGGAGCCAGGGCTGATTTGGGGGTGCTCAACCCAGTAGTACCTGAAAATCGGGAGGGTCTGGTGATTGCCCTGTTTTTGATTGCCGTGGCGATCGCTGGCAAACTCGTGACGGGTTGGGCCGTGTTTGGGCAACCAGGCATTAATCGTCTGGCGATCGGGATTGGCATGATTCCGCGAGGAGAAGTGGGGTTAGTCTTTGCTGGGATTGGTTCTGCCAGTGGTCTATTAAATAAGCCCTTAGAAGCCGCCATCATCATCATGGTGATTTTGACCACCTTCCTCGCGCCTCCCCTGCTGCGGGTGGCATTTGGTCAGTCAGCAGAGCCTCCTACCACGGGGGAACCGACAATCGAGTCAGCAGCCATCAGCACTGACGTATGACTGACTCACAGTTGATCTACTACAGTTGATCTATTGGCGACCTTCCTGGGTCGCCACCTTGATCTGTTCAAAGCTGTGGAAGGTTTCACCAGTCCCTACCCTGGCTGATTCAACTCGACCCCTTACGGCTACTGCTACTGGAAAATGCTTGATTTGAAAATGCTGTATCAAGACTATCCAGACCCCCCTACTGTCTAGCCCGACGCCTTAGCCACAACTCCGCCCGTCTAATTACGATAAAATTAAGTTGCGTTTAACCGCCCTAACCCATGTCTCAAGCTGCTGCCGTTGAACCCGTTGCCATCAACTCACCCCCCGATGCGGCAGTGATTGAGTGCCCCCCCACCGACCTCTGGAGTGACGAGCCCCCCTTGGAAAGTGACTTTCACCGTGACCAGATTGACCTGCTGATTCGGCTGTTGCGGTGGTGGTGGCGCGATCGCAGCGATGTCTACATTTCGGGCAACTTGACGGTTTACTACAACCAGGAACAGCTAAAAACCCGGGATTTTAGGGGCCCAGACTTTTTTGTGGTGTTAGGTACAGAAAAAAAAGACCGCAAAAGTTGGGTGGTCTGGGGTGAGAATGGCCTCTATCCCAACGTGATTTTGGAGATTTTATCTGACTCCACTAAACGGGCTGATAAAGGAGTCAAAAAAGACCTGTACCAAAACACCTTCCGCACCCCCGACTACTTTTGGTTTGACCCCAATACCCTGGAATTTCAAGGCTTTCATCTGGTAGATGGCATCTATCAGGCGATTCAGCCTACCGACCAGGGCTGGCTCTGGAGTCAACAACTAGAACTGTACCTGGGCCTGTTTGACAACAAGCTCCGCTTTTTTACCCCTAATGGGGATCTAATCCCATCCCCAGAAGAAAGAGCAGAACAGGAACGACAAAGAGCAGAACGGGCAGAAGAGGAGATTGCTCGATTGCAAGCCCAACTGAGATCGCAGGGGCTGGAGCTAGACCCTGAATCCTAATCATAAAATGTGGGGGTATCTCTAAGGATTTTTGATGAAACTAGGAGGTTGTTTGTGTCGCCCGATTCTCCCTTACTTAAGGAGTCTACTCTACTCGAAGTTAACTTTCAGCGGGGGACACTCTGGCAAAAGACCGTAGACCGTACCCGCCATGCCCTGCAATCTGGAGCGCTGATTCCCATTGCTACAGACTATGAGATTGTTGAAGATCAGACCGTTCCTTTTATTGTGCGGGTGGTGCTCAACCTGCAACGTAAGGATGCCGATCGCCAACAACAGTCTGCTAAGGAGGCTGAAGGAAAACCCGCCAATCCCTTCTTACCCTACGATCCAGACCTGTTTGTAGCCGACATTTCTAGCACCCATTTGTGCCTGCTCAATAAATTTAATGTCGTCAACCATCATCTACTCCTGATCACCCGTAATTTTGAACCCCAGGAAAGTTTATTAACTCCAGCAGATTTTGCAGCCTTAGCTCGCTGTCTGCATGAGTTTGATAACCTGGCCTTTTATAACTCGGGGTCAGCCTCTGGAGCCAGCCAGCCTCACAAACACTTACAACTCATTCCCCTGCCGATGACGCCAGAGGGGCCTCCCCTCCCGGTTTCAGCCCAGATTGAGGCGCTCCCCCCACAAGCAGAGATTGCCAGACTCCCGGTCTTCCCCTTTGCCCACGGATGTGTGCGATTTGAGTTGGGAGATGGCCATAGCCCGACAGCACTGGCCCAAACCCTGTTAGACACCTACTATCGCCTGTTGTACGCTTTAGGGTTGAGTCAGACAACTATTCCCGATCGCCCACCGACATCTGCATACAACCTGCTGGCAACCCGTAAATGGATGCTGATGGTACCCCGGGCCCAGTTAGCCTACGACAATATTTCAGCCAATTCTTTGGGGTTTGCAGGAACGATATTAGTACGAAGTCCTGAGCAACTTGAGCAGATCAAAGCGATCGGGCCAATTGCACTTTTACAGCGGCTCACTTACCCTTAAATCGCATAGTCTTGCTTCTCTTCATTGCTAGCTTGCATTGCGCTGGCGAGTTGGGCCGCCACCTCTGGGCGAGAAAATTGGGGGGGAGGCAATTCACCCCGACGCAGCAGTTCTCGTACCTTGGTTCCAGACAAATGAATTCGTTCTTCTGGCAAGCTGGGGCTAGTCTTAGTCGTCGCCATCGACTCGGTGCGGGTGCAATAAAAGGCATGCTCAAATTTCAGCGGGGTGATACCCAACTCACCCGGAGCGAAGTCATCAAAAATGTATTGAGCGTCGTAGGTGCCGTAATAGTCTCCAACCCCCGCATGATCTCGACCGACGATAAAGTGGGTACAGCCATAATTTTTACGCACCAGCGCATGGAAGATCGCTTCCCGTGGCCCGGCATAACGCATGGCCGCGGGGTTAATTGCTAAGATCACCCGATCTTTGGGAAAGTAATGCTCCAGCATAATTTCGTAGCAAGACATGCGCACATCTGCTGGAATGTCATCTTCTTTGGTGGCCCCTACAAGGGGATGGAGAAATAGCCCGTCTACAACCTCCATGGCACACTTGATGATGTACTCATGGGCACGGTGGATGGGGTTACGGGTCTGGAAGCCAACGATCGTCTGCCAGCCTTTTTCTCGAAAGAGTGCGCGCGATTCTACCGGGTCAATTTGGTAGGTGGGAAATCGAAGGTCTTGGCCGCGATCGAAGAGCCAGGCCGGCCCAGCCAGGTTCACGCTTCCCTGTTTGTAAACAACTGCCACACCAGGATGTTTTTCTTCATTGGTGCGATACACATGCAGTGCTTCATGCATTTTGTCGTAGGTGTATTTCTCAGTGAGTTGCAATACACCAATGTAGTGCCCTTGGTTGTCATCCAGGCGCACAAAGGCACCCTCCTGCAAGGGGGCGGCCATTTCTTCAGAAACCGATAGGGTGATGGGGATCGACCAGGGCAGGCCATTGGCCAGATGCATCTCATTGACCACCCGATCGTAGTCAGCCTTTGACATAAAGCCAGTCAGGGGGCTGAAGCCACCGATCGCAATCATTACTAGATCGGATATGGCCCGCTCATCCAGGCTGACACGGGGGAGGTGATCTCCTTTATCTAAGAATTCTGCCTTTTGCTGAGGGCTACAAAGGCGGTTAATTAAGGTGCCCCCATGGGGTGTAATGTTATCTGGATGATGGCTCATAGCTGCCTGTGTCTGGGTCTAACTGCCATCCTATATCCTATCAGAGCCGCAACTCGCTACAAGCAATTGAGCATGAAAAGGTCTGCTGTAATAATTTTTTAATGCTGGTTGTCAGAGCCAGACTGGCTGCAAAACCCAAAATGTTTAAACTGTAAACTCTAACTTTTCTTAACCGATGCGACTCGCTACATAGCTTATAAATGAATATACAAGTGTAATCAATCCAACCAAATCTCACCAATGCAGGAGCATTGTTATGCAACTCAGCTACCGGGTCAGTCACTATGAAGCCGAAGCAGGCCCAGTCGCCAATGGGGTTCAAGTTCCAATTATAGGTAAGTATCGCGGGGTCGATTTTTTGAAGAGATCCACGGTTGTCACCCCATGCGCCAGATCCCACTACAAATATCGTGGTGCCACCTACTAATCCTGAAGCAGCTCATCCTGAAGCAGTTGCATTAGATGACCACTCCCACTGGCAGGGATACTTGCAGCTTGTCTATGCCCGCCACGGGGCTGAGACCCAAGTCTCTGCCAGTCAGATAAAAGCGCCCCTCAAGGTGCAACGTCCCTTCTACCCAGAGGCCAAGGATGTCTGTCATAGCGTCATCCTCCACACTGCGGGTGGGGTGGTGGGCGGCGATCGCTTGACCATCGATCTAAATCTGCACCCCCAGGCTAATGCCCTGGTAACAACCGCAGCAGCGGCAAAAATCTATCGCACCAATGGCCTAGAAGCTCGACAAACTATGCAGGTCGATTTGGGGGCAGGTGCCTGTCTAGAGTGGTTTCCGCAAGAGACGATCGTCTTTGAACAGGCCCGTTATCGCCAGGAAACTCGGGTTGATCTAGCTGCCGGTGCCATCTGGGTGGGTTGGGAAATTACCCGGTTTGGTCGGACTGCCAGGGGAGAGCGATTTTTAGCAGGAGACTGGCGATCGCAGACAGAGGTCTGGCAGCAGGGAAAGCCCCTCTGGATCGATCGGCAATGGCTACCGGGTAGTCAAACAATGGTAGATAGCCCCCACAGCTTAGCTGGCTGCCCGGTGGTCGGTAGTTTTGCCCTGGTGGGTTTGTCTGTAGAGGCCGATTTAGTTCACGCGGCGCGGTTGTTGGCAAAAGACTTGTCGTCAGATGCCAACTTTGGGGCCACTCGCCTGCAATCAGGTTTACTCTGTCGATACCGGGGCCACTCCACGATTGAGGTGCGGCAGTGGTTTTTAGACATCTGGCAATTAGTCAGACCCCTATATTTGCATCGATCAATCTGTATTCCCCGTGTCTGGCAACTGGGACAGAGGTGTTAAGATAACCCCACACAATCGATTGACCTATGCAACTAACTCCCCAGGAAAAAGATAAGTTACTCATTTTCACTGCGGCATTGCTGGCAGAACGACGGAAGGCGCGGGGTGTAAAGTTAAACTATCCTGAAGCGATCGCCTACATTACCGCAGCCATTTTAGAAGGGGCCAGGGATGGCCGCACCGTCGCAGAGTTGATGAACTACGGTACCACTCTGCTGAGACGGGATGATGTGATGGAAGGGGTCGCCGAAATGATCCATGAAGTGCAGGTAGAAGCAACCTTTCCCGACGGCACCAAATTGGTGACAGTACATTTCCCTATTCAGTAGCCAGCGCCAGCAATGACCAGTTGATTCAGGAGGAGGATGACAATGATTCCGGGAGAGCTGTTGATAGATGCAGGCGAGATTGAACTAAATGCCGGCAAAGCAACCGTAGAGCTACGGGTAACAAATTCTGGAGACCGCCCGATTCAGGTAGGCTCCCACTTCCATTTTTATGAAGTCAATGCCGCCCTCCAGTTCGATCGGGAACAGGTAAAGGGCATGCGGCTAGACATTCCTGCGGGCACCGCCGTTCGGTTTGAGCCAGGAGATGAACGTCAGGTGACCCTGGTGCCCTTTAGCGGCAGTCGAGAAGTGTACGGGTTTAACGCCAAAGTTGAAGGCCCATTGGATGAAAAGCAGAAAAAGGAAAAGGGGAAAAAGAAAAAGGGCTAGTCATTTCTAGGTCAGAAGGGTTTGTTGTGCAGCTTGCAGGGTAAAAGATTCGCCATCATAGTTCTTATGCAAGATAACAATACCTGGACGGTTTCCGATCGCTTTTTAGAACTACATTCCCGCTGGTTAACCCTAATTGGAGAGCATCTACAAGACGATCGGGGGCAAATACTAGAATATTGGCGGGTTGAGAAAGCAGATTCAGTTATTGTGCTGCCCATTCACCTCGATCGTCTGTTGCTCCCCCAACCCATTTATCGACCGGGCATAGGGCAGCCGACTCTGGATTTTCCTGGAGGTCGTATTGCGGCAGGCCAGAGTGTTGAACAGGCAGCCATCACCACCCTGCAGCGAGAACTGGGGATTGAAGCGACCGAGATCAGCCAGGTGATTGGCCTCAATCCTGAAGGGTGGGCAGTAAATAGTTCTTTCTCAAATCAACGCCTCTTCGGCATCGTGGCTTCCATTGTGGCTTCGGCTCCATTACCCCCTGATGTGATTACTTACCCGGCTACAGAGGAGGGGGTCAACCTATTACTTGAGATATTGACTTGCCTACAATGTCGTGCCGTACTTCTGCAGTGGCGGTATCAATTTTTTTATGGAAATTTCCCGATCGCAGTTAATCCCCCTAATTCCTGAACGCAGAAAAAAGCAGCCAGGCTCTCTGGCTGCTGTGACGTTTAGTGGGTGAACACGCTGTTTTGAGGAAGAAACGGTTTGAACCACTCCTCATGCGTCATCATCGTGGGCAAAGCGGTTGTAGAGAAAATCCAGGGCGTAGTTACGCAGATCGTAATACTCTGGATCTTCCATAATCCTGGCCCGATCGCGGGGCCGGGGAAAGGGAATGGTCATGATTTCGCCCAATTTAGCGGCTGGGCCATTAGTCATCATCACCAGTTTGTCTGCCAGGAATAGGGCTTCATCAATATCGTGGGTGATCATCAGCACGGTACAGCGATGATCATTCCAGATCTTGAGCAACTCTTCCTGCAATTCTTCCTTGGTGATTGCATCTAAGGCTCCAAAGGGTTCATCCAAAATCAACAGAGAGGGGCGAATCGACAGGGCTCGCGCGATCGAAACCCGCTGCTTCATGCCCCCAGAAATCTGGGTGATTTGTTTTTCAGCAGCTTCCGACAGGCCCACCATGGCCAGGTGCTCCCGCACAATTTCCCGCTTTTCGTTTTCGGCCCGGTCAGGATAAACCGAATCAACGGCCAGATAAACATTGTCGGTAACCGTCATCCAGGGCAACAGGGCGTAGTTTTGAAACACCACCATGCGATCGGGACCTGGCTTGGTGATCTGTTGCCCCTTAAGGCGAACTTGGCCAGTGGTAGGGGTGTTAAACCCGGAAACCATATTTAGTAGGGTTGATTTGCCACAGCCAGAGTGACCAATCAAGCAAATAAACTGGCCTTCTTCAATATTGAGGTTAATTCCATCCAATACAACAAACGGCCCCTTAGCGGTATTGTAAACCTTGGTGACATTGTCAATCACCAGAAACCCTTTGGGGTCAACGGAAGTCGGGCCGGGTTGACTAAAGGTATTGGTGGATCGCAGAGCAGATTGAATGGATTGCGTCATCCCTGTTGTTCCATAACGTGTTGATTGGTGGGGGTCATCAATTGACCCCTGTTTAACTGAAAATTTGTATCTGTTGGATTGACTGGTGCCATCGGTTGATCAGATGACTAGGCAACTTGAACTCTGGGTCGGGAGTCGATAGCGACCTCCGTCACACTGAAATCGCGCTTGATTTCTAGATGGTTTAGGTAGTCGATCGGGTCAGTGTCTGTCTTAAACACCGTGCCGTCAAACAACTGAATCGGCCCACGACTGAAGGTCGAGATATCCAGGTAGCCCAACTCGCGGGCCGCAGTACTGAAGGTACTGACGCGGCAGATCCGCTCAACCACTTCTATCCAGTTGCGGGGCAGGGGAGTATCTCCCCAGCGGGCCATTTGAGTCATGGTCCAGAGGGTTTCTGTCCGACTGGGACGGTTAACGCCCTGGCCAAAAAACTGGTGGTGAGCATACCCACTCAGGGGGTGATCTGGATCATGGCGATGATCAGTCGGATCAGTGAGATGGATGTATTCTGGCGAGGTGCTGACATAGGTGGAGCCCGCCAAAATTTGGCGAATTTCATCCGTATTGTTGGGGTCGTTGCAATAGCTACAGGCTTCCAGTAATGCCTTGACCAAGGCGATGTGAGTATTGGGATAGGCATTGGCCCAATCTTCCCGGACGCCCAAGACCTTACCGGGGTGACCTATCCAGATATCCAGGTCAGTGGCAACGGTAAAACCAATCTCTTCGATCGAGGCCCGCACATTCCAGGGCTCACCCACACAAAAGCCGTCAATTGTGCCGGCTTTGAGGTCGGCGACCATCTGAGCCGGGGGAATCGTCTTCAGTTGCAGGTCGTTATCTGGATCGATTCCGCCTGCGGCCAGCCAGTAGCGCAACAGAATATTGTGCATCGAGGAGGGATGTACCATACCCATCGTGTGTCGCATATTGGGGGTTTCCCTCAAATAGCGCTTTAAGTCTACGGCAGTGCGAATTCCCTGATCATAAAATTTACGAGCCAGGGTAACGGCATTGCCATTGCGGGTCATGGTCAAACTGCTGACAACAGGCAATGGCTTATCTTGATGGCCCCCTATAGTGAGCCAGATAGGCATGCCCGACGGCATTTGAGCCGCATCCAGATACCCTGCGGTAATCCCATCCACAACCCCGCGCCAACTGGTTTCACGCACAAGGGTGACCTCATCCAGGCCATGCTTCTCGAAAAGGCCTTTTTCCTTGGCGACCGCCAGTGGGGCACAGGCTGTCAGGGGGACAAACCCAATATCCAGATTCACCTTCTCTAGCCCATGGCGTGCAATCACTGCCACCTTGCGGGCCTTAATCTTCTTCACCCGCTTTTGCTGATTCAGGAAGTAGATAATCTCACTCCGCAGACTGTAGTAGCTAGGATGCTGCACGACTTCCATGCGTTTGCGGGGGCGGGGGATGTCAACTTCCAGAATGCCACCAATGTTGGAGCCAGGGCCATTGGTCAGCATCACGATGCGATCGCTGAGCAACACGGCTTCATCCACATCATGGGTCACCATCACCGCTGTGACATGGTTTTCTTCGCAGATTTTCATTAACTGCTCTTGCAGATTGCCGCGGGTCAGGGCATCCAGCGCCCCAAAGGGCTCATCCAGCAACAACAGCTTGGGTCGAATTGCCAGAGCACGAGCGATCGCCACCCGTTGCTTTTGCCCCCCTGATAACATGGCGGGCGGCTTGTCGGCATGGGGCTGCAAGCCCACGAGATTAACGTGCTCTTGAATCACTTGATCCCGTTCTTCTTTGGGCAGCCCCCTCATCACCTCATCTACGGCCAGCCCAATATTTTCCCGCGCTGTCAGCCAGGGCAGCAGGGAGTAGTTTTGGAATACCACCATCTTGTCAGGCCCCGGACGCTTGACCGTATCCCCATCTAACAGCACAACACCATCAGTCGGGAGATCTAACCCGGCAATCATATTCAGCAGGGTTGATTTGCCACAGCCAGAGTGGCCGATCAGGGAGATAAACTCCCCTTTGCGAATCTCTAGATTGATGCCTGTGAGCGCAACGTATTCATTGCCGCCCGCAAGGGGAAACACCTTATCCACCTGGTTAACGGATACAAATGTGGTCATGATTCTTCATCCTTCTTATGCGTAATGTGTCCCTATCTCTTAAGACCTCGTCTCTGGCGGCAAGATTTTATGTTGCAAGAATGCCACGAAGCGGTCTAGCAATAAGCCAACGGCACCGATGTACACCACAGCCAAAATTACTTCGCTGACATAGTTGTTTTGATAGGCACTCCAGATAAAGAAACCAATCCCAACCACCCCAGACATAACAATCTCAGCAGCAATAATTGCCAGCCAGGCCAGACCAATCGCAATCCGCAAACCAGTGAAAATATAGGGCAAGGAAGAAGGAATCAGAATTTTGAAGAAATAGTTGCGCGGAGAAACTTGCAGCACACGGGCCACATTCTTGTAGTCCTGAGGAATTTGTTGCACTCCCACGGTCGTGTTGATTAAGATCGGCCAGATTGCAGTGATAAAAATCACAAACAGGGCTGCAAGCTGCACATTGGGGAAGGCAATTAAAGCGATGGGTACCCACGCTAAGGGCGCAATCATACGCAAAAACTGAAACAGTGGGTCAAGTGCTTTATTGACCGTTGACTGGGTTCCAACCAGGATGCCGAGGGCAATGCCCACAATCGCTGCGGCTGTATAGCCGATCGCCACCCGCTGTAAACTGGCCCAGGTCTGCCAAAAGAGACCCTTGTCTAACCCGCCCCGGTCCATAAAAGGATAAAATAGCAACTCTCGTGTATTTTTATCGGTAAACAGTGAGGTGGGAGGCGGCAATTTGGTCAGCCCTGTCATGGACAGAAACTGCCAGATCAGTAAAAAACCCACAATCCCAAGCAGTGGCAAAAAAATGTTTTGACCATTCTTTTGCCAAAACGACCGCAGCGAGTCCGAAAAATTTGCCCCGTTATTCCGGGTTCCTGCATTTGCAACCATATTTGTCCCTTTAATGTTCAAGAAGTGCAAGAATTGGGTTATTCGGTGTCGGTTTGCGATCGCCCGTCGTTCTCAAGACCAGGGCCAATAGCACGGTGCCGATATGTGGTAGGGTGCGTTGCACCGCATCCTCCACATCTTTAGAAGTTGCATTTCCCATCACCGATTGGTCTGGATGGGAAACACAGAGGTTTGTTTAAGCGGCCTTGATTTTCAGGCTCTTGAGGTAAGCTTCAGGATTTTCAGGGTTAAACACAACCCCATCAAAAAACTTCTCTTCCCCTCGAGAACTGCTGGTAGGAATATCGGCTGTGGCAACACCCGCCTCTTTGGCCGCTTCACGCCACAGGTCTTCCCGATTCACCTTGTCAATCATGGCTTTGGCCATGGCAAAGTCTTTAATCGCCCCATCATGGAAGTTCCAGCGCATCGTCTCGGTCAAGAACCATAGATCATGGCTCTTATAGGGGAAGGACACACTACCCCGACCATCTTTCCAGTACAAAACGCCAGATTGGAAGTTGTTGATCTGAGGTTGACCATCCCCCATGGTGTACTTACCTTCCATGGGTGGTGTCAGTACCTTAGCTGGAACGTTGAAGTAATTGCGGCCAGAAAGAATAGTGACCAACTCTGGTCGGTTTTCCGGCTTGTCACACCATTGCTGAGCTTCCATCAGGGCTTTTAAAATCGCCTTGGTTGCCTTGGGGTTTTTGTCTACCCAGTCTGCCCGCAACGCAAAAAACTCCTCTGGATGGTACTGCCAGATTTGCTCTGTCAGGGCACCGATAAAGCCAATATCATCGGCCACAATCCGATAGGGCCAGGGGTCTCCCGTACTGAAGGCATCAATGGTGCCGGTTCTTAGCCCCTGCACGGTCTCAGCCGGGGGAATGGCCAGCAGGTCAATATCCTTGTCTGGATTAATACCATTACCAGCTAACCAGTAGCGAATCCAAAAATCTTGATTGGCATTGGGGAAGGTAAAGGCTGCTTTAAACTTACGGCCAGCAGTTTTTTCAAACCCTTTGATAACCGCCGGGTCTTTGATGTTTAAGCTAATACCCTTGCCCTTCAGATTGCCAGAAACTGCAATACCATTCCCCTGGGTATTTAACTTCAGTAGATTGTACATGGGCACTTTGCGCCCGTTGGTGATTAATCCATCACCAATCAGGTAGGGCATGGGCATTTGCCACTGCCCCCCATCAATGCCGCCAGCCCCTGAGCCGTTGACCACATTATCCCGAGCAGAAGCCCAGTTAGCCTGCTTAGAAACTTCCACATTTGGCATGCCATACTTGGCAAAAAAGCCCTTTTCTTTGGCAATGATAATTGGGGCAGATTCCACAATCGGCAGATACCCCAGCTTGGCCGTGGTGACTTCTGGAGCCTCACCACTACCCATGTTGACCGCAGGTGCAGCAGTTGGGCTTGTCTGTGCAGTGGGAGTGCTGCTGGGAGGGTTCCCCAGGCATCCCTTCAAAAAAACGGCGGCGGCGGCTGAAG
This sequence comes from Leptolyngbyaceae cyanobacterium, assembly GCA_046080785.1. GTDB lineage: Bacteria > Cyanobacteriota > Cyanobacteriia > Leptolyngbyales > Leptolyngbyaceae > JBJTUO01. The sequence goes on along the minus strand of JBJTUO010000044.1, from coordinate 10,765 downwards.
CGCCAGCCGTAGTCAAAAATTTGCGTCGGGTGAACTGGGAAAAATCAGCCATAGTATCTCCTCAATCAAGCCTAAAAAACGAAACCTTATGAAAATGAAATGACCTCGGGGATGCGCGATCGCAGACGTGCAAACAACAGATCATTGCCACATATTTGATGCGCCAATGATTTGAGTCGTTCGCGGCATTTCTGCTACGCCCTACCCAATACAAAGTCAAAAATGGTTAAAAACCAGTGTTGAGCGCTGAGAGAAGTTTCATTACTCAACTCATGTAAGTAAGCTTATAGCCTTTACCAGGCAAAGAGAAGCGCTCAAGCAATAAATTAGAAATAAAGATTAAATAGTATCCATAAGCCACAATAGAGGCTGATTAAGTTTTCAGAAAAAAATCTTTAGAAGTCATTGAAATCACTCTATGTTGTATGCCCTAAATACGGCATTTCAAGGCTTTACCCCCAGTCGAACTGATGCAGAATGATCAAATAAATCTATGTTCCAGGGTTCAAACAAGAACTATTAGTGAAACTTTTAACTGCAATAAATTGCGCTATTCATCCCTGTGTTCCAGGGTTTAAACAAGAACTATTAGAGGCATGTAATTAAGTTGGGAAATTCTGGATAGGCTAGGAGGCTGCCGGAAGAACTGGCTTCAAGTTGGTTGACTAATAAAACTCTGGAAGGCCCGGTTCTACCGTAGAAGAGATTTGACTCAGTGCGCAAGCTGAGTAGTTACACCATCAGGTTAGATCTGGAGTCGCGGGGGAGTTCATCAAGACTTCAGGCTTCTCAGGCTAAACACAGACCGTTACAATGCAAAAAGGAAGTATGATTCCTCGGGGCAAATAAGCACTTGAATCGGATTGGCTAATTTTTACCCAACTTCAAAAATGCCCCGCGTGGGTGAGTGTTTTTGAAGGGCGGGGTAAGGCACACTCTAGAAGTGTATTTAGGCAGTCTGGGCGGTAGCTTCATGGTCACACTGAAGGAAAGAGCTTTGGCTGAAGAACTGGAACAAGAATGGCAATTAGAGATACAGGCGGCTCTGCCAAATCACAGGGCTGAGCTTCGTGCAGGTATTGTTCAATGGTTGATTGGGGAAAATCCATTTCGTTTAAATCATCTATCACCGGAGCAGATAGGCATTGCCCGCAAGTCGATGGATTATCGCTATCGCATTCTGCGGCAACGATATTTGGATGTTCCTCCAGAACGAGCCTATCAACAATTAATTCAACGGCTGAGTAGCCTATTTCTGATTCGTAACAAAATCCGAACTTGGATTGCTCTCTCCCGCGATCGCCAGCGCTCTGTCATGGATGTATTGCAAGAGGTGATTCAAGATCTGCTACAAAATGACTCTTACATGCAACAACAGAGCCTGTGGATTGCCCATTGCACCCAGGATACTCGGTTACGGAATGCCCTACTTTTAACCAGTTTAGAGGAGTACTGCCTGCGCCCCATTCGGAACCAACCACTGCTGTCTTACCGATTTGTCAATTATCTGCGCCGGTCTCAACGGGGCGGCATGACTCAAGTTCCTACCAATGACTTTATTCGCTTAGTTTCTGAAGAAATTGCGCCTGATGAAACCGAAGGTTCAGTCAGCTTGCTAGATATAGAAGCAGTCAGTCAGTACCAGATGCAACAGAGTGAGGAGGAACAACAAGAACTGCGAGAGGCGGTTGTCCAGCAGTTTGAAACTTATTTGAATGAGAAGATAGGGACTGAGGCGGCTCAATGGCTTCGCTATTATTTACAGGGGCAGACACAGGAAGCGATCGCCCAGGCTCTCGATATGCCGGTTAAGCAGGTTTATCGTCTTCGAGAAAAGGTGAATTACCATGCAGTACGGGTATTTGCGACCAAGAGCCACCCAGACTTGGTCGTCAGTTGGTTAGGGCGACGGGCTATTTCCAAGCGTAAAAATCAAACCAGCTAATCAATATGCATTGAAACGAAGTTTCGAGCATACAGCACTTTTTTTATACTCAGAATCAGCAATGCCACATGCAGTGAAACATTAGGGAAGAGTCAAGTAGTCCCCTCCACCTAATCTGCTTGAACGTCTCCGTTAATTGAGAGCAGCAATGTCTTACTAACCTCTTTGACCCATGCAACTTTCTATCTCAATCCTGGCAGCCGGTCTCAAATTTTTTATGTTTCAGGGGGTAGAAGCCAGGGATGGCGAAATTTTAGTTGCGACTCTGGATGGAGATTTGTTGCGGGTAGGGTTAGACGGGACTATCACTCCCTGGGTGAATATCATTAATTTTGGGGTGCCCAATGGCATGATTGCGCTGGGAGATAGAATCGGAGTAGTGGTTTCTGCCCAGGAATCAGGTCATGCCTTGATTGAAATTGGAAGGGATGGCAAGGCATCCCAACTGGTTGACTTTGCTGGGTTGGCAGGTGAGTTTGGCGCTCCCTTTGACTTAACAATCCACAGAGGCGACCGTCCTTACTACCTGGTGACTATTGCTACAGATGTGGTTCGTACTGGAGGAGTTATTGCGCGAGTCACCCCAGCAGGCAAGGTCAGTTTAGTGACCCAACTGGCCAACACTCCTTTTTGCATTGACAGTTATCAAAACCAAATTCTCCTAACTCAGGATAATGGGCAGGTGATGAGCATTCTTCCCAGCGGTCGATCTCGACTCGTTGCAGACTTAAAGACGGCTGGTCTGGGAGTTTCCCTTGGCATTACCCATCGCCAGCAACAGTGGCTGCTCAGCACCACCGAAGGTTGGATTGTCAATCTGGCACCTGATGGCACTTTGACTCCCCTGATCAATATTGCTAAAGCTGGACTAGGGATGCCAACGACATTAGCCTGGTTCGATCAAGAAGGTTGCTTAATCGCAGCTACTGGAGAAGGAAACTTACTACGAATTGATTTGTAGGGCTTGATCTTGATCTAATCACGCCGTTGCAACAGCGGACTTAATATTCCAGCGGTTCATCGCCTTACCGATAACCGATAACTCTTGCATGAGTTGATCAAAACGATCGGGGGTCAGTGATTGCGGCCCATCTGATAATGCCTTGGCTGGGTTAGGGTGAACCTCAATCATCAGGGAATCTGCCCCTGCGGCGAGAGAAGCCATCGCCATCGAGGGCACCAGGGCAGCCCATCCCGTCCCATGGCTGGGGTCAATCATAATCGGCAGGTGGGTCAGCGATCGCAAGACTGGAATGGCGGAAAGATCCAGGGTATTGCGGGTGTACTGGCGATCGAAGGAACGAATCCCCCGTTCACACAAAATCACATTAGGATTACCCGCTGCCAGAATGTATTCTGCTGCCATCAGCCACTCCTCGATCGTGGCTGATATTCCTCGTTTCAGCAGAATGGGCTTATCTTGAGCGCCGACCTTCTTTAACAGAGAAAAGTTTTGCATGTTGCGGGCACCAATCTGGATTACATCAGCCACCTCTGCCAGCGGCTCTAGATCAGCGGCATCCATTAGTTCGGTAATAATCCCCAGTCCTGTTGCAGAGCGGGCGGCGGCCAGCAGTCCCAAAGCACTTTCTCCATGTCCCTGAAACGCATAGGGAGAGGTACGGGGCTTATATGCCCCTCCTCGCAAAAAGCTCGCTCCTGCCGCTTTCACTCGACGGGCAGTTTCAAGAATCATGGACTCAGTTTCCACCGAGCAGGGCCCAGCCACTACCACGACTGGCTGGTTTTCTCCAAAGGAAACAGGGCCATTGGGGGTAGGGACAATCACCTCACTCGGTTCACCGTGACGGAACTCTCGACTGGCTCGCTTAAAGGGTTGCTCAACCCGCAGTACCTGTTCAACCCAGGGGCTAATTTCTTGAATCTGATGGGGATCCATGTCGGCTGTATCCCCCACCAGGCCAATGACGACCTTGTGCTTGCCCACAATCTTCTCTGGATCTAACCCCCAACTGATAAATTCTTCAGTCAGACGGGTAATTTCGGCTTCAGGGGCGCCAACTTTCATCACCACAATCATGATCAACCACCCTACTGCTGAATAAAAAATATATCAATCTAGAGAATCTAGTAGCCCGTCAGGATAAAACAGTCTTGACAGACGATTAAGAAGAAATATCACCCTTCTGTCGTCGAGACTTCCAGGACTGCCGTAATCGCCCAAAGTTGGTAATAAACTCTCCCCACCCATGCCAGGAACCTAACCGGTCTTCGTCCCAAGAAGCGGAGATGACTCCATAGCTAAGGCCCAAAACACCCAAACCAAAGAGACCCATACTGACCAGAACCACCGCAATATTTGGCAGTTTGAACCAGTGTTGAGACACGATCACATAGCTGACAATAAAAGTCAGAATGCCTAGAGCTGTAGGAATGCCGCTAAATAAAGCCATGCGTTTGGCCATGCGACGACTCACTACCTCTGGAATCGCGGTGGCCTGTGGGGAAGTGACGGTGCTATGACCCTGCTTTGCCGCTGGAGAAGCTGTCACTTTCTTAGCCTCTACCGGTGCCGCAGGTGTTTTTTTGGCAAGCTGCTTGCGAGTCTGCCTGGGCTCAAAGGGCAATGCCTCTGGTTTCTTGGCAGATTCTGCTTCTGAGCCTTTCTTAGAGGATGAAGGCATAAGACGTTGCCTCTAGCCACGAATCCCTAAACGAGCAATCAACGCTTTGTAGCGGGCCTGATCCTGTTTTTGCAGGTAAGATAGCAGGCGCTTGCGCTGGCCAATCATGCTCAACAAACCATGACGGGAAGAATGATCTTTTTTATTGATTTTCAGGTGTTGACTGAGGCGGTTAATTCGCTCAGTCAACATGGCAATTTGAACATCAGTAGATCCGGTATCGGTTTCATGCAATTGGTAGTCCGAAATGAGGGACTGCTTTTGCTCTTGCAGCAACGCCATAGCTTGTGTAGTTTCCTTCTTATTTAGCTAGCAGTCCTTTATTTTAACATAGCCGTCTCAGAGAGTCTAAGCAAAAAGCACCCCCAAACTCTGAGATCGGGGATGCTTTTCTAGAGCTCAAGCTCAGCGGGGTTTAAGAGAGATGGGTTTCTGCCTTGACACTGCCCAGGTAGTTGCCCGCAGGAACCGTTGGGAAGCGCCGGTAGGGCACGACGTCTTCACCAAAGTAGCGATCGTACTCGGGGCTATTCACCATCACGCCGACCACTGCTTTTAGACCTTTTTCTGCCAGCAATTGATTGTATTGCCGAATTTCCACCTGGGTTTCTGGGGCACGACCCAGGAGGTGACGGAACAACAACTCCACCACTTTGGCATTGGGATAAACCGTGTAAAACCGCTGGGAGTAGATCTCCGAGCTGGCCAGCTCATTGACAAAGCCGCGCACGGTGAGGTGGCCACTCCGCAACTGTTCTTCTAAATCAAGCCGACGGAACTGATCAGGAACAGGTTCACTAAACACATCCAAGATTTGAGTATAGATGGCCGTGATTACCTGATCTAGGTCAGAGGCAGACATCCCAGGGGTTAAGCGGCAGATACGAACCGATTTGCGGCGGGCCAGGTTTGCCGCTTCAGGCACGTCTGGGCTTGAAGAACGACCGGTGCCAGCGAGAGTCGTATGAGCCGCAGCTTGAGCCGCGATCGCCTGACTGGTCAGGGGCAACTTGGCTGCATCTCCATTCGACTTGGCTGGTTCAAAACTGGGAACAACCAGGGTTTTATTTTGTTTGGTCAGGGTGTTATAGAGCCTTTGAGTGTTGGGGTAGTTGGCCGCTGGCAGCGTCAAGAACCGGTTATAGGGCACCGTGTCTTCTCCAAAAGCCTGAACGTACTCGGCACTATTCACCATGGCCCCAATAAAGCCCTTCAACCCAGAGGTGGCAAGAATCTGGTTGTATTTGCGAATCTCAGCCTGATCCAGTGGTGCCCGACCCAGGAAGTGTTTTGTCCCTAACTCGATTACCTTGGTATTGGGATAGGGGGTATAAAACTCACGGGTATAGAGACGAGAAGTACCCAGTCCTTCAATAAACTCTTTCAGGGTAATATCCCCATTGCTCAGCTGAGTTTCTAAAACGGTAAACTCATTCTTCACAATATAGGGGGCGATATCCCGTTCAAAGATTTGACGATAGGCCGCGCCAATAATCACCTTCAGTGCTGGCTTATCTTCCAGACTGGTGAGCTTAAAGGTCTTGGTTTGTTCCCGCTTCTTGGTGACGCCCTGAGCAACGCGGTTCGCAATTTCTGGCTCAGACCGATCAAAGGTAACCGCCCCCAGTTCCAGGAAGCGCGGTGTTTCATCCTGAACGGGCTTACTTGCGGTAGCTCCGATGCTGCCAGCCCGTAAGGTTCTCATTGCCAGACCCCCAGGGGTAACATAGCGCTCGTAGGGAACCGTATCTTCCCCAAAGGCTTCCGCGTATTCAGGGGTATCAATGATGGCGTCGATCAAGGCATAGAACCCTTGCTTGGCACAAATATCAAAGTATTTGTTAGTTTCTTGGCGGCCATAGGTGGGGCGACCCAGCAGCCGACGGTGGATGTACTCTACCGCCTTCATGACATAGAGAGATGACCAGTACAGGCTCCGGAAAATATTGGACTTCGCCAGTTGACGAATGAATTCCCGGACTGTAATTTCACCGTTCTCCAGTTTAATTTCAGCAACTGACAGACGTTGCCCCTCATACAGCTCCCGCCCAAACACTTGCAGGTAGGCAGCCCGAATCAGAGCTTGAGTAGAGCTCTCGGAGAATTTGACGCTGGCTCCCTTACTCTCCGACCTGATTGAAGTGCTACCAGAGGGCCGACGCTGCACCAGCCCCGTAAAGCTGGGCAGTTGATCTAGCTTAAACACCTTGGGGCCCAGGCTACCGGGAGCAGCCCCCCGCGCCCCTGGATTGCTGAGTTGATTGTTGATGCCGGGGCCGCGGGTGATTAAAATCCGACGGCTATCTTTACCAAAGGGGGCTGGACGAGCATTGGGATTGCGCGTTTCCTTGGGGAAGATGGCCCCGAATTGAATCTCCAGGGGATCGTTGCCGGCCCCATAGGGATGCTGATCGGGCAAGGGGGTATCGTAAGCCGCGAAGGTGGTAATAAATTGAGGCACCTTGCGGAAGGGCGCGCTGTATTTGAATAAATCTTGCTGCGGCCCCCAGTTCCGGCATTCCTGGGCTTCCTGACCTAACCCACGCAGGTAAGGCACGGTTTCTTCCCCAAAGTAATCAGCATACTCCTGGGAATCGATCAGCGCATCAATTAAGGCGGGCAACCCCCCGTTGGAAATAATACTGAAATACTTTTGAACTTCTTCGCGAGAACTAGGCCCCCGCCCCAGAAAATGGCGAAAAGCCAACTCTAATGCCCGACTGTTGATATAGGGCTCAAAGAAATTTTTGCGATAAAGCGGTGATTTACCCAGACGACGGATAAACTCTTTCATTGAGATCTCGTTGTTTTTGGCCTTTGATTCTAGGTCAGAGATACTCAAAGAGTAGGCGCGGGTAATATCCCGTTCAAAAATCTGGCGATAGGCTGCTTTCACCACCTCATTTTTTTCAGAAGCGGAAAGACCCGGTTTCATGACAAACTTAGGTCGGCGTTCTGAGGCGTTGAAGTAAATTTGAGGTAGGGCCAAACCCTGTAAGTCTTCGGAGGAACGTTGCCGCAGTTTATTCGATGGAGTGGGAGCCTGAAACTCGGTAATCAGCACGTTGAAGTAATCACCCACGATTTCGGCTGCTTCCGCATCGCCTTGAACATAGCTCAAGGCCGCCACCTTCATTTCTTGCAGCGCCACCAGGGTTGCTTCGCCAGAGCAGGCCCGTTCAATAATTTCTCGCAACCCTCTGGTGTTAACGGAAAGAATATTGGGATCCCCTGCCACGATCGCGTAGGTGGTGTAGCGGAGAAACCAGCTCAGATCCCGTAGAGACTTAGCCATGTTGCTGGGCCCATAGCGAGACACATTAATGGGCCGAAAACCGGGGGGAACGACAACCCCTCCCCCAGAAATAGAAAAGATAGATCTAACGCCGCTTAAAATTCCACCACCACTGCTGCGAGAATCAACAAAGGTAACTGTTCCCAGTTTCATGCCTTCCTGGGTGTCTAAAACCGTACCGGCAACGGTCATAACGGGTTGATTAACCGGCGGTTTTTCCAGGAAAGACATGGGCGATCCACCGGTAAAAATACGGTTGGCAGCCCGCGAAACGATCAGGTCAGAGTTTTGAGTTAACACCTGGGCTATCTCAAGACGTTTAGCACCTGAGCTAAAGAAAGAGACCAGGGCATCTAATTCTCCTCGACCTAGAAAGCGATCTTGTTGCTCCGCCTGGGAAATAGTTGAGACGGGCATTGTTTGATAAAGATTGGGGCGCGCAACAGAGCTTCCACCGCTTGCTTTAACACTCATTAGATTTCAAAGGCTCCCTCAACGGATCGTGACTGTTAAAACTAATTAACCAGAGTGTCACCTACCAACCATGCAAAACCTCTCAAAAAAGAAAAGCTTTTAGCAAAATAAGTACCTGGACATAAAGAATTACCTGGCGTACCCCCGGCTGTCGCCGTCCCCCTTACAAAGGGGGACTACAGGGGGTGTATTCAATAGCATCCAACTACTTACCATGACGGTACAGGGGCGACCAGTTCAATATTTAAGGTTAGAACGATTTGACCAATTGATTTGATTTATTAAGATCTATTTCAAACTCAAACCGCTCAATTTCTCGTTAATCATAGAGGATCGATGGAACATTACTGAGAGACTGTAAAGGTTTTGTTACAAAATTAATCGGCGACGCGGCCTCGCTACACTCAGAATTGCTGAGCTAAACTTCACTATGTCTGACGCCCAAAGCATTAGCGCCGCTGTTGCCAGATTGTATGACACCTATCCCTTTCCGCCGGAGCCACTCCTAGATCAGCCACCTCCTGGCTATAATTGGCGTTGGCATTGGTTGGCCGCCTACAGCTTTTGTACAGGACGTAAACCCCACCACCAAAATCTACGGATTTTAGACGCGGGTTGTGGCACCGGCGTTGGCACAGAATATCTGGCTCACTTAAACCCCCAGGCTGCGATTACGGCGATCGACCTGAGTGCAGGGGCCCTTGCGGTTGCCCAAGAACGCTGCCAGCGATCGGGGGCCAGTGGTGTTGCGTTTCACCAACTCAGCCTTTACGATGTCGATCAGTTGCCGGGGGAGTTTGATTTGATTAATTGCGTCGGGGTACTCCACCATCTCCCCGACCCGATTAGGGGGGTTCAGGCCCTCGCTGCTAAGCTGGCTGCCGGTGGCCTGATGCATATTTTTATCTATGGGGCCCTGGGCCGTTGGGAAATTACCCTGATGCAGGAGGCGATCGCCCTGTTGCAGGGGCAGCAAAGAGGAGACTATCGCGATGGTGTGCGGGTGGGTCGCCAGATCTTTGCCGCTCTCCCCGAAGACAACCGATTGGTGCAGCGAGAACGGCAGCGTTGGTCGCTGGAGAATGAGCGAGACCAATGTTTTGCCGATATGTATGTCCATCCCCAGGAGATCGATTACACCATTGATAGTCTGTTTCAACTGGTTGACAGCTCTGGCCTTAAGTTTCTAGGGTTTTCTAACCCCCGCACCTGGCAGTTAGAGACGCTCCTAGGGAAAGCACCAGAATTAATGGAACGGGCCAGCCAACTCAGCGATCGCCAGCGCTACCGTCTGGTCGAGCTGCTCAATCCCGATGCCATCAGCCACTACGAATTTTTCTTAGGGAAAGAGCCTCTGCCGATCGCAGACTGGAGCAGTGATCAGGCATTGCTGGCGGCTGTTCCAGAACGCCATCCCTGTATGGACGGTTGGCCCAGTCAATGTTTGTTTAATGCCGATTACCAAATCGTTAATCTGTCAGACGCCGAATTTGCCTTTCTGCAAGCCTGCGATCAAAATGCAGCGATCGGCCAACCGCTAGCAGCCATCCTGAAAGATCAGGCGCTCTCCTTGGAACAGGTGAGGTCTCTGTTAAATCAGTCTCTGCTGCTACTGACGCCAGAAGACAGAATTTAGAAGTCAGGAGTCAGAAGACAGGAGACAGAATTCAGAAGTCAGGAGACAGAATTCAGAAGTCAGAATTCAGGAGTCAGAAGCTAGAAATTTACCTAACTCCTAATCTCCTAACTCCTAATCTCCTGCCAATTTTTCGTTAAGTATTATTACCCCGCGTGGTATGATTTCAAGTGATTGGGGATCGGCTGAAGGCAGCGATTTTGCTCTCTACAGGGCTTAACTCTACTGCTGATGAGCGCTTGTTCACCTCTCATTGAGTAACACCTTAGTACCACCCGGACGTGAGGGCTGTGTCGCAATCTGACGAGTTGCCACCATCCAATAGCTCGATGCAGGAGTTTTACCAGCTCCAGCAGGAGTTATTCATTACCACTCTGGTATTGACGGCAATCATCTTTTTTTCTGTGTGGGTCGCCTATAACCTCAATATCGCTCTGAATTATTTACTTGGAGCGTGCACAGGTGTGGTTTACTTAAAAGTGTTGGCTAGAAACGTTGAACGACTGGGTAGGGAGAAAGAGCGAATCGGGAAATCCCAGCTCGCTATCTTTATTGGGCTGATTATAGTAGCAACTCAGTGGAATCAGCTACAGATCGTACCCATTTTTTTAGGATTTCTTACCTACAAAGTTGCCCTCATCGTTTACATGCTGCGATCGCTGATGCCGACTGACTCTCGTTAGTCAGAACGCACTCAAAATCCTACTAATCCTTCGGGAAAGTTGCTCGGAGTCAAATGGTTAGTCTTTTTGCCAATCCAACCTTGCTTC
>JBJTUO010000043.1:0-16378 GCA_046080785.1 Leptolyngbyaceae cyanobacterium | reverse complement strand
TACCACCAAATCGGACTGCTGCCGACCGGCAAACCTGCCCGCAAATTCCTCAAACGTTTCCTCAAATTCCGCTTCTGAGCCAGAAAGCATGGCTACCATGTCATCCTCAGTGAAGCCTGAGAACATCAGGTTGTTGCTTTCTGCGACATCCTGTAAGGCTGATTCCAGCAAAGCGAAGTCCCATTTCCCATCGATTTTGCTCAGGGCTAACCGTAGCTCTCGCTCATCCGCTTCACTCAGATCTACGAGATGGACTGGCACCTCTTCTATGCCATCCCGCTTCGCCACTAACACCCGTGAATGCCCGCCAACCATTTTCCCGGTGCGTTGGTTAATGACAACCGGTAAGACAAAACCCACCTTTGACAGCAAGTTTCCTAACTGGCTCATTAACTTCTCGGTAGTGATTTTCGCATTCTCCTCCGAGAAAGTGGCGATCGCCTGCTCGGTAGACCACATCTCTACTGAGAAACTCACCGATTTAGGCCAGCCCTGCACAACTTCCGGTTCAACTCTTTTTCTTCTTGGCATGATATACGATAAATAAAAATGACTGGTTGACCGACAAAAGCCCTATGAATCGGTACTTTGCTACCACACGATACTACCCAGTCAACGATGCGCAAAAGTTGATATTTCTTAATACTTGTCGCACCGCTTCAGAGTGTAGGCATATTGCTGGGTGTCGGGGCGTCTTGGGGGCAATTCTGAATCAGGACTGGCCTAAACTGAATCGGGCAGGGTATCGGATGGTACGGCAGGGCAAAGATCCGCGTGGTGGCCCTGGTCGGGGTCAAGGGAGACCCCGTAAAGACGTGCCGTTTAAGCCAGTGCAAATCAAGGTATCAGAACAGACTCGCCAGCAGACTGCCCAACTCCACAAAGCCAGCGATGGCTGTCAAACGCTCCAGGAGTTCACATCATCGCTGGTCTTGAATGCCAAAAAGAAGGATTTAGTTCAACTGCTTCAGGGGCCATCTCAACCCACTGGCAACTTGCAGCTATTGGTTTCAGAAAGGGCATCCAACCATCTCAAACAAATGGCTGAAGACTTATCTCAACTTCCAGAACTAGGAAAGGTCACAAAGGCAAGGTTGCTGGCTGCGATCATAGAAGCGGCTAATTGCAAGAGTGTTTAGACTGTGCACTGAACCACTCCGCTAGGGTGGCGCTAGAGCGTTTTCGCAACCCAAAAAACTGTTAGGGGTTTGCAATTAAATAATGTACCCGCTGTAGGATGTGTTAGGCGCTAGCCGTAACGCATCATGGGGATTTTATTTTCACGCAAGTCCCTTACCGGTGTCGGGGTTGGCGTTGATCAACATCGACTTACATCAGGCCTGTTGTCAATCAATCAGCAATTCAGCTTAAAGTAGCCGTACTGATAAGTTATTCCAATTGATTTATCGCGGATACTTTGGGCCAATAATCCGTGTTTAACCTACGCTAACTATCCAAAATTATGCGTAAGCAGGTGGGGAAAAAACGGGGAAAAGCATTTTGCAGTTATCCCAAAAGCCCTATCCTTAAACGGTTTTAAGGTTTTTCACAGCAGACTCGAAATCTGTTTTAGGGTCAAACCTAACGGGGGTTCGAATCCCCCCCTCTCCGTCCCATCAATGTTACCCCCGCGGCCGGGAGAAACTGAAAACGTGCGCACCGAGCTGGCAACTGGATGCATGGCCTATGCAGCCTTAGCCACCTTTGTCGAACTCCCGGCAAAAGAGATCGCCGAACTGCGGCAACTTGGTAAGGGCTATTCTCCCAAATCGGTTGACCCTCGCACATTGCCAACTGATAACGAGATTCTAGATATTTGGTCTTGTATTTCTGACCCAGGCTGGCGCTGGATCTATGCCGCGATCTCGCTATACGGCCTACGGAGTCATGAAGTGTTCAGATGTTTTACTGATCGCTTGCAGGAGAACCCGCCGATTCTGGAGATTCAGGAAGAAACAAAAACGGGACGGCGTCAGGCCTACCCCTGTCCCGGTGATGGGTGGGGAGACATAATGGCCGTGATCCGGAATCCTGTTTATCCGCCGGAACTAAAGCTCAAGAGCGAGTCTGGCCAGGAACGCAGCAATAACGACCTGGGTGATAGCGTCGGACAATATCTCCGTAACCGCAAGTTTCCTTTTACCCCGCTGGACTTTCGTCATGCCTACGCGAGACGAATGTATCGCAAGGGGTTTGATTCTGGATTCAGCGCCAAGTCAATGGGCCATAGCCGCGATGTGCATGAGCGGATTTATTCGGCATGGTGGGGCGATGAGCCCTATTTGGAGCGATATAAGAAAATTATGGGGATTGAAGAGAGTGATGGCTCCCAGCTAACGGAGAACTGATGGCCTTAGCCTTTGGTTTTCTGTAGCACGATGAAATTGTAGCCCTTTCATCCACGATGGAATTTTCGGTCCCGAATCTGCCAGCACTGGCCCAGACAACTCCCACTTACTCACATCAGCCGAGGTTCGTCAACTCGGAAAATGGGTGGTTTATTTATCGCCCTTCCTCCCGCGCCAACATTGATGGGCAGCAGGTAGTGGAGGCGATCGGGGGAGGGCGCTGGCACCGGCGCGATCAACCTCTCCCCAGACTGATCCGATAATATACGGCTGTAATAAAAGCCTTATTATCGATTCAATCGCTAAACAGCAGGCCGGTTAGGGGCTTCTAAAAGAGGGGCGAACCTCGCTTGGTTCTGGGAACTTCAAAATGGAATCAAGCGGGATGTTCCCAGAACCCAACTAACCGGGAGAAATGTAGGCGGCTTTCGAGGCATGCGCTACTGCCTACTACACTGAAGGGAGAGATCGGAGTAAGGAGAACACATTGACTTAAAACATCAACAGTGGCCGTTTTGTGGAATACGGGGATACTCCATCTTGATACTTCGTTCCAAACTTCAGGGCATACTTGTCAAAAGTCCAAAATTTTTAGCAAATTAATTTAAGACAAGCGGCAGATTTTCGATGAGCGAGATCGGTGTAGTCCCAGAACAAGGTCAACTCGTAAGAGTCCGGCACAGGCAGTATGTCGTGACGGATGTGCGTCAAACTACATTGCCCTCTAGTCCTTTATTTCCGCAAGCAACACGGCCTCAGAGTCTAGTCCTGCTTTCCTCGATTGAAGATGATGGGCTAGGGGAAGAACTTCAGGTAATTTGGGAGCTAGAACCTGGGACACAGGTGTATGAGCGGGTAGAATTACCACGACCCACTGGCTTTGATGATCCGGCTCGACTGGAGGCATTTCTAGATGCCGTGCGGTGGGGCGCTGCTTCTTCTGCGGATATCCGTACGCTTCAGGCTCCGTTCCGCAGTGGCATTGATATTGAGGACTATCAGCTTGATCCAGTGGTACGGGCAATTCAGATGCCCCGTGTCAACCTGTTGATTGCTGATGACGTAGGACTAGGTAAGACGATCGAAGCTGGATTAGTTGCCCAGGAACTGATTATTCGCCATCGCTGTCGCCGAATTTTGATTGTCTGTCCATCATCCCTTCAGATCCAGTGGCGGGATCAGATGCGGGATAAGTTTGGGCTGGACTTCCGCATTGTCGATAGTGCTTTGATGAAAGACCTACGACGACAGCGAGGCATTCATGTGAATCCCTGGGTTCATTTTCCCCAACTGATTACCTCGATCGATTTCCTCAAGCGAGATCGCCCCCTTCGCCTCTTCCGAGAAGTCTTACCCGCAGAAGGTGAATCCCTCTACCCCCGACGGTTTGACCTGTTGATTGTGGATGAAGCCCATAACGTAGCTCCTTCTGGCAGTGGGCAGTATGCGATCGATTCTCAACGAACTGCCACCATTCGGTTGCTGGTTCCCCATTTTGAACACAAGCTGTTTCTGACGGCAACTCCCCACAATGGCTACCCGGAGAGCTTTACGGCATTGCTGGAGCTACTGGATGCTCAACGGTTTGCTAGAGGGGTCGATCCAGACCGCAATCAGCTTCAGGTGGTGATGGTGCGGCGTTTGAAGCAGGAGATGAAGAACTGGGATGATTCGCCCATGTTCCCTGGTCGCAAGTTGGAGGCGATCTCAGTCGATTATCCCCCGTCGGAACGACAAGCTCATGCAGCATTGAAGCGGTATACGGAACTGCGAACAAAGGGCGTTGACGACAATGTGGAGAAGTACGCCACTGAGTTTGTCTTGAAACTGCTGAAAAAACGGCTGTTTTCCTCTCCTGAAGCATTTCTCACGACCTTGACCCGACACCAGGAATCTCTGACCACCGCTCGTCGTCGTCAAACCAGCAGCCTGAGTGCTAAACCGACTGAGGGAATTTTACGGCGGCAGATAGAACAGGTGGAGGAAGAATTTGCTGATGACGAGGCGTATGACGCGGCAACGGATGAGTCGATCAGCAATACCAGTCGCCTATTTCGGGCACTTACTCCTGAAGAACAAGGTTTATTGCAAGAAATGCTCCAGTGGGCGGAAGTAGCTGCCCGACAACCCGATGCTAAGGCAACCGAATTGCTGAACTGGATCAATACGACCATTCGCTCCAATGGTCAGTGGTCCAACGAGCGGGTAATCATTTTCACCGAGTATCGGACAACCCAGAAGTGGCTCTATAACCTGCTGGCATCAGAGGGGTTGGTGCAGGGAAATCGTCTGATGACGCTGTATGGGGGGATGAATTCAGACGACCGAGAAGTGGTAAAAGCGGCATTTCAAGCCCACCCGGATGTCTCTCCAGTAAGGATTCTGCTGGCAACTGATGCGGCTTCAGAAGGTTTAGACTTACAAAACTTTTGCTCACGGCTCATTCACTATGAAATTCCCTGGAATCCAAACCGGATGGAGCAGCGAAATGGCCGTATTGATAGACATGGGCAGCGGTCATCTGAAGTGAACATTTACCACTTTGTCGGTAAAGACTACCAGGAGCAGGCAACCAGCGGTACTCGTCCTGGAGATTTAGAAGGGGACTTAGAGTTCCTGATGCGGGCGGCACTGAAGGTGAACAATATCCGAGAAGACCTGGGGAAAGTGGGTCCGGTGATTGCGTCGCAGGTGGAAGAAGCGATGCTAGGGCGACGGGTGACGCTCGATACATCCAGGGCAGAGCGGGAATCGGAACCTGTACGGCGGATGCTGAAGTTTGAGCGTAAGGTACGGGAGCAGATTCAGAAGCTACGGGATCAGTTGCATGAAACACGGCAGAATTTAAGACTGACTCCCGATAACATTGAGTCGGTGGTACGGATCGGACTGGAGTTGGCAGACCAACCTCCACTGATTGAGGCGGAAGTTGAGGGATTACAAGGTCGTGCCTTTTATCTACCTCAGCTAAAAGCGAGTTGGGCTGCCTGTGCTGAAGGGTTAGAACATCCTCATACTAAAGAAATTCGTCCGATCGTGTTTGACCCGGATGCATCACATGGACGGGATGATGTGGTGTTAGCTCACTTGAATCATCGATTGGTGCAGATGTGTTTGCGGTTGCTGCGGGCGGAGGTCTGGTCTACCGAAAACCGGAAGAATCTTCATCGGGTAACTGCCAGAGTCGTGTCATCCAAGGCAGGGTTAGAAACTCCAGCAGTGGTGGCCTATGGACGACTCGTGATTTTAGGGAGTGACCAGCAACGACTCCATGAAGAGGTGATTACCGCAGGTGGAGTCTTGAAGGAAGGACGTTTTAGCCGTCTGGGAGTGATGCAGTTACAGGCGGCTCTCGGTGCTATTACCCCGGGTTCTGTTCCTGAAGCCATGCAGCAAAAGTTAGCCCAGATGTGGGACAAGTATGCTGAACCGTTAATGCAGGCATTAGAGGTACGGAAAGGGGAACGTACTACAAGCCTGCAACGGGATTTACAGAATCGGGCGGAAAAGGAGATTGCTGATGTCACTGCCATTCTGACGGAATTACAGAAGAGCATCCTGAGAGAGTTGGAGGAACCCCAGGTCGAGCAATTGACTTTATTTAGTACACCAGAGCGGGAGCAGTTTGAGCGGAATATGAATAGTCTCAGGGCCAGAGCAGAACAGATCCCTAAAGAAATTGAGCAGGAAACAAGTCTGATCCGACGGCGGTTTGAGAACCCAACCGCTCGATTATTTCCTCTAGCAGTAACCTATCTGGTACCGAGTAAAGTCATCCGTTCAGGAGTTTGAAGTACAAGAAATGGTTTTTGCCCCGCGATTTACCTGTAGCAACAACCTGATCAAGAATATAGGTGTGATCGAGGCAGCCAGGGCTGTCGTTGATGTATTGCCTTTACCTCCTGATACCACCTTGCGGTTGCGCCACGATGCCCTACAGCGGAGCACCCGTAATTCAACTCAAATTGAAGGAAACCCACTGGATGAGGCGGCAATGCAGCAAGCAATTGCTCAAGGTGAACGGCAGGGCAGTGATGCAGAACAGGAAGTTCGCAATTACTGGCGTGCCCTTGATCGAGTGGAAGAATTCTCAGAAACTCAGTCACTTATTACAGAAGCCTTTATTCAAGAGTTGCATAGAATTGTGATTGTTCGAGGTCGGGGACGACGAGGAAGCCGCAGCCAGTACCGTGTTACTGAATGTCCTGTTGTGGATTCGCTAACTCGAAGAATCGATTATGCTCCACCGGAACCGCAAGATGTGCCCGTTTTGATGAGCGAGTTGGTGAGTTGGCTTGCCTCTCCAGCCGCAACTGAGTTATCAACACCGATTCGGGCTGGAATTTTGACCCACCGATTTCTAAGCATTCATCCGTTTGACGATGGAAACGGGCGAGCTGGAAGATTACTGGCTACTGCTGAACTCTGGCGATCGGGGTATCGGATGCGGGGCTTTTTCTCATTCGATGAATATTTCAATGCTGATCGAGATCGCTACTACCGCAGCTTGCAAATGGGGTTACCGGTTAACTTCTACGAAGGGCGTCACGATCCCGATTACTCACCCTGGTTAGAGTATTTTGTGGAAATATTAGCCAGTGCAGCAAATGATCTAAAGGAGAAAGCGACATTTCTCTATCAGGCAAGAGGAATTGCTAAGGTTCCCTGGGATGAATTATCCCGTCGGCAACAGCAAATGCTGACTCGCCTTTTGGCGAGGGTACTGGCTGGCATTCCTATACCTTTGACTGTGCGACCCGCCGATGTCGAAGCTTGGTTTGGCATCTCTGACCGGACAGCCCGCGAATGGTTAGGGGAGTGGGCGAATGAGAATTTTATGGAACCGGTTACATCGGGTCAGGGAGTCCGAATTCGAGAGTATCGACTAGCTGAACCCTGGGCATCATTTCTGATAGAAGCGAAGTCAGCCTCTATTAATAGCGGAGGCGAATAGAGCCTGGATCTCAAATCAGAATCCAACACCCCAGATTTGACAGGAGTTTCAGCTTATAGCAGCAAAAAAATAACGGAAGTAGTTCAACTTGAATAACGCATATTAATCCCGGTCGCTGGAAGGAAAAATAGCTTCAGTTTTCACTCGCAAAAAAAATTATGTCTACTGCTCGTCATCACGCTGAATGGTTATCGCTGGTTGAAGCATCAGGCCCATTTTTGAGCCTACCTGTGCTGCTGAAAGCGTTTCCGGCGGGCGTGGATGCCCATGATCCAGAACATTTGAAGCGACTGCGATCGGCGTATGAGGAGTGGCAGGATAACCAGTTTGGGTTAAAACCTGAACCAGCCATCCATCGAGCATGGGTGGAATTTGTCTTAAAGCAAACCCTGGAGCTGCCCGATGAAGTATTGCGGAGTGGCCAGGAGATCCCACCAGGACTGAGTGTAACTGAACAGCATGAAACGCTCCGTCCTGATTGGGCGGTTGTAAATCCAGCAGAGACACCGGATGCAGGAAAACCCAGGCTACTTGTGCAAATCGTTCCTCCAGGGCAGGGGTTAGAGAAGCCGTTAAAGGGATCGAGATCGGCGGCAAGTCCAGCAACACGGATGATGGAATTGCTGCACGCCTGCAATGTGCGGTTGGGTCTGGTGACCAATGGCGAACACTGGATGCTGGTGAATGCGCCGAAAGGGGAGACGACCGGGTTTATCTCCTGGTACAGCACCCTTTGGGTGGAAGAGCATCTGACACTGCGGGCATTCCGGAGCTTACTGGGGGTGCGGCGGTTCTTTGGGGTGGATGACTCCGAGACGCTGGAGGCACTGCTAACCCAGAGCTTGACGGATCAGCAGGAAGTCACTGACCAGTTGGGCTATCAGGTGCGACGAGCCGTAGAGGTGCTGGTGCAGGCGATTTCCCTTTGGGAACGCTCCGCGAACGCCCGTACCGATAAAATTGACTTGCTGAAGGACATTGCGGAGTCGCAGCTTTATGAGGCGGCACTGACGGTGATGATGCGGTTGGTGTTTCTCTTTTGTGCGGAGGAACGGGGACTGCTGCTGTTGGGCGATCCGATTTATGACCAGCACTATGCCGTATCTACGTTACGGGAGCAGTTGCGATCGCACGCGGATCAGCATGGCGAGGAAGTGTTGGAGCGGCGATCGGATGCCTGGTGTCGGTTGCTGGCAACATTTCGGGCGGTGTATGGCGGCATCTTTCACGACACGTTGCAGCTTCCAGCGTATGGCGGAAGTTTGTTTGACCCCGATCGCTTTCCGTTTCTAGAGGGGCGAGGGCAGGGAACGGAATGGAAATCGAACGAGGCTGATCCGCTGCGGATCAATAACCGGATTGTGTTGCATCTGCTAGAAGCGTTGCAAATTCTGCAAATTCGGGTGCCAGGAGGTGGAGTAGAACCCAGGCGGTTATCATTCCAGGAGTTAGGTATTGAACAGATCGGGCATGTCTATGAGGGGTTGCTGGACCATACAGCGGTGCGGGCAACCTCAACGGTGTTGGGGTTAGTGGGAACCCGGTATGAGGAGCCAGAGGTTAGGCTAAAAGAGCTAGAGCGGGTTCAGGTGCAGGGTGAAGCGGCGTTACTGGCATGGTTGAAGGAGAAGACGGGGCGTTGGCGAAGCCTTCCCGCAGGGAAATCGCCTTCTGCGTTGAAGAAAGCGTTGAGTGCGGAGATTGAGCCACGCGACCAGCAACGATTGCGGACGGCTTGCAACAATGACCCGCAACTGTTCGATCGTGTCCTTCCTTTTGCAGGCTTGATTCGGCAGGATACGCTGGGCTATCCGGTGGTGATTCTGGAGGGGTCGGTGTATGTGACGGAGGGAGTCGATCGCCGTCAGACGGGGACGCACTACACGCCGCGCAATCTGACGGAGGAGATTGTGCAGTACACGCTGGAGCCGCTGGTGTTTGAGGGCGTGGCAGAGGGTAAGCCCAAGGAACAGTGGCGGTTGCGATCGGCGGCGGAATTGCTGCAACTGAAGATCTGCGATATGGCGATGGGGAGTGGGGCGTTTTTAGTGCAGACCTGTCGCTATCTGGCAGGGAAGCTGGTGGAGGCGTGGGCAGCGGAGATTCCCCCTCATCCCCCAGCCCCTTCTCCCACCGGGGGCGAAGGGGAGCCGGACAAATGGGAAGTCCCAGAGGCTTTGAAGGAGAAAATGCTTGAGGTAGCCCGTGAGTTTCGTAAGCAACCTACTTCAAGTGAGGAGATTCTATGGCAAGCGTTGAGGAGCCGGAAGCTTGACGATCGCAAGTTTAGACGACAACAACCTATCGGTTCTTTTGTTGTGGATTTCTTTTGCGCTTCAGAACGACTGATCGTTGAAGTAGACGGAGGTATTCATGAAACTCAACAAGACCTCGATCGTCAGCGTCAAGAATTACTCGAATCGCTAGGACTCCGATTTGTTCGAGTTAGTAGCGAATTGGTAGAGACTAATTTGCCGACAGCTTTGGAGATGATCCGCAAAGCATTTGCCCCTCATCCCCTAACCCCTTCTCCCACGCGGGGAGAAGGGGAACAAGAAACTGGTTTGGCTCCCCTCGCCCTTTATGGGAGAGGGGTTGGGGGTGAGGGTGACAAAGGAGTTGGCAGCGACAACAGAATCCGCATCCTCCCTGATGGTTCCCTTGCGATCGGTGCGGTGTCAGAGCATATTCTCCCTACCGATCTAGAAGAACGGTTGCTGGTGGCGCGGCGGATTGTAGCCGATCGCTGCCTCTACGGAGTGGACAAAAACCCATTAGCTGTTGAAATGGCAAAACTATCGCTGTGGCTGGTGACGCTGGCGAAAGGGCGACCGTTTACGTTTCTGGATCATGCGCTGAAGTGGGGTGATTCGTTGTTGGGCATTACCCGTGCTGAACAGATTGAGTATTTGCATCTGAATCCAGACAGTGAAGCGGTGCAGTATCCGATCGCCTCCCAAATTTGGCAACCGATTTTGCAGGATGCGATCGCTAAACGTCGCAAGCTGGAAAGCTTTAGCGTCAATGGCATTGAGGATTTACAGGAAAAGGAACGACTGTTTCAGGAGGCAGAACGGGCGATCGATCGGCTTCGGTTTGTGGGAGATTACTTGATTGGTAGAATGTTGGTAGATGCCGGGAAAACATCTGATTTAACCACTGAAGATTTGATGGTGGTATCGCAGCGAATTGAGCAGGAATTAGCAGGAAAAGCAACAGAAGAACAAACGCGAGATATTACGGCACTGAAGGTAAGTGCAGAACGAATGTTAAACCTGGGAAATCCAGCGAATCAACCACCTCGAAAACCGTTTCATTGGTTGTTGGAGTTTCCTGAGGTGTTTTTGGAAGGCGAAACGAAGGGCTTTGCAGCGATCGTTGGGAATCCACCTTTTATGCACGGTCAAAAGATAACAGGAACATCTGGTGCAGATTACAGAGATTTTTTAGTTGAGCAAATAGCTAGTGCAAGAAGAGGGACAGCCGATCTCTGTGCTTACTTCTTTTTAAGAGCCTATCAACTCCTTAATGGAACTGGCACTTATGGTTTGATAGCTACAAATACAATTGCACAAGGTGATACTCGTGAAGTAGGTTTAGACCAATTAACTGATCTTGGTTGTGTAATCTACCATGCTGTATCTAGTAAAAAGTGGGCTGGAACTGCAAACGTAGAAGTTTCCTATATCTGGATGTACTGTGGAAACTGGAACGGTGTTTCCGTTCTAGATGGAAAATTTGTACCTGGCATTACAACATACCTAAGTCTACCTAATAAAACTTTAGGTACTCCAAGTCAATTGGCGGCTAATCAAAGTAAGTCTTTTAAGGGTTCTGATATTTATGGAATGGGTTTTGCCTTATCCCCGCAAGAGGCTCAAGCATTAATCGATAAAAATTTAGCTAATAGAACTGTTCTATTTCCTCTTCTCAATGGCGAAGACCTTAACTCTCATCGGCGTATATTTTAAGGCGGGAAGCCTTACGGGGGAATGACTCTAGCCCACAACGGTTTCAGCCATTCGTGGGGGTGAATTTGTTCCGCCTTAAGTTACAAGCCCTCTCATCCTGAACAGTTACCAAGCCGTTGGGTTATAAACTTTCGTGATTGGGCACTTGATGCTGAACATGATGATCCTGAACAGCCGAAAGGTTCTCCTTATGCACGAGATTATCCTGAATGTTTGCAGATCGTTATAGAACGGGTTAAGCCTGAGAGAGATAAATTAGTCACTGGAGGATCGTCGGCACGAGATCGTGCAAAACGGTGGTGGCAATTTTCAAGACCGACGGTTGCCTTATACAACAAAACCGCCAATATGCAACGGGTGTTAGCTGTAGCAGCAACAAGCAGAACACTCGCATTTGCATTTGTGTCTTCCAAAATTGTTTACTCCCACGCAACTTGTATTCTCGCATTTGATGAATTCAGTCAATTTGCTCTACTACAGGGTGGACTGCATGAGTCATGGTCTCGTGAATATGCCTCATCACTTACAATACCTACGCCAAATTAGAGAACAGAATCTGGCGCAGGAATGGGATGTATAGCCCCTAAATTAGCAACTTTGGCAAAAATAGGCATCGATAAAATTGGGTCGAGTTTTTCCGGAAGTAATTTCAAAACTTCCTGGACATAGACGAAGCCTCGAAACC
The DNA here is from genome assembly GCA_046080785.1 of Leptolyngbyaceae cyanobacterium. Taxonomy (GTDB): domain Bacteria; phylum Cyanobacteriota; class Cyanobacteriia; order Leptolyngbyales; family Leptolyngbyaceae; genus JBJTUO01. The sequence continues at coordinate 4,420 of JBJTUO010000043.1, read as the reverse complement.
ACGCCTTTAGGTCAAGAATGCTGCACTCAGGCCAGTCTCGTTTCACATCCTGCAATAGTCGATGCGACACACTGACCATAAACAAGGAAAGATTGGCGGCATTGGTAACGCCTCGCTCGGTGGTGTTCATGAAATCCTCCAACCCCCAGAATTGTTTTGCGTCGCGGAAATTAAATTCGATTTGGAACCTCAGGGAGTAATAGTCCATGAGCTTGTCATAAGACAACTCCAGGTCGCTGGAGAATAAAATGACGTGGAGTTGCTGCTGGGTTTTGAGATGGGTTTTCAGGATGACCACCACGTTTAGCGGGCACCCAAAAGAGGGGTTGAGGGCAGTCAGTTGATAGATATCGGTGCGGATGCCGTCCTCAATGGAGGAGGCTACCCGATAGTCTGAAGACAGTTGTCTGGGATTGAGGCGATCTCCATATTTGCGCCGACCGTCGGAACCCTGGTAAGGGAGGAACAGTTGGCTATCATAGCGGAGCTTCGAAATCAGGTGCAGATTACACTGGCGGGCCATTTGCAGGGCATGATTGTTGCCAAACTGCCCATCTAGGAGGAGGTAGCGGATCGGTAGAAGTCCCGCTATCAGGCTCAGCAATGCCAAGATCGCCCCCTTGATCAACCGCAGTTCTGCATTCAGACAGACCTCAGTTTTGGCTTTATTTTTGGCGCCTTTGGGGCGGCCTGGCTTGCGCTTGGATGGAGCGGATTTTGCATCGGTGCTTGTCCCTGTAGCGCCAACCGCTTTATCCTCTTGCTTGGCTTTGACCTCAGAGCGCATCAGTTGTTCGAGCCGAACTGGATGGGATTGCCGTTGCTCGACACTGACCAGCGATAGGCAAAAAAAGGCCAATCCCGCCACCGGATGATCATACAAACTCGAAAAGAAGCGACCCAATCCATACGTTTTTTTTCCCGCTTTCGTGACTACGACTTCATCCCCAACCAGCAGGTAGGTGTCTTGCCGACGCCAACAGTGACACCGGAAGAATTCCCACATCAACGTCGGCCAAGGCATCAGCGTATTAAAGAAGCGCTGGATCGTGCGATAACTGCCTCCTTCCCCAGACCAGCGCGCTATCCCCAGCATGGTAATGCGACCGCTCATGGCAAACAGGGCGGTCACCACGATGCTCATGCGGTGAAGGGTGGTCGTATCCAGATGAAACATCAGGCATTGGAGCAGTGGTAGAATGTCGTACATGGGCTTTTGTGGGTGCTGTGTTTGGCTTTATACTCAGTTTCCTACAAAAGCCCTCTTGACTACACACACTTCATTCCATCAGCCGTTGGCCACATTATTGACTTAAAGGTGATTTAAGATATGCTCCATCAGATGTTTTTGAAACCTTCCCCTTCCCCACACCCGACCCCTTAGACCTCAGCACCCAATTCCCAACCCTCAACACGATCGGCGAAGCCTACTACACCCATCGTCAGGCAGTCATGCGAGATCGGCAGGAAGGGCTGACCAAAACCTACAACCGCTTCCACGAACCTAATGAGACAGCAGCGGATATTCAGAGATTGCGAGAGTTGCATATTGAAATGGATCGGGAAGTGGCAAATGCCTATGGTTGGCAAGACCTCGACTTAGGACACGATTTCCACACCACTAAACAAGGCATCCGCTTCACCATCAGCGAAACGGCAAGACGCGAAGTGCTCGATCGGCTCCTGGAGTTAAACCATCAGCGCTACGCCGAAGAAGTTGCCCAGGGCTTGCATGATAAGAAGAAAGCAAAAGGCAAAGGGCAAAAGGCAAAAGGGAGGAAAATAAAAGGGGAAACGCCACCTGACCAGGATCAATTGAGCTTACTATAGGAGGCAACCATGAACCAAATCACGATCGAACTCCCCCCAAGCATCTCTAGTGACGAGGCAAAACTGCTGCTTGCCGCCAAACTGTATGAAATTGGCAAGCTCTCACTTGGCAAAGCCGCCAAACTTGCGGGCTACTCCAAAGGAACCTTCATTGAGCTAATCAGCAAAATGGGCATTCCTGTGATTAATTATCCAGCCGAAGAATTGGATCGAGAAATCAGCCTATGAGCGATCCGGCTGTCACCAATAGCACTTGCCTGATTGGATTAGAAAGAATTCAACGACTGGATATTCTGCCACAGGTCTTTTCACCGATTACAATTCCACCTGCTGTCCAATCCGAAGTCGGAATCACCGCACCCTGGCTCATTGTTGTAGCCATACAAAATCAAGCAGTCGTTGCAACCCTGAAAACTCAAGTCGATGATGGAGAAGCCGAAGCGATCGCCCTGGCGCTTGAATCTGGCGACGTTTTTGTAATCTTAGATGACCTGGTTGCCCGTCGTGTCGCAACCCAGCTAGGTTTGAAGGTGATTGGCACTGTTGGGCTATTGCTCCGCGCCAAGCAGCAAGGCATCATCTCAGAAATCAAACCGTTGTTAGTTGCATTAAATGAAGCTGATTTTCGGATTTCAGCGGCGATCGTTCAAAGAGCCTTACAGCTTGCAGGTGAATCATGAAATTTCACTATTACCCTGAAACCGACTCGCTGTATATCGGCTTAACCGATAAACCCAGTGCCGATTCTCAAGAAGTTGCCGTCGGAATCGTTCTGGATTTTGACAGCGAAGGACATTTAGTTGGCATCGACATCGATCGCGCCAGCCAAGTGGTCGATTTATCTCGATTAGAAGCAGAATCATTACCGATTAGCGCAATCGCTCTGGCAAATGCTACGCAAGCTTCTTAAGGACAGTTTGATAGAGTAAAAGAGCACATAAAGGGAAAATCAGTATGGCAGAAATCGCTGATCTGGAACGAACTCTACTGGAAACCGTGCGATCGCTGCCCCCTGCCCAACAGGAAGCCGTGCTTAGCTTCGCGCAATCTCTGTCTAGCGACATTAAAAAAGAACTTCCACCCCTCATGCTCTCTCTGCAAGAAATCGCAAAACTGCCAATTCGCGATCGCAACCAACTCCTTGCGCCCTATGTAGCGGCAATGGCAGAAGACTTTGAAACTGACCCTGAACTGACTGAATTTTCAGTACTGGATACAGAAGATTGGGAGGACTAACGGTGTCTACTCCCAAACGGGGTGAAATCTGGCTGGTCAATCTCAACCCCACAAAAGGGCAAGAAATTCAAAAAACTCGTCCTGTTGTTGTCATTAGCTCGGATGTTTATCAGCCAATTGCCCTCCGAATCGTCATTCCGATTACCACCTGGCAAGAGAAATTTATCGCTCGTCCCTTCATGGTGAAAATTCTTCCAACTTCTGAAAATGGGCTAGACCGAGACTCTGCGGGTAATGTATTGCAGGTTCGCAGTGTCTCAACAGAACGCTTTGTCCGTCAAATCGGACGCATCGAAAACGAATGCCTCAAAGAACTATTAGCGGGTCTTGTGATTTGCGTTGAATACGATCCAGATGCCTAAACACGTCAGGTCGCCTGTGTGTTACTTCACGAAAAAAGTGGGAAAACTAATCGAAAGAGGTCAAAGGGTTACACCATTTACCTGCGAACACCGATTTCGGGCCAGCTTTCTATCTTATGCGAAATTCCTACGAAGAAAAAAGCCAGTGGCTTCAGGAGCGTCTTCTAAGCTACGATAACTCCCTGAAAAAGCGGGTTGAACAGACCTTTAAGAACTTCAACACTACAATTCGGGGTCATATCCGTACAGAAACCGCCCTTCGCTTAGGTGCATCTGCTGATGAAAGCAATATTAGTGTGCCCGTTCGAGTCATTGATGATTTCCCTATTTGCCTTAAAACCATTATTCAAGATCTCGACCCAAACTTCCTGGAACTTCTCTTAAAACAGTCTCTCCTCAAAACGACTTCTACTGGACTGGACTTTGTAGATGAACGAGTTTTCGATCTAGCAGATTTAGTTCGACCCACATGGGGCAGTGAATTCGGCTTCATGCCGGAAGAGGTGAGTGCAATTCGCTTATTTATTGATCGTGCCCTTAAAGTAATCGAGCAGATCGGAATTTTACACAGGCTGAGGCACCAAGAAGATCTTCTAAACATTGAGTCAGAGCTTTTAGGAGCCTATTACTTCGAGGTGCCTGAAATTCACCTTTACTGGCCTGCGATCGCATTAATCGCCATAGAGCTAGACGTAAGTGTTGAAGCTCTCACACTGGTTACGCTTACCCATGAACTCGTTCATGCCTATACCCACCTGGGACAAGATACTGACAACGATCGGTGGAACACAGAAATCTTTGCTCGTACCGGAATGTGTCAATGATTTTGAGACACTTTGTTAGAGAAATTAGGGAGTATTCCATAAAGCGAGACAATAAACACTTGTCAGTCTTGTATCAATAGACACCTGATAAAAAAGCTCTGCGGCAAAGCCCAGAGCCTTGTATCGTACCCTTGTAAACCATAATCAAGGAACAATGAGTCACACTAT
>JBJTUO010000042.1:0-2821 GCA_046080785.1 Leptolyngbyaceae cyanobacterium | reverse complement strand
TCTTCCCAAAGTCTCTCTTTGTCGGCAATCCAGGCTGCACATTCAGTATCTCCAAACTTCTCACTGCTCAGCGGCATATGGCGGCGCACTACAGGATTCGTGTGCAGAGCGATAAAGTGCAATCTTTCAACTTCACTGAGTCGCTTAAATTCAAGATTCACGTAATGATTCACTCCCCCCCCGGCTAAACCGCTACAATCCCTGATCTCTCGTTCGAATGAGGGGGGGATGTGAACGGTTACAGATTCACAGTATTACCTCACAAAGGGAACCTCACGATCGCTGAGTCTTGAACTTCACAAATAACCTTCAACTGCCCTATCTATATGATCTAGCGGCATAACGACCAAGCTAAGCTGGCCGCGAAACGACACTGACTAAAAATGCCAAGCTATTTGCGGTCAGCTTGAGCGCCTTGTTGGGCATGGGCAACGGGGTGGACTACACGCACAAGACCCGATGATTCAAATGCCCTCATCCCCCAACCGATGCACCCTACTCCAACCCGACTCGGTACGTCAGTAGCATAATACCAAAAATAGCAAGGTCAAGACCTGACCCCACGACCTTCTGAGAATTACCGGTTCTCCTAGTATCCGAAGGCTGAAATATACCCACCGTTTCGGATCGCTTTGATCCCTAGCTACCCTGTTCCCTAGCTTCCAGGGATAGTACCTAAACTTCCGCCCTAAAGTACTAGTCCATTCATCAACTTTAGGTAATCTTTGATACGACGAACCAAGCAAACAAGCCTGTACCAAGATCGACTGCCTCAAGCACCTTGCAACGCCCCCGTCCGACAACTGTGTTTCCACCTTCGACCGACTCTGCCACAACTGGCATCAGAATCGTCCTGCCAGCCTGGAGCGACGAGTTCCTAACGATAAGCTGTCTTCTTCCCGACACGAATGCGCTTGCCGGAGGAAGTATTAGCGAGACCAGCCCATTCACATACACGATGACGAGTTCGTCATGCAAGGCAAGAGAGGTCGATCCGAGCGTTGTTACGACCCGACGCTGACCCTCGAATCGAAGAGTTTGGTTCGCTGACCGCGAGTTCACGGGCATCGTCACCCCCTCGTAGACGTTCTGCGCAACTTGAACCACACCAGATGGGACTCCTGTAGCCACGAAAACTCCATCCGTAAGATTCTTTCCCACCGTGTTTCGAAAGACGTTTCCAGCAACCACGATGCGAGCCGTCGCAGCTGCCACGAATACTCCAATGAACCGACCTCCGGTTGCGGGTGAATCTCGCCCGCAATCATGAAACGTGTTTCCCTCAATCAATGCCGTTCCTGCGAACGGTAAGGTATCGGCGGTAACCAGGAACTGGATGCCACCACCCTGTATTGGCTCATCCCAATCGGACTTCACGTTCTGAAAGATGTTGTTGGTGATCTTGATAACCGCTTGATGCGGTGCCACTGAGCCAAAAACATCGACGCAGCCGACCCCAGCAGCCGATGTGTCGTAGTCGGTAATCACATTGTCGCTGAAGATACCCTTGAAGGCACAGTCGATAACCACTGGCGATGCCCCAATGGGATATCCCGGCCATCCTCGAGCCGTGTTCCCTGTCACAACGAACGAGTCGCCAGTCACCTGAAAGGCGGACGCCGCACACTCGTCGATAGCGTTCCCACGAATGAAGCAGTCTCGGCTCGTCCGTTCCCCATCGGCGGGGTACCATGCCCCATTTAAGTTGATTGCGTTGCTAAGGCATCTTCTCACGATGCAGTTCTCGACCCGCCAGCCATCGCTGACTTCCGCGTAAATGGCCTCGTCACGAAAACCCTCCGTTCGAACGGATCGAACAGTGCAGTCTTGAGTTCCACAAAACGAGACACCCTTCTGGGAAAGCAGTAGCGAGTTGGCAAAATCGGTTGGGAACGCAACACGATTAACCGGACCGATCAGGCCAATGCGCTCAATCGAACAACCACGCGCTGGCTCGGAACTCGTTCCAACCACCGAAATCATTCCCCGCCTCAGGCCAGTGCCTGCCACTGGCCTGCGATCAGCCTCAATAAGGTCGGGGTAGCTTGCCTGGACGATACTGGCTTCGTGACCATCGCCAACAATGGATATCCCGACCGGAGTTGGCATGGTCATGCCACTGGATGTGGTGCGCGACTCGACACCGATGTTCCGGGAAACTCTGTAGCACCCTCGTGGTAGGTAGACGACAGTGCCCTGACTTGACGTTGCGGCAGCGAGCTGGGCCACATCAAGTGCAAGCTGCAAAGAATCGGTATCATCTGCGACATCGTTACCCCTGGCTCCAAACCATCGGACATTGAGCAGTCCATCGGACACTACCCTCACCCAACCGGGACCATTCGTTGCTCCGTTCGGATTGACTCGAAGGCCTATATATTAAACGTCAACTATTTTGGCCGGTTCGCGTCAATTATTTTGGCCGGTTTTTGTCATCAGCCAAGGCTCGTTGTTTAGCGGTCTGTTGCCGAAAGCTCTCTACCTGAATTTCAAAAATGACGGCATGATGAACGAGGCGATCAACGGCAGCGACGGTCATGGTTGAGTCAGAGAAGATGGTATCCCAGGCACTAAACGGGTGATTAGCTGTAATCATGAGGCTTTTGAGTTTATAACGATGGGCAATCAACTCGAATAAGACAGAGGTTTCGGCTTCTGACTTTTTGACATAGCTGAGGTCATCGAGAATCAAAAGGTCATATTTATCGAGCTTGAGGAGAGCGGCTTGGAGTTGGAGGTTGACTTTTGCGGCCTGCAAGAGTTGCACTAGGGCAGAGGCGGAGAGAAACCGGACGCGTGCGCCCAACTCTAGTAGGGAACG
>JBJTUO010000041.1:0-4560 GCA_046080785.1 Leptolyngbyaceae cyanobacterium | reverse complement strand
CTTAACGAGGGTTTAGTGTTAAACTGGCTTCCAAACTATTTAACTTTCCAGGTTCGTCCCGGCTCTGGTTCGTTCGCTCTCGCGTCCCCCCTCACCGCGCTTTACTAACATAACTGCCACTAAGACTAACTGTCAACCCCCCCTCACTAAAAAACTCCCGCCTACACTCCCCCGAAAATCCTCAAAGCTCGATAACGCAAGCTTCCTGGACGCTCATTTTTTTTTAAAAAACCACCCTGATACCTAAAATTGGGTCGGGTATCGCAAGGACTGCCCCATGGGTAGCTTTTTTACTATTGTTTGCGTGGTTGCCTGGGAGATTAGCCGCAGGGGGAAATACCTGTTAAGATTCTGGCAATTTCGTTCATCCAAGCTATGTCGATCAAAACTATTGTTTCCCTTGGGCTGCTGGTCTTCATCCCCATTGCCATTGCCGCAGAGCGTTTAGGATGGGGCGCTCTGTCAGTGTTTGTGTTGTCTGCTCTGGCGATCGTCCCTCTAGCAATCTGGCTAAGCACAGCTACCGAGGAGGTCGCTTTAATTTTGGGTCCATCAATTGGAGGTCTGCTGAACGCCCTGTTTGGTAACGCAACGGAATTGATTATTGCCTTAGTTGCTCTAAAAGAAGGGTTAATTGACATTGTAAAGGCCAGTTTGACAGGAACCATTATCAGTAATTTACTGCTGGTCATGGGGCTGTCGATGCTGTTGGGAGGATTACGCTACAAGGAGCAGAAGTTTCAGCCTGTTGTCGCAAGAGTTAATGGGTCAACTATGACACTGGCTGTTACAGCGATTATTTTGCCCGCCACAGTTATCTACACCACAACAGGGGGGGTGGATGAAACAGTTATGGGCCACCTCTCTCTCACAGTGGCGGCTATTTTGATTGTTGTTTATGCCATGACGCTGCTGTTTTCTCTTAAAACCCATAGCTATTTGTATGAAGTGGCTGAGGTGGAAGAGGCGACGGCAGCCATTGAAGAGCACAAAGGTAAGCAAAATCTCTGGCTTTGGTTGGGCATTCTGTTGGTTGCAACGATCGGGGTTGCATTGATGTCAGAGCTCTTTGTGGATGCGGTGGAAGAGGCCACTAAAGGGCTGGGTTTAACTCCCCTATTTACGGGGGTGATTTTGCTACCACTGGTGGGCGGTGCAGCAGAGTATGTCACGGCTGTCTCAGTGGCGATGAAAAACAATATGGATCTGTCTGTTTCTGTAGCAATGGGGTCAAGCCTGCTGGTGGCACTGCTGGTCGCGCCCTTACTGGTTATTGTAGGACAGGCGATCGGACAGCCGATGGATCTTAGCTTTAACTTATTTGAGGTTGTGGCTGTGGCGATCGCTGTGGCCGTGGCAAACCTGATTAGCCTGGATGGACAATCAAACTGGTTGGAAGGTCTACTGCTCTTATCAACCTACGCCGTCTTAGGCGTCGCGTTCTACTTCCATCCAGCTTAAATGGGGTGTTGCTGATTCTGGGTATGAAAAAAGTGCTGTATGCTCGAAACTTCGTTTCGATTCATACTGCTTTTCAGCAACGCCTAAATGGTGCCCAAGCTGGGGGGATAACTTCAAGTGGTGTATTCGGCATTGATCTTGACATAGTCATAGCTAAGATCACACCCCCAGGCGGTACCGGAACCAGGAGCAGAGCCGACATTGACTGAGATCAGAACTGTATCATCTTTAAGATAGGCCCCCGCAGCGGCTTGTTTCAAATAGGCATGGGCTGCATTGCGATCAAAGGGTTGGGGTTGGCCTTTTTCCATTAACAGAAACTGACCCAATTTGATCTGCAACTCATCCTGATTGAACGGGATTCCAGCTCGACCTGCTGCCCCTGCAATGCGCCCCCAGTTGGGGTCTCGACCAAAAATAGCAGATTTAACCAGGGCAGACCCCGCAATCGTGCGAGCAATTTGTCGGGCGGCTGCGTCATCGGCTGCTCCTGTAACCTGTACTTCAATCAGACAGGTTGCCCCCTCACCATCCCGGGCGATCGCCTGGGCCAGATAGATGCAAACCGCCGTTAGCATGGCCTCCAATCGTTCGGCTTCTGGCCCCGGCTCCGTGATGGCAGGCGTGCGAGACTGACCGTTTGCTAGAGCAATCAAACTATCATTGGTGCTCGTATCCCCATCTACCGTAATTTGATTAAAGCTACGATCGGCGGCTCGACTGAGCATCTCCTGCCAGAGATGGGGAGAAACAGCAGCGTCGCAGGTCACAAAGCTCAACATCGTTGCCATATTAGGGTGGATCATTCCCGCCCCCTTAGCAATGCCGCCGATGCGAACTGGGCGATCGTGCAACATCAGTTCTAAGGCAATGCTTTTAGAAACGGTATCGGTGGTGCAAATGGCTTTGGCTGCAGCATCTGAGCCTTGAGCATTAAGAGCCCCCACCAGTTGAGGCAGAGCCGACTTTAGCGGTTCCATCCGAATCCGTTGACCAATTACCCCTGTAGAGGCCAGTAAGATTAAACCTGGAGAAATATGCAAAATCTGACTGAGGGATTGGGCAGAATCGATCGCATCTGCCATACCCTGTGTGCCGGTCGCCGCATTTGCCTGCCCCGCATTACACAAAATAGCTTGAGCACTAGCCTTCTGGCGCAGCCGTTCACGGCAATAATCAACACAAGCAGCCCGTACTTGGCTGGTAGTAAAGACACCTGCCGAGATCGCTTCTACCTCTGAAAAAATTAAAGCGAGATCTGGCAACCCAGAAGGCTTTAAGCCAGCGGTAATACCTGCTGCCTGATAGCCCTTAGGAGCAGTAACACCTCCCTCAATTTCCTGCCAATCCATGCTGCCAGTTCTCCCAACGATGCAGTTACATGAGAGGGGATTATACCGCTCCTGTAGCCAGGAGATCGATCTATGGTCAGCAATTGCAAACACAAAAATCGATGCGGTCAAGCCTGAGAACTCAGGATTTCAGAATCCGCATCAATGGAACTTATGCCTCAACTTTAACCCCTTTCCAAAAAGCAATGTAACCCGCGATCTGCTTGGCAGCGTCCTTTGGTTCGGGATAGTACCAGGCTGCATCAGGGTTGGTTTTGCTGTCTACCTGGATCGTGTAATAACTCGCAAGCCCTTTCCAGCCGCAGGTTGTGTGGGTGTTACTGGCTTGAAAGTATTCGCGGTTAATCGATTCAGGCGGGAAGTAATGATTGCCGTCTACTACAACGGTTCGATCGCTTTCAGCCAGTACAATGCCATTCCAGGTCGCTTTTGCCATAGGAGCAGTGATCCACAAATTCAACATTATTGAGCTTAGCGAAACTTTACCAAAATGGGGAGAGTTTGAGAGGGGATTGCAAAGCCCCTGCGATTCATCCACGGGGATGTAGCAATCCCCATTCAAGTCCGTTGCAGCGATGAGCGGAAACGGACAACTATCTATCGGACTTAACCGAAATTTTTGCATACGCCTGTACTTTTATTATGAGTAAAATAAACCCATAAGATTTAAGCCTTGCTGTTCATGATTGTTCTGGAAACCAAGCTCAGAGGAAATCCAACTCAGTTCGCGCTGATTGATGATGCGATTAGAACCGCTCAGTTCATTCGCAACAAGTGTGTGCGCTACTGGATGGATAACAAAGGGGTAGGACAGTACGACCTCTCCAAACTCTGTGCTGTATTGGCAAAAGAATTTGAATGGGCAGGTAAGCTTAATTCGATGGCGCGACAGGCTAGTGCTGAACGTGCTTGGTCTGCCGTCAAACGGTTCTACGACAATTGCAAAGCCAAGAAACCAGGAAAGAAGGGCTTTCCAAAGTTCAAAAAGAATGGACGCTCTGTTGAGTACAAAACAACGGGGTGGAAGCTTTCTGAAGACCGGAAGCATCTGACCTTCACCGATGGCTTCAAGGCTGGAACCTTTTTGCTGATGGGAGCCGATGACTTGCACTTCTACCAGACTTCGCAAATCAAGCGGATTCGGGTAGTGCGTAAAGCCGATGGCTACTATGCTCAGTTCTGCATCGAAGTTGACCGACAAGAAACCATTCAGCCAACAGGCAAAGCCATTGGCATTGACCTGGGGTTGAAGTATTTCTACAAGGCAACCGATGGCACTGAGGTAGAGAACCCCAAGTTTTTGAGGAAGTCGGAGCGCAAACTGAAACGCTTGCAGCGTCGAGTTTCTAAAAAGCAAAAAGGCTCCAAAAATCGCAGAAAAGCGATTAATCGCCTGGGACGGCAACACCTGAAAGTAAGTCGGCAGCGTAAAGACTGGGCTGTAAAACAAGCCCGTGCGTTGGTCATGTCTAGCGACTTGATTGCCTACGAAAACTTGCAGGTGCGGAACATGGTACGCAATCATCATTTGGCGAAGTCCATCAGTCATGCAGCTTGGAGCTTGTTCGTCGATTGGGTGAAATACTACGCTCAGATCTTTGGCAAAGTACAGCAACCCGTTCCACCCCAGAACACTACGATTGATTGCTTTGATTGCAAACAGCCAGTTCAGAAAACTCTGAGTACCCGCACTCATGTTTGTCCCCACTGCGGCTCTGTGCGATGCAGAGATGAAAATGCAGCGTGG
>JBJTUO010000040.1:0-12160 GCA_046080785.1 Leptolyngbyaceae cyanobacterium | reverse complement strand
GAGCCTAGATGTCAAGGGATATTCTAGTATTCTCGGATCGGACATGGTGTGTAAGACCTGAGTAGAGGCAACTCGAAAGGGCGGCAGCAGTTCAGGAACCCCGCACTGTATGCATAGCATCAGTGTCAGGAGGATGTCAGACAATTGCTTTGCGATCGCCGTACTTAATCAACAGCGCGATCGCCAGACTGACCATCAAAATTAAGATCATGCTTAACGCCGAGCCAAAGCCCCAGTTTTGAGTAGCACCTAAAAACTGGTTGTAAACTAATCTGGCTACGGTCATACTAGACGCGCCACCCAGAAGTTCTGGATTGACAAAGTCTCCCAGACAGGAAATAAACACAAGCAAGCTGCCAGCCGCAATTCCAGGTAGCGTTTGCGGCACTGTGATCTTCCAAAATACCAGGCGAGGCGATGCACCTAAATCGGCTGCAGCTTCCAGCAGTCGGGTATCCAATTTTTCTAGAGAAGCGTAGAGAATCAGTACCATATAGGGCAACAGGCTATAACTCATGCCAATTAAAACAGCGGGTGCCCGATTTAATAGATCTACCGCTGGTAAGCCCAGGCTGGTGAGTAGACTATTCAGCACCCCTGTAGGACGCAAAATTGTAATCCAGGCGTAAGACCGCAACAGAGAAGAAGTCCATAGGGGTAAAACAAAGGCCAGCAAAAGCAGATTACGCCAACGTTTGGGAGCCATTTGAGCCAACCAGTAGGCAACTGGAAAACCCAGCACTAAACAAATCAGGGTACTGCCAAGGGCAAAAAACAGCGATCGGCCCAATACTCCCAGGTAGATGGGCTGCAACAGAAGCATGTAGTTGTCTAACCCAGAGGGATTGACAATTTGACCTGGTCGAATTCCCGGAACTAGACTCAATTCAAAAATAATCAAAGTGGGAAAGACCAGCAATAGTAACAGCCACAGCCCCGCTGGCCCCAGCAGAACTAATGGCCCCAACCAAGGCAGAGCAACGGCAGGCTTTCGAGTCAGATTTGTGGAAAGAGAAGAATCATCAGTCATTATGTTTCTCCAGCGCTTCATCCACTCGTTAGTTTGGTCCAATAGCGCTCATAAATCTCCAGGATTGACCGCTCCAGAGGCTCAATTCGTTCGCAGTTGGCCAAAACTTCTGGGGGAGGAAACATTCGGGTATTTTGCTGCAGCCTTAGAGGCAACTGATCAAACGCGGCCTGATTTGGAGTGGCGAAAAAGAGCCGTTCTGCCACCTGGGCTGCTACTGCCGGTTGCAGCATATAGTTGATCCAGGCGTAGGCGGCGTTAGGGTTCGGCGCTGTTTTGGGGATTACCATCGTATCGCTCCAGAGAGAGGTGCCGCTCTGGGGAATCACATAGTTGATGCGCGAATCTTCATTCATGACGGCTACTGCATCGGATGAATAGCCCATAACTAACCACAAATCCCCGGCCAACAACTGGTCTCGCCAGGCATCGGAGGTAAAGCTGGCAAGGGCTGGCTTTAATTCTGCCAGGGCTGCATAGGCTTTCTCAATTTCCTGGGGGTTGGTGGAGTTGTAAGAGTAGCCCAGGGATCTCAGAGTGGCCCCCATCACCTCACGCATGTCATCCAACAGGGTAATGCGCCGTGATAATTTCTCTTTGTGCTGCCACAGGTAGCTCCAATCGGTGGGGGGAGGGTCAACTTTTTCCTGGTTATAGACTATGCCGGTGGTGCCCCAACTGATCGGTACACTATGGCGATTACCGGGGTCATAAACCGAGTCCTGAAAATTGGGCAAGATGTTCTCCAAACCATTAATCCGGCTCCGATCCAATTCGCTCAAAAGGCCGATGTCAATCATTTGAGCCACAGCATAGTCAGAGGGGTAAATGATGCTGTAAATCCCACCCTTACCCGCCTGAAAGGTCGCTAGCATCATCTCATTGGAGTTATAAATGTCGGTTTTTGCTTGAATCCCAGTCTGGGCTGTAAACTCCTCCAGTAACTTTGCATCAATATAAGAAGTCCAGCTATAGAGAAACAGTTGATCTGAGTTGCCTTTAGCGGCTTCAGTAGAGTGAACTTCAGCCAACCGCCAGCCACAACCTGAAAGGGCAAGCCCCGTCACTAACCCCGCCGAGAGTTGTAGCAAACGCCGCCGGTCAAGACCGGATGGTTGAGCATTGGCCGGCTGAGACGGAAGAATAGATGCATAGAAGATAGATTCAAGAACCACAGTAGCCCAGCAGCGCCTCGCGATCGCAGATACAGCTCAATTGTAGACAGCTTTGAGTCGCATCGATGGCATTAAAATCGATGGCATTAAAGATGATCACTGGGCTGGAGAATGGGGTAAGGCCAGACAGTCTTGCCAGTCCCAGGAGACATACACGGGGGTGTCTGAGTCAGGCGGGCTATGGGCCGCATTGGGTTGCAATACCGCCAGTCTATCCCCCGATTGTAGCTCAATCCCATAATGGATATGGGTACCCAGATAAATCACGGTCTGTAACCGACCGACAAAGGCATTGGCCCGATCAGTGGGTGGAGTCAGGCTAACTTGAATTTTTTCGGGTCGCACACTTACCATCACAGAGCCAGATGTTAAAGGGCTGGAGGTCTGTGGCTGTCTCACCTTGAGCCGCAGACCAGAATCTGTAGTGATCCAAAGCATCGTAGGATGAGTGCCTTCGATCCTGCCGTGCAAAAGGTTGGTATCTCCAATAAAATTTGCCACAAATGAAGTCTGGGGATGCTCGTAGATCCGCATAGGGGTATCTACCTGCTCGATTTTGCCCTGATTCATTACGGCAATGCGATCGGACAGACTTAAGGCTTCTTCCTGGTCATGGGTCACCATCACAAAGGTTAAGCCCAATTCTCGATGCAAATTGGATAGCTCTACCTGCATGTCTTTGCGTAACTTGAGGTCTAGTGCCCCCAGGGGTTCATCCAGCAGCACAACTGCCGGACGGTTCACTAAGGCTCGCGCCAGAGCTACCCGTTGCTGCTGTCCTCCGGATAGTTGAACAGGAAACCGACTGACAAAGGCTTCCATTTTAACCAACTTCAACGCTTCTCGCACCCGGTCTTCCACTTCTGGTCGGCTGCATTTCTTAATCTTTAAGCCAAAAGCAATATTATCCCAAACATTGAGGTGGTTAAACAACGCGTAGCTTTGAAACACAGTATTAACCGGTCGCCGATAGGGAGGAACCCGGCTCATGATCTGCCCTCGGATCAGGATGTCGCCAGCCGTGGGGGTGTCAAACCCGGCAATGAGTCGAAGCGTTGTGGTCTTGCCGCACCCAGAGGGGCCAAGAATGCTAAAAAAATCTCCACGTCGAATCGCTAAATCAATGCCGCGTATCGCAGGTTCGCTATCAAAAACCTTGACAACCTTACGCAGTTCGACGTCAAACCGGGAGTCAGTTGGCATAGCCAGAGGAACTAAGAGGTAAGTGAAACACCTAACAAGAGGGTACCCTGAAATGAATTATCTTCTGCTAGGGTGACAGATTAACCTTGAGGTTGGTTGGGCTACTGACCAAAAAGGAATACAGTTATTCTTAGTATCCTCTTATTCCCATTTTCGTGGGAACTAGCCTGTCCCACTTTAAGCGGATGCCCATTCATTGTAGTGTCTAGCCCGGTTTCATTCATCAGTGAGTCCACCTGAACGGTAGTATGATTTGCTATGGTTATGGGCGTGCTCCCTTGAATCAAGATATTGTTTGCTATCTGGCTTCATGACCTTAATCCAACCCTTATCCACCCAATCTTATAAGACGCCAGCCCGTTCCGTTGGTAAACCCTATCGGTCAGTTGTCTTTGTCATCCTGGTTTCACTCCTGATATTAGTAGGCTTGGGCAGTCGCTTAGTGTATCTACAGTTGCTTGAGGGCAGTCACAACCGTCAACTGGCTGATAGTAATCGGATCCGCCTCAGTCCTAAGCAGCCAGAGCGGGGTAGGATTTTAGACCGTAAAGGAGCGGTCTTAGCGGCCAGCCGGCTTTCCTATTCTGTCTTTCTCTGGCCTCTAGCGCAAAAAAAGGCAGACTGGCCAATCACCTTAAAGCGTCTGTCTGAAATCCTGAATATGCCAAAGGCAGAAATTCAGCGACGGTTAGAATATGCGGGCTATTCTTCTCCATTCTTATTGCGGATTGCACGGGGTATCAGTCCAGCTCAGGTGACAGCACTAGCTGAATACAGTAATGAAATGGATGGAGTGCAAATCGATGCGGAGCCGGTACGCTACTACCCAAATGGGGATTTGGCCTCCCATGTACTGGGCTATACCGGAGAACTCAACGACCAGGAGCTAGAAAAGCGAAAAGAAGAGGGCTATCGTCTGGGGGATGTGATTGGCCAGATGGGAATTGAAGCCGCTTTTGAGAGCGAATTGCGTGGGGAATGGGGTGGCCAGCAGGTAGAAGTGGACGGATCGGGGCAAGTTGTGCGGGTTTTGGGAGAAAAGCCAACTCGATCGGGGCAGGACGTCACCCTCACCCTCGATCTAGACTTACAAAAAGCGGCAGAAGAGGCTCTGGGTAATCGTAAAGGAGCGATCGTGGCGATCGACCCGAATAACGGTGGTGTACTGGCGATGGTTAGTCGTCCGGCCTTTGATCCCAACCTCTTTTCCACGCGAATTACAGAAGCCCAGTGGCAGCGCTTACAAAGTCAAGACCATCCCTTTGTAAACCGTGCCCTCCAGTCATTCCCCCCCGCGAGTACCTTCAAAATTGTAACCACTACGGCTGCCTTAGAAACAGGGAAATTTTCACCCAGTACGGTATTACCAACTTATGCCTCTTTAAGAATTGGGGGCATTGATTTTGGAGACTGGAACCGGGCTGGATTTGGGCCGCTAGACTTCACTGGTGCCATGGCCTGGAGTAGTGACACCTTCTTTTATCAAATTGCCATGGGCGTGGGCGACCAGGCCCTGATCCAGTGGTCCCATCGCTACGGGTTTGGTCGTAAAACGGGATTAGAACTAGCCGCAGAAGAATCTGCTGGCCTGGTTCCCAACGACGACTGGAAGCTTAAAGAAATTGGAGAACACTGGTTTTTAGGCGACACGGTCAACATGTCTATTGGCCAGGGCTATCTGCAAACCTCTCCTTTGCAGGTTGCTGTGATGTTTGCCGTACCCGCCAATGGAGGCTATCTGGTCAAACCCCATCTGTTGAAAGATAATGAAGCCTCCCGCAACTGGCGAGAGCCCCTTAATCTCAGTCCAGAAACCCTCCGTATTCTTAAACAGGGCTTGCGGGAAGTCATTACTCAGGGAACTGGAAAAGCTTTAAATGTATCCACGATTCCTCCGGTGTCTGGTAAGAGTGGCACAGCTGAAGATTTTGGCCGTAAGTCTCATGCCTGGTTTGGGGCCTATGGCCCAACAGAGAAGCCCCAGATAATCGTCGTCGCGTTTGCAGAAAACTCTGGCGGCGGCGGCGGCTCTGTCGCAGGGCCAATGGTGCGTCAGGTATTAGAGGCTTATTTCAATCCCCAACAGGCAAAAAAAGGGCCAACAGTAGTTGAATCAGTCTTGACGGATTAGCCCCACGCAAGCCAGTCAAATGCGGCGCAGATCGCAGTAAAGTAATAGAAAGGTTCCCTAACGATACCTATGATGCCAGCGACTGAGATCTCAACTTCAAAATCTCCCAGATGGCAGCAATCTCTCCCAGCCAAGGTGTTTCATTGGGGCAATATTGTCAGCTTTTCGATCATGGCCCTGAGTGGGCTACAAATCTACAACGCTAATCCCGTCTTTGGCGGGCGAGACGGCTGGCACTTTCCTGCCATTGGCTTAGTGGGGGGCTGGTTAGCGGGTGGGCGACACTGGCATTTTGCTGCCATGTGGTTTTTCAGTCTCAATCTGCTCTGGTATGGGTTTTATATCCTATTGACACGACGCTGGCGTCATCGATTTGCAGACAAGCAGGATCTCAAAGCCCTGCAACAAAGTCACAATACCAAACGCCGGAATTATGCTTGGCATCGAATCGCCTACACCTCTATGATTCCCATCCTGCTACTGGCCATTTTTACAGGTTTAGGCATGTATAAGCCAGCTCAACTCTATTGGATTGTCGACGCTTTCGGCGGTTGGTTTCCCCTAAGGGTGGTGCATTTTATCACTGTGCCCCTGGTCTTTGGGTTTGCCCTGATTCACTCCTGGTTAGCCCTCCAGGTCGGAGGCGATCGGCTGGTCAATTCGATGGTGACCCCCCTATCCTCCCCAACAAGTCCTTTACCAACAGACCCCCTTTGATGAAAGTTTGCTGTAGAAACCTCACTTTCATTTCCAAGATTAAGAAATTTATACTAAGCTGATCCGAAATAGAACCCTATATTTAATTCCCCTAATCGACCTGTGACTACTCTATCCACCTCCCGATCCTCCCTTCAGTCTGCGGTCAAAAGTGCTTTCCTTGACCGGCTGTACCATCCCGATCGCCCGGTAATTGTATTTGATGGAGCGATGGGTACAAATTTACAAGTGCAGAATTTAACAGCGGAGGACTTTGGCGGGCCGGAGTATGAAGGGTGTAACGAATATTTGATTTTCACAAAGCCAGAGGCGGTTGCTAAGGTACATCGTGATTTTCTGGCTGCTGGAGCTGACGTAATTGAGACTGACACCTTTGGTGCCACCTCTATCGTGCTGGCGGAGTATGACCTGGCTGACAAGGCCTATGAGTTGAATAAGACGGCAGCAGAGCTGGCAAAAAGCATCACAGCAGAGTTTTCCACTCCAGACAAACCCCGTTTTGTCGCAGGTTCCATTGGCCCTACAACCAAACTACCCACCCTCGGTCACATTGACTTCGATACCATGAAGGCTACCTTTGCAGAACAGGCTGAGGGTCTGTGGGATGGCGGGGTCGATCTATTTTTGGTGGAAACTTGTCAGGACGTGCTCCAGATCAAGGCGGCCCTGAATGGGATTGAAGAAGTGTTTGCCAAAAAGGGCGATCGCCGCCCCCTGATGGTGTCTGTCACAATGGAGACAACGGGCACCATGCTGGTTGGTTCTGACGTCTCAGCTATGCTCTCGATTTTGGAGCCCTATCCCATCGATATTCTGGGTCTTAACTGTGCCACTGGTCCTGATCGGATGGCAGAACATATTAAGTATCTCTCCCAACATTCGCCCTTTGTCATATCCTGTATTCCCAACGCTGGCATTCCTGAGAACGTGGGAGGTCACGCCCACTACAAGCTGACCCCAATGGAACTGCGGATGGCTCTGATGCACTTCGTGGAAGACCTTGGGGTTCAAGTAATTGGGGGGTGTTGCGGTACTCGCCCTGATCACATTCAACAATTGGCTGAGCTGTCTGCCACCCTCAAGCCCTGCCTTCGCCCAACCCGCCATGCGGGGCTGGGAAAAGTTGACCGGGATGCCCTCAACTACGTACCCGCTGCCGCCTCTATCTACAATGCCCAACCCTACGAGCAAGATAATTCCTTCCTGATTGTGGGTGAACGGCTCAATGCCAGTGGTTCCAAGAAGGTGCGGGAACTCCTTAATGCAGAAGATTGGGATGGTCTGGTTTCCGTAGCTCGCTCCCAGGTCAAGGAAGGGGCTCACATCCTGGATGTGAATGTGGACTACGTGGGTCGTGATGGCGAGAAAGACATGCATGAACTGGTGTCTCGCCTGGTGACCAACATTAACCTGCCCCTGATGCTCGACTCCACCGAATGGGAAAAAATGGAGGCAGGGCTAAAAGTCGCTGGAGGCAAGTGTATCCTTAACTCCACCAACTATGAAGATGGGGAACCCCGCTTCTTGAAGGTACTGGAACTGGCAAAACAGTATGGGGCAGGGGTGGTCATCGGCACCATCGACGAAGACGGTATGGCCCGGACTGCCGAGAAGAAGTTCCAGATTGCCCAACGGGCTTATCGTCAAGCGGTGGAGTATGGCATTCCCGCCCACGAAATCTTCTTTGATACCCTGGCACTGCCCATCTCCACCGGGATTGAGGAAGACCGGGCCAATGGCAAGGCCACGATCGAATCTATCCGCCAAATTTGCGAAAATCTGCCTGGTTGTCATATTTTGCTGGGAGTTTCCAACATTTCCTTTGGTCTCAGCCCCGCTGCGCGGATTGTACTAAACTCCATGTTCCTGCATGAGGCGATGCAGGTCGGCATGGATGGGGCGATCGTCAGTGCTGCCAAAATTTTGCCCCTGGCTAAGATTGACCCGCAACACCAGGAAGTTTGCTGTGATTTGATTTACGATCGGCGTCAGTTTGAGGGGGGAGTCTGCGTCTATGACCCCCTGACAGAGCTGACTCGCCTGTTTGAAGGCGTGTCTGCCAAAGATACTCGCTCCAAAGATTCTCTGGTAGATCTGCCGATCGAAGAACGGCTGAAGCGTCACATCATTGATGGAGAACGAATTGGCCTAGAAGACGCCCTCACCCAGGCCCTCACCCAGTACAAACCTCTGGATATCGTCAACACTTTCCTGCTGGATGGTATGAAGGTAGTCGGCGATCTGTTTGGTTCAGGACAGATGCAATTGCCCTTCGTGCTCCAGTCAGCAGAGACCATGAAGGCTGCGGTGGCCTACCTAGAACCCCACATGGAAAAATCCGAAGCCGGAAATAATGCCAAGGGGACTTTCATCATTGCTACAGTTAAGGGTGATGTCCATGATATTGGAAAGAATCTTGTCGATATTATTCTCTCTAACAATGGCTATCGCGTCATCAATTTAGGCATCAAGCAGCCTGTTGACAACATTATTGAAGCCTACGAGCAGCACAGGGCTGACTGCATTGCCATGAGTGGCCTGCTGGTAAAATCCACCGCTTTCATGAAAGAAAACTTGGATGTATTTAACCAGCGCGGTATTACGGTTCCTGTGATTTTGGGTGGGGCGGCACTTACTCCCAAGTTTGTCTACGAAGATTGCCAAAATACCTATAAGGGCCGGGTCATCTATGGCAAAGATGCCTTTTCTGACCTGCACTTTATGGATAAACTGATGCCTGCTAAGGCAGAAGGGCAATGGGATGACAGGCAAGGATTTTTGAATGAGGAGGGAAGTCAGGAGTCAGGAGTCAGAAGTCAGGAAGTAGAAGAGGAGAAGGGTGCCAAGTCTGAGGAGCCTAGAGTAATTGACACCCGTAGATCGGAAGCTGTGGCGATTGATATTCCCCGCCCAACCCCGCCATTCTGGGGCACTCGTATCTTGAATCCAGCAGATTTGCCCTGGGAGGAGGTGTTCTGGCATTTAGATTTGCAGGCGCTGATTGCTGGTCAGTGGCAGTTTCGTAAGCCCAAAGATCAGTCGCGGGAGGACTACAATGACTTTTTACAAGAAAAGGTTTATCCGATTTTGGAGCAATGGAAAGCCCGGATTGTGGAGGAGAATTTACTCCATCCCCAGGTGATCTATGGCTATTTCCCCTGTCAGGCAGAGGGCAATTCAGTTCACATTTATGACCCGGCAGTGGCGACCAGTGGGGCTAATCTGTTGCAGCCCTTGGTGACCTGGGAGTTTCCCCGGCAGCGTTCCATGCGTCGCCTCTGTATCGCTGATTTCTTCTTGCCTAAAGAGTCTGGCCAGTTTGATGTGTTCCCGATGCAGGCAGTGACAGCCGGCCACAAAGCCACGGAATTTGCCCAATCCCTGTTCCAGGCCAACAACTACACCGATTATCTCTACTTCCATGGGCTAGCGGTTCAGATTGCAGAGGCCCTGGCTGAATGGAGCCATGCCCGGATTCGGCGAGAATTGGGCTTTGGCGAGCAGGAGCCTGATACGATTCGGGACATGCTGGCTCAACGTTATCAAGGTTCTCGCTATAGTTTTGGCTACCCAGCTTGCCCCAATATCCAGGATCAGTACAAACAACTGGAGCTACTGGGCACCGATCGCATTGGCATGTACATGGATGAAAGTGAGCAACTTTATCCAGAGCAGTCTACTACCGCGATCGTGGTATACCACCCAGCCGCTAAGTATTTCAGTGCTTAGTGGAGTCTAACCTAGATTATTCACGAACCCCTCAATTATTGGCTGTCATTCCCGTGGCACTTCCACCTGCGAGTGGGGAACGGGAATCCAGGTTGGGCAACTTCTATCAGGGTGGATTCCTGCCTACGCGGGAATGACGGAAGTTCAGTTACCTCATGAATTATGCAGGTTAAAGCGGGACAAACTAGTCCCCGCGAAAGTGGGGATTCGAGGATACAAAAAGGAACTGCGTTCCTTTTTGTCCCGCCTTGCAGTGGTAGCCGCTTCAGGCTCTTTTTCTCATCTTTCTTGTGTCCCTTTGTGAATAATTCAGGCTATCCCTCCGCACCCACAAGGGGATGCGGTTTCTCGGTGATATTTATGAAACGCGGTGCACTGTTTGACTCAACGGGTCGGTATCGCTATCACCTCTGGCGCGAGTGGAATCAAGCTGCGCCTCGAATCGGCTTCATTATGTTGAATCCCAGTCGAGCCGATAATCAGGTTGATGATCCCACCATGCGCCGTTGCATTGGCCTGGCCCAAGCCTGGGGCTATGGTGCCTTAGAAACCGCCAACCTATTTGCCTATTGCACTGCCTACCCCGTAGAGTTACGCCAGGTCGCTGATCCCATTGGGAGGGAGAATGATCACTACCTGCGATCGCTCAGCCACCACTGCGATCGCATTATTCTTGCGTGGGGCAATGGGGGAGTGTGGCAGGGCCGCGATCGAGCTGTTTTATCTCTACTCGCAGATCAGCCCAATTTATACTGCTTGGGTCTGACCCAATTGGGCCAACCGCGTCATCCCCTCTATATTCCGCGGGGAGCCAGCTTGCTGCCCTTATGGAGGCCGTTAAGCAAGCAACTGAAGTTGTGACCCCTCATCAGTCTTAATCACCTCAATCCGCGACTGAAAGGCTTCCTTAAAGTGGGGCACATGGGTGACCGCCAGAATGCAGGCAAACTCCGGTGCGATCGCATTAATCGCTGCAATCAACCGATCGCAGCCTTCCGCATCTTGGGTGCCAAACCCTTCATCCACAATCAATAGTTGTAGTGCCGTCCCCGATCGCTGGGCCAGTAGCTTAGCCAGGGCCAACCGAATGGCAAAGTTTACCCGAAAGGCTTCTCCACCAGAGTAGGTTTCGTAGGGACGGGTGCCACGGGTATCGGCAATTAGAATATCCAGGGTTTCGATCGGTTTGCCCGGTGTGCGGCTGAGGGAACTTTTACGCCCCAACCGCTGGGTGACAAATTGCACATGGAGTTGGTTGGCACTGAGGCGGCTCAGGATTTGGTTGGTCTCCGCCTCCAGTTGGGGCAATACCGTTTCAATCATTAACGCTTGAATACCATTCTTGCCAAATGCCTGAGCCACCTCCTGGTAAACCCGATATTGGCGCTGGGCAGTTTGTACCTGGTGCTCCAGGGTTTGCTGCTGCTGGGTAAGCGCTTCTAACTGCTGGTGTTGTTGTTGCAGACGCCCCAGATAGGCTAGGTAGTCATCCCGCTGGGCGTGCTGTTGGTGTAAGTGTTGCTCTAGGGCAGCAATTTCTTGCTGGAGATCGGGGGTTTCAGCCAGATAACGGCTAAGTTGTTCATGCTCAAGGGTGATGGCCTGTAAAGTCTGCTGTTGATTATGTAGCCGCTGTTTTAGGGTTTCAACCTGCTGCTGAACGGCGGGGTAATGCTGTTTGGCCCGACACAACTCTTGATACTGTACCTGCCAGTTATGGGCCTGCCGCAGCCCGGCCCGTAAAGCTGTGTGGCGCTCCAGGTCGTATCCCGTTGCTACAAGCTGGCGGTCGTACTGCTCCAGATGATAGGCAGTTGCCTGGAGGATTTGGTCTTTTTGCTGATTCAGAGTGGTCAGATCGGCCTCAAGTTTGGGGAGTTGTTGATGCAAGTAGACCTGCCGTTTGAGTGCCTGCCGCAGCTCAGCTTGTCGAATCTCAGCCCAACGCCAGCGATCGACCTCTCCCCGGGCCAGAGCATGATCCTTTTCATCGTAGTGCAATGACTGGAGCCGCTGGTCTAGCAATCGCAGTTCTTCCCGTTCATCCACAGCATAGTCACCAGTCTGTAGTGTTTGTTCCAATTCTGCGACTGCAGTGGTTAACTGTTGAAGGGCAACCTGCCCCGCCAGTTGGGTTTGCAGTTGTTCCTGCAACTGCCCCCGCCGTTGTAAGAC
>JBJTUO010000039.1:0-6053 GCA_046080785.1 Leptolyngbyaceae cyanobacterium | reverse complement strand
TGGCTGTGGCAAGGGGTTTTTATTATTTGATTTCCTTAAAGTGTTGCCCGATGCAGAGGTCTATGGCCTCGATATTTCTGACTATGGGATTGCTCATAGTAAAGAGGAAATTCGCGATCGTCTGGTGCTGGGTAACGCCACCCAACTACCCTGGCCGGATGACTATTTTGACCTAGTCATCTCGCTCAATACCTTCCACAATCTCCATAACTATGACCTGGATCAGGCTCTAAGGGAAATGGAGCGGGTGGGTAAGGCCAATAAGTATATCTGTGTTGAAGCTTACCGGACTGAAGAAGAAAAAGCCAATCTGCTCTACTGGCAGGTCACCTGCGAGGCTTTCTGTACCCCTGAGGAGTGGCAGTGGTGGTTTCAGCAGACGGGCTACACCGGGGACTATTCATTTATTTATTTCGAGTAAACTATATGCTATGCCGATAATCGGCAGATGGCCGCTCTGCGATCACAATTACCGATGGCAACGTTTCCTAATCCCTATCTCTTTTATTAGTTCAATATTAGCCAATCTTATCTTTATGATTCCTAAAACCATGAAAGCCGCCATTCTGGTGGAGCAACGCCACCCCCTGGTGGTGGCGGAGATCGAACTCCCACAACAACTGGAGGTAGGCCAGGTACTGGTAAAGATTCACTATACGGGTATCTGCGGCTCCCAACTGGGAGAGATCGATGGGGCTAAGGGCCCAGACCGGTTTCTGCCCCACCTACTGGGTCATGAAGCATCGGGGACAGTGATGGCAGTAGGGCCGGGGGTGCGCCATGTTAAGCCCGACGATGTGGTAGTGTTGCACTGGCGCAAGGGGTTGGGAATTGAGGCGGCTCCCCCCACCTATCGCTGGGAAGGGCGGACGGTGAATGCAGGCTGGATCACCACCTTTAATGAATACGCCATTGTGTCTGAAAACCGTTGCACGCCCATTCCATCTGATAGTGATTTACAGGTGGCGGCCCTGTTTGGCTGTGCCGTAACCACTGGCTTTGGCGTGGTGGAAAACAACGCCAAACTCAAGATGGGCGAGTCGGTAGTGGTGTTTGGAGCCGGAGGGATTGGCCTGAATATTGTGCAGGCAGCGGCTCTGGTCAATGCCTACCCCATTATTGCAGTGGATCTGTATGACACTCGTTTGCAACTGGCGGCGGAAATGGGGGCAACCCACCTGATTAACAGTTCCCAAACCGATGCTAAGGCCAAGATTACTGAAATCGTGGGTGATGCCGGCCTGGATGTGTTTATTGACAACACTGGGCAACCCTCGATTATTGAGATGGGCTATCAGTTAACCAAGGCTGAGGGACGGGTCGTACTGGTGGGGGTGCCCCGCAAAGGTAAGGAGATTAGTATTTATTCCCTACCGCTCCATTTTGGTAAGATACTAACTGGTTCCCATGGTGGAGATTGTTGCCCCCATCTCGATATTCCCCGGTATCATAATTTGTTTCGCTTAGAGCGGATCAAGCTGAGAGAACTGATTACAGATGAATTTGGCTTGGAGCAAATTAATGAGGCGATCGGGCAAATGCGAGGTGGCGACGTGAGAGGACGTTGCTTAGTATCTCTTAGTTGAAAGTCTAGTTTAGAGTACTCCTTTGAGGGGGGGATAGGAAAATGGGGTTTTAACCTCGAAGAATACTGGATACAGATTCTGTTTGGCTCTCCTGATTTTTGGATGGAAATAGCATCTCAAAATATAAACTAATCGACCTTTGAAGGCTGAAGTCCTTCTTTCATGTAAAGATTGCATCAAGTTTTAATTTAGCTAATGTCCTCTTTCCGGCGTTTAGTGGATTGTCTAGAAAACTTTAAAGAGGGGGATATACATTTGAGTTCCAAGTGTCAAAATCTTCCCTGGTTGAGTTCAATATAGTTTTAGCCCCGAAACCTTCTCCAACGGAGAGATGATCATACTTAGGGATTTGCAATTAAATAATGTACCCGCTGTAGGATGTTTTAGGCGCTAGCCGTAACGCATCATATGAATGAAAAATTCATCCATGAAAAGGCTAAGTTCCTTTTTGATCAGTTCAATTTATTGAGGCTTTCTAATGTCTGTTATCGACTTTCAAAATAAACAACAGCAAAACCACGTTAATGCTTTTTTCAAGGTTGTTGAACCAGAATTCATTCACATATATGAACTTGTTAAGTCAAGAACAATGCTTTCCCCTGAGGCTCTATATGATCTCTATTTGACTACACGTTACTGTGTAAAAAAAGGGATGAATGGAGCGATTTGTGAATTTGGAGTATGGCAAGGAGGCGGTTTAGAATTAGTTGCTCACTGCCTAAAACAGTTAAATGCTAAAAATTTTATAGTCGGGGTTGATACCTTTGAAGGCCATCCAATTCCTGGGGAAAATGAAACTGACATATGGGGGAACAACATGCAAGAGCGATTTCTCTTGGAAACGCAGGGTGGCCATAAATGGGCTGAATCCAGCTATCAAGAAGTTTCCCAAAATGTTCGCAGGATTTATGATAATGTGACTCTATTTAAAGAGGAAGTAAATGATTCTTTTGATGCAGATAGATTTAATTCTATCTCTATTTTACGTCTTGATATGGATTGGTATTTACCAACCAAAGTCATCCTTGATAAACTCTTTTGGAAAATTGAAAAAGGCGGATGCTTAATAATTGATGATTACGGTCATCACAGTGGAGCCCGTCAAGCACTGGAGGAGTTTTTAAATGAAAACCAACTGGTCTTAAACTTTCGACATGTGAATTATTCCTGTATTGCTGCCAATGTTTTTTAATTGAATGATGACTATGAGTACATCTATTACATGGCCTTCATGGCCT
Source organism: Leptolyngbyaceae cyanobacterium (assembly GCA_046080785.1). GTDB lineage: Bacteria > Cyanobacteriota > Cyanobacteriia > Leptolyngbyales > Leptolyngbyaceae > JBJTUO01. The sequence continues at coordinate 3,229 of JBJTUO010000039.1, read as the reverse complement.
CAATATGGTCAGGAAGAGTATGCTGCTGTAGAAAAAGTTATTAGATCAAATCAACTGTTTGCAGCAAAAGAAGTTAAATGCTTTGAGGAGCAGTTTTCGACTTACATTGGCACGAAATTTGCAGTTGGGCTTGGAAATGCTACCCAAGGATTGCATTTAGCACTAGCCGCTTTAGATATCGGCGTTGGTGATGAAGTCATTGTCACACCTTACTCTTGGATATCAACTGCGTCCTGTATTTTAATGCAAAATGCAGTTCCGGTTTTCTGTGATATCGAGCCTGAATCTTTCGGGATGGATCCTCAAAAGCTTGAAGAAAAAATAACTGAACATACTAAAGCTATCATAGTCGTACATATGTTTGGTTATCCATCAAAAATTCGTGAGTTACAAGCAATTGCACAAAAATACGGTATTCCCTTAATTGAGGATGCTTCTCATGCTCACGGTGCATCAGTTGATGGTAAAAAAATCGGGACTTTTGGTGCTTTATCAGCATTCAGCTTACATCAGAGAAAATCTCTAAGTGTAGGAGATGGGGGTATTATTTGTACTGACAATGAAGAAATCAAAGATAAAATTTACCGCCTTCGATCATTCGGAGATTTTGAGCTTAGTTATAACTATCGGATGACTGAATTTGCGGGAGCTTTGGGTCAAGTAGGTCTTCGGAAGCTCGACTGTCACAACAGTCAAAGAATACAAAATGCACAGTTCCTAACAGAATTACTCAAGGATGTATCACCTGCTTTAGAAGTGGTTTCTGTACGAGAGCATGAAGTAGGTGTTTTCTATGCAGTTTTAATCAGGGTCAATACAGAAATAGAGCACCTTGATAAAAAATTACTTGCTTTGCAAAGTGAAGGGATTCCTATCAGAAAAACCTGGGAACCCTTACATCTACACCCCCACTTTAATCCAGTCAACCAAATGCCAGCAAGGGGTTTACCATGGCATGATCCACGGTATGATGGGATTATGAAAAACAAGACTTTTTCAGATCTTGAGCTTCCAATGGTCGAAAAGTTTTGTCCCCATCGGTTATTAGAGTTTTATGTGCATCCACCAACAGGACTTACAGAACTTGAGTTTGCCGCCAAAATGCTCAAACGAGAGTTCTTACTATGATTAGTGTAGAGTACTCTAATCGCCTTGATCCGGATACTCAGGGAGAAATTTTAGATTTGTTAGATAGGGCATTCTCCGACCAGGTCTACTCTAACAATACAAGATTTGGATTTTTTAATAACAACGAAGCTTCTCATAGTCACTATGTAATAATTCGTTACCTTCAAAAGGTTGTTGCTGTTGCCATCGTAGGTTGGAGAATAATCGATTTTCTAGGTGGAACGATTTCAGCGGCTACCGTAGGCCCCCTGGCGGTGCATCCGAATTTCCAAGGCCAGGGCTTAGGGAGAAAGTTGTTGCAAGGTGTGGAAGATCTTGCTAGGCGGGAAAATGCACAGGTCTTGTACTTGCAGGGTATAGAGGGTTTCTACGGTAGATTTGGATTCTATCCATGTCTAGCTAAGGGAAAACTTGTTGTTGATATCAAAAGGGTTAATGAGATGTCGGACGTGAGCCTTGAGACTCCGACATCTGCCCATCTGCATGATTTGAGTAATATCTATAAAAATACTGCAAGGCTTGTATCCTGTAGTGCCTACAGGAGCAATGAAAACTGGAAGTGGTTGACAACTAATGCAAGTAGTACATGGTACTTCTTTAAACCCACCCTGGTTTCCTTGAAGGGGCAACCCCTAGCTTATTTTTGTTCAGATTCGGCTCAACCAGGTAGGATTCGCGAAGCAGCCTATTATCCTCATCCAGAAGCAATATCAGGTCTACTAGCAGGTATTTCGGTTTATCTGAAAGATGCCGAATCTGAGTCTTTTGAAATCATGACCTGGTATGATTCCCCACTCTACAAATATTCACAGTGTTATCTTGATTCACAGTTTGTCCAATATCTTAAAACTGACGGAAGTCAAGTCATGAAGATATTGAGCTTTGATCATATTCAGGCTCTTTTAGTTAAAGGGTGTGCAAGCAATGTAGATAAGGTCTTGCTCAACGAGCAAAAAGATAGTGTAAAGTTACATTTCATAAACAAACAAGGAGCGACCGTTGTCTTGAGTGTGCCAGGTAATTTCCTACCTGGTCTCCTTTGTGGATATTTCTCTCTTGATGTTGCCACTGTTGACATCAGAGAGAGTCAAGAAATTTATGAAGCTGTGCACGATTTTTTTGGCAATCTCAAAAAACCATTCTTTTTTCAAGGAGATAATTACTGATGGAACTGTTTGCTGGTAGTGTAAGCTCAAGTGATGCTAAGGACAGATATTTATCATCACTTGAGAGTGACATCAATTGCGATAAATTTTCTTTGGGTGAAAATACGACTCGAATCTTGTATGAAGACCCTAAATTGTTACTCTTTACCTTGGCTCGCTACAAGTTTGTTGCGAAAATGTTTGATGGTTTTGATAATGTTCTTGAAGTTGGCTGCCAGGAAGGATTTGGCGCATCAATTGTCGCTCAGAATGTGAACCACTTACATGGCGTAGATTTTTATCTGCCATATATTGAGAGCTGTAATTCTCGGATTAGACAATCTAATATGACTTTTGAAGCAAAGGACATTCTAGATAGTCCAATGTCTAGCTTATATTCTGGAGTGTTTGCTCTTGATGTTTTGGAACATATTGAAAAAGACCAAGAACATACTTTTATGTTCAATATTTTGCGCAGCTTGAAAACGCAAGGAGTGGTCATTTTGGGTATGCCTAGCTTAGAGTCGCAAAAATATGCATCTAAAGCCTCAAAAATTGGTCATGTTAATTGTAAAACTGGTCAAGAGTTTAAAAGCTTTGCCTGCAATTACTTTGAAAATGTTTTCTTGTTTAGCATGAATGACGAAGTTCTTCATACCGGTTTTTTCCCAATGTCTCACTACCTGTTAATGTTAGGATGTAATCCAAAAAACATTAATTGAATAGCCTATAAATAGGCGGGTTGAATTAAATATAAAATGGCTTTACCTCAGGCCCTTGCGGTGATTGGAAGTCGTTGTAGGTTTAATTGTGCCTACCTACTTAGTAATTTAGAACCTATATTTTAAGGCAGGAAGTCTCATGGGGAAATGACTATAGCCCATAATGGTTTCAGCCATTCTTGAGGGTGGATTTTTTCCACCTTAAGTTACAAGCCTAATTCAACAGATGCTTAT
>JBJTUO010000038.1:0-24733 GCA_046080785.1 Leptolyngbyaceae cyanobacterium | reverse complement strand
TTGCACTGATGAAACTACCAGAATCTCTCTATCAACTACATCTCAAGCCCCGCAAGACTTAATTCCTTCTCACTCCTCAAAAATGAGCGAACGGACAGTACTTAACCGATTTTTCTCTAGAAAAACTGTCCGGACTATTGTCAAAGATAACCGCCACATAAAAAACTTCAGGGTGTTGAATGTAATGTCCCTGCAAGATCTAGACAAATCGGGTACCAGTGCTAGGAAGGATCAATCTTCCTTTTGCTGAAATTGGTTTAACAACCAGGCTCCCACCTGGGATTGATCCATTTCTCGGCTGCGTTGCAGAGCTTCCTCTAAAGTCGCGATCGCCAGCCCCGGTAAAACCTGGGATACCTGAATCCGTTCACTGCCCTGATCCGCAATGGCATAGGCAAAAATTTGGGTATTCTGTACATCTACCACCCAGTATTCTGTTACGCCCAGCTCCTCATACAAGGCCCGTTTGATCCCGATGTCATCCAGCAGCGTTGTGCTTGCGACCTCAATGACTAAGTCAGGGGCAGGAAATCGGTTCAGATCAATAACAGTAGTTCCCCGTGGAATCACCTGTGCCCGGTCGCCAATATAGTAAGACCCATCGGGTTGACACTCTCCTACAGCTTCTTTACGGTAACTACAGTTTGGCAGGATTTTGAGAGGAATCCCCTTTGCGATACCAAACAGATTGACCGCAAGGGAAAGTGTACCATCATCTTCTGAGTGGTCATGGCCAACGGGCAGCATCTCAAGCCTCATGTGTCCCTGATAATAGTAGCCTCTCCCAGGCTCAGAGGAAGGGTCTTCGATCGCCTGCATATATTCATCCCATGAAGCGGGAACCCAGGTATCAGTGCGTAGCTTGGTCTGTACATCGCCCATAGTCTACCCCTATGCCGGAACCAGTTGTTTCCCAATTCTACCGGATTGGTTATAGACAGATAGAACCGACCCTGCGATCGCATTTGCCCTGCCCTTTTCTACCAGAGCCACACAGGCCCCGCCAAAACCAGCTCCCGTTAACCGTGCTCCAAATACGCCATTGGTATTTTGCAGCAGATCAACCAGGTGATCGAGGTCGGGCACCGAAACCTCATAATCATCTCGCAGACTGGCATGGGACGCATTCATCAACGCCCCAAATTGCTGAGCAGATACACCTGCTTTCGCTGCCAGCACCCGATGATTTTCAGTCACCACATGGCGAGCTCGTTTTTGTAAAAGCCCTGGCAGCCCATCGAGTTGCTGTAGATCTACCACATCTCGGAGAGCCGGCACGCCCAATTGTTGCGCCGCCGCCTCAGATTCAGCACGGCGCTGGTTATAGCCACTGGTTGACAGAGCGCGACGAATGCCACTATCCAGCACCAAAATCTCTGCCCCGGATGGGAGCGGTAGCATTTGGCGATCGAGGGTACGAGTGTCGAGAAACAGTAAATGGTCAGTATCAGCCAGACTGGCAGCCATTTGATCCATAATGCCGCAGGCTACCCCAGCGTATTGAATTTCGGCCTGCTGACCCAATTGAGCAATCTGCACATCATCCAGGTTAAGGTTGAGCAGCGATCTCAGCGATCGGAGTAACGCAATCTCTAAAGCAGCACTACTGGATAACCCAGATCCGATCGGCACAGTAGAATAAATCCATCCATTCAGGAAAGGAATCGCAATATTGTGTTGCTCCAGGACTTTAAGACAACCAAAACAGTAACGAGCAAATCCTACAGGTACTGAACTTGTTAGCTTGAATTGTACTTGCTGCTGCAAATTCTCAGAGTAAAAGTGGTGCCAGCAATCAGGACTTTCCCCTAATTCAACAATCGTCCTTTGAGAAGTTGCGGTCGGCAATACAAAGCCCTCGTTGTAATCTGTATGATCACCCAATAAATTAACCCGGCCAGGGGCACTGGCCTGAACCTTTGATTGAGAGTGAAACCGCTGCCCGAAATCCATCACTAGATAATAGTAACAAAGAGGCGTTTAACTTTGACTGCGAGCAAAGGCATCTGAGCCAGATCACCCGGAAATTCCAGAAAAACTATTCCAGATTGAACAGGGTGAACAAGAGACACTGCTTGAAGGCAAAAGCGTTCTGTAAGTACATAGTAAAGAAAACCCCTGCGGAGATATTTGCCCCATTCATCAGATTCAACATTTATGGTTACATCTATGGTTACTTTTTACGACTTAGCACGTAGAATTAAATTATCTTGCATTCATCACTAATCGTATAAAAATGGCAACAGCAGTTAAAGGCCGATCTAAATCGGCTGCAGTCAGTAGGGATGTAGTTGAAAGCGCAGGCAGTTTCCTATCAACTTTACCGGAAAAACCCAAAGAAGAATTGTCGTTGCGAGAGTCAATGGGTCATCTACGAGAATCGGTTCAAGCCGCACTCGCGAAAGGATACAGTTATCAGGATTTAGCCGATTTACTGGGCAAACAAGGGATCAACATCAGTGCAACGACCCTGAAAAACTATGTGCCATCTGGTAAGCGTCAGGCTGCCAAAGATAAAAAAGCAGCAAATGCACAAGCTAAGAGTGGGCGTACATCGACGATCAAACAAGACGCAGAACTCGTAGTTGCTGATCTGCCTGACAAATCCACGGAATCGAATGGCTCAGCCTCTACCAGGTCTACTGGCAGTGCTAGTCGTACTCGCAAATCCAGTACTACAACCCAGGCGAAATCAGCCCCTGCGAGCAGTACAAAGACAACCAGTCGAGCAAAGTCACCTACTGCCTCTGCTACTAGATCAATCAAAAGCCGCAGAAAAGCAAGTGATTGAAGTCAATTCAACTCATCGAAAAACCTCCGGGTAACCCCTGCCTTTAGGCATGGGGAGGGATAGGAGCGGCAGTCGCAGACCAGCAGGTACAATTGCACCATTCACGGAGTAGTTGCTATAATGTCCAGGCACGGAAAAGGCTTTCAATTACCGCTTCTACCCAACTACCGAGCAAGAAATCTTGCTCCCCCAAAAACATTGGGTTGTCTTCGAGGGGCTACTCTGAGAGTTAACCAGAGTGCTTTAATCGCCTCAGTCGCCGGAAGGTAAAGTTTTGCAAACAAATCAAAAGAGTATTACACCGTTGATTTGCCAACTTTTGTAAACAATTCTTCAGTTTTTTTTATCAAATTGTGTCGGTTAGCGGCTGAAACGCCCAATTTTGGACTGTTTTCTGATACAAACAGTCATGAAATGCAGCGGCAGAGGAGCAAAAAAGCCATGTTCACTCACGTCAAGCCCACCGTCCGGCACGTTGCCCCCCAGGACTTGGGCAACCGTAAACTTGTCAAGGTGGTCTATGTCGTGTTAGAGCCGCAATATCAAGGCGCTCTTTCATCGGCTGTTCGAGCCATTAATCAAACCAACCCTAATATTGCGTTTGAAATCAGCGGCTATTTAATTGAAGAACTTCGCAGCCCTGAAAACTATGAGGACTTTAAGCGGGATGTGGCAGAAGCCAATGTCTTCATTGCCTCATTGATTTTTTTGGAAGACTTGGCAGATCAAGTGGTGGCGGCGGTAGAGCCCCATCGCGATCGCCTAGATGTAGCGGTCGTCTTTCCTTCCATGCCCCAGGTGATGCGCCTAAATAAAATGGGTAGTTTTTCCCTGTCTCAGATTGGGCAGTCCAAGAGCATGATTTCCAAATTTATGAAAAAGCGGAAAGAAAGCTCTGGGGCTGGCTTCCAGGATGCCATGTTGAAGTTGCTGCGCACTCTGCCCCAGGTGTTGAAATACCTGCCGGTGGAAAAGGCTCAGGACGCCCGTAACTTCATGCTCAGTTTTCAATACTGGCTGGGGGGGTCACAGGAAAACCTGGAAAACTTCCTGCTGATGTTGACCGATCGCTACGTGCTTCGGAATGATAAAGACTCGGATATCGACTATCAAGAGCCAGTTACCTATCCCGATATGGGCATTTGGCACCCAATGGCAACCACCATGTTTGAGGATCTGAAAGAGTACCTCAACTGGTTTAACTCCCGGCGGGATATTCCGGTAGAGATGAAAGATCCGCTGGCTCCCACGATCGGCCTAGTGCTGCAACGGACACACCTGGTCACAGGAGACGATGCCCACTACGTCGCGATGATCCAAGAATTGGAAAGCATGGGGGCACGGGTGATTCCTGTGTTTGCCGGTGGCCTGGACTTCTCCAAACCCGTCGATGCCTTCTTTTACGACCCGCTGAGCAAAAATGACGGCAGCACGGAGTCTAAGCCCATCGTTGATGTGGTGGTTTCTTTGACTGGGTTTGCCCTGGTGGGTGGCCCCGCCCGTCAAGACCACCCCAAGGCGATCGAGTCCTTGGGACGACTAAACCGCCCCTACATGGTGGCGCTTCCCCTGGTGTTCCAAACCACAGAAGAATGGCAAGACAGTGAATTGGGCCTTCATCCAATTCAAGTGGCCTTACAAATTGCCCTGCCAGAACTGGATGGCGCGATCGAACCCATTATTCTCTCCGGGCGGGATGGGGCTACAGGCAAGGCCATTGCCCTGCAAGACCGGGTAGAAGCAATCGCCCAACGGGCGATGAAGTGGGCTAACCTGCGGCGCAAACCCCGCCTCCATAAGCGTCTAGCCATCACGGTGTTCAGCTTCCCACCCGATAAAGGGAATGTGGGTACGGCGGCTTATCTGGATGTGTTTGGCTCCATTTATAAAGTGATGGAGTCGCTCAAACAAAATGGCTACGACATTCCAGCATTGCCGGAATCTCCTGAAAAATTAATGCTGGAAGTGCTGCATGATGCGCAAGCTCAGTACAACAGCCCCAATCTTAATATCGCTTACCAGATGCCGGTGTCAGAGTATGAGCAACTGACGCCCTATTACGACCGGCTCATTCCTTCCTGGGGCGAGCCACCGGGGCACTTAAACACCGATGGGCAAAATCTCTTGATCTACGGCAAGGCCTTTGGCAATGTCTTCATCGGGGTTCAGCCTACCTTTGGCTATGAAGGCGACCCCATGCGGTTGCTATTCTCCCGCTCCGCCAGCCCCCACCATGGTTTTGCCGCCTACTACACCTATCTGGAGAAGATCTGGCAGGCGGATGCTGTGCTGCACTTTGGCACCCATGGATCCCTAGAATTTATGCCCGGCAAGCAAATGGGCCTTTCTGGAGAGTGCTTTCCTGACAGTTTGATTGGCACCATCCCCAATCTTTACTACTACGCGGCCAATAACCCTTCTGAGGCGACGATCGCCAAGCGACGCAGCTACGCTGAAACCATCAGTTACCTTACCCCACCGGCTGAAAACGCTGGTCTATACAAGGGCTTGAAGGAACTGAGCGAGTTAATTGCCTCCTATCAGACCCTCAAGGATACAGGCCGGGGAGAATCCATCACCAATACCATCATGGACAAGTGCCGCATGGTCAACTTGGATCAGGATGTGGCCTTGCCCGACGCAGACGCCAGGGATCTTTCTCCCCAGGAGCGCGATGAAATCGTCGGTCGGGTTTACATCAAACTGATGGAAATTGAGTCCCGCCTGTTACCCTGTGGTCTCCATGTGATTGGCAAACCCCCCAGTGTAGAGGAGGCCATCGCCACATTGGTCAACATTGCTGGCCTTGATCGGGAAGAAGATGGCATTTTCAGCCTACAGCGGATTATTGCCAACAGCCTCAGTCGCGACTTAGAACAGATTTATCAAAACAGCGATCGGGGCATCCTGGATGATGTGCAATTACTCAATGAGATCAACCAGTCGGTGCGGGCTGCGGTTTCTGCAATGGTTCACGCCCAAATCGACCAGGAAGGACGGGTTTCTAGAACGTCCATGTTTGGCAACCTGTTTAACTTTGGCGGCAAAAAAGAACCCTGGGTGGAAGCCCTCCATGGCGCTGGCTATACCCTGGTAGATGAAGATGCCCTCAAGCCGTTATTTGAATACCTCCAGTTTTGCCTGAAACAGGTAGTGGCAGATAATGAGCTGGGTGCCCTGTTGTTGGCGCTAGAGGGCCAATACATCCAACCCGGCCCTGGCGGTGACCCAATCCGTAATCCGGATGTGTTGCCCACAGGTAAAAATATCCATGCCCTTGATCCCCAGGCAATTCCCACAGCCGCGGCAGTGAAGTCAGCGAAGGTGGTGGTCGATCGCTTGTTGGGCAGGCAACAGGCTGAGAATGGCGGTCGTTACCCTGAGACGATCGCCTGTGTCTTGTGGGGCACTGACAACATCAAGACCTACGGCGAGTCGCTGGCCCAAATTCTTTGGATGCTGGGTGTGCAACCCCAACCAGACTCCCTCGGTCGGGTGAATAAGCTGGAACTGATTCCCCTGTCAGAGCTTGGGCGGCCCCGGATTGATGTCGTGATTAACTGCTCCGGTGTGTTTCGCGATTTGTTTATTAACCAGATGGCGCTGTTGGATCGAGCCGTTAAAATGGCTGCCGAAGCCGACGAGCCAACGGAAATGAACTTCGTTCGGAAGCACGCCTTGCAACAGGCCAAGGGCTTGGGGATTGAGCTGCGGCAGGCTGCCACGCGGGTCTTTTCCAATGCCTCTGGTTCCTACTCTTCCAACATCAACCTGGCGGTTGAAAATGGCACCTGGGAGCAAGAGTCTGAGTTGCAGGAGATGTATCTGGCCCGTAAGTCCTTTGCCTTCTCATCCGACAATCCTGGCATCATGGAGCAAAATCAAGCCCTGTTTGAAGCCAGCCTAAAAACCGCAGAGGTCACGTTTCAGAATCTTGATTCTTCTGAAATTTCCTTGACAGATGTCTCTCACTATTACGACTCCGATCCCACCAAGATTGTGGCGCGCTTGCGGAATGACGGCCAACTGCCCACAGCCTATATGGCTGATACCACCACCGCCAATGCTCAAATCCGTACCCTGTCAGAAACTGTGCGTTTAGATGCCCGCACCAAACTGCTGAATCCCAAGTGGTATGAGGGTATGCTCTCCCACGGCTACGAGGGGGTGCGCGAATTGTCGAAACGACTGGTGAATACGATGGGCTGGTCTGCCACAGCCAATGCGGTGGATAACTGGGTTTATGAAGACAGCAACACCACCTTCTTTAAGGATGAGGAAATGTGCCAGCGGTTGATGAACCTCAACCCTAATTCGTTCCGCAAGATGGTGACCACCCTGCTAGAAGCAAATGGTCGGGGTTACTGGGAAACCAGTGAAGAAAACCTCGATCGCTTGCGCCAACTCTACCAGGAGGTAGAAGACCGGATCGAGGGAATCGAATAAATCCAGAGCAAGGAGCCCGCTACGACCATCCCCAGAGTGCCAACATTTTTGACCTGGCGATCTGATTTGGGCTCCTAAACTCTGGCGGCACAATCTAGCATTGCTCCTGATGGCGTTTCTATCTTCCCTTGGGGTTCCCTGGATTTTGAGTATTTTGGGCTGTTTTTTCAGCCTGTGGATTGTTATTCCGGCACCTACTTCTTTTTTCCTCCCTCTGGGGGTGGGGGCACCGGAAGTAAGCCCCTGGTTAATAACGGTGAATGCTCTCGCCCTGCTGCTTACGGTGTTGCAACTCCAGTCGGGGTGGGTTTATCCCATGGCCCTGAGCCTGTTGGGGCTGCTGTTGAGTCTGCTGCCCCTGGTGCAGTTTCCTCTTACCAATGCTCGCATTGCAACTGCGATGACAGCTGAATTTGGACAATCGGTGCTAACGGCATTTCCTGCCATTTCCCAGTCGATGCGGCTGCATCCATTTATCTGGGTAGATGCTTTTCGGGGCATTAGGATCCCAGCAGTACGGATTGAGCGCGGCATTCTATTTGCTACCGTCGATGGGGTAAATTTGACGCTCAATCTTTACAGACCCTCTGATGTTGGACGACATCCGACGATCGTCATCATTTATGGGGGAGCTTGGCAAACTGGCACCCCTGCTAATGATGAAACCTTTAGCCGCTATATGGCTGGCCAGGGCTATACGGTGGTAGCCATAGATTATCGCCATACCCCGCAATTTCGATACCCGGCGCAGATTGAAGATGTACTCACAGCGTTGTCTTTCATTCAAACCCAGGCGGAAGTGCTTGAAGTCGATGACCACCGTCTTGCTTTGCTGGGCCGATCGGCAGGAGCGCACCTAGCCTTATTGGCAGCCTATAGGCAGTGCCCTCTGCCCATCCGAGCTGTGGTGAACTACTATGGCCCGACTAATCTGCTGAAAGGTTACTATGAACCTCCCGTACCAGACCCGATCAATACCCGTGCTATCCTGGAAGCCTTGCTAGGAGGGAGCCCTGATCAAGTGCCGCAGCTTTATCAAGCGGCCTCACCCATTAATTATGTTCAATCCCAATTGCCTCCATCTCTGTTTGTTTACCCAGGGCGCGATCACATTGTGCGCCCCAAGTTTGGCAGGCAACTTTATGAAAAGCTAAAGGCGGAAGGTAATCAGGCTATTTTTCTAGAAATCCCCTGGGCAGAACATGCCTTTGATGCCGTCTTTAATGGTGTTAGCAATCAGCTTGCTCTATACTACACGGAGCGATTTCTTGCCTGGGCACTAAGGGAATTGCCATGACTCAGTTAAAAGACGCCGTTGTTCTCCTCACAGGAGCAACGGGTGGCTTCGGACAAGAGCTGACTCGCCAGTTACTTAGGGCTGGGAGTCGGCTGATTCTGACCGATCTAGATGCAGTCAAGTTGGGGCAGTTAGCCGCGACTCAGCCAGATAAGGCAACGGGAGAGGTGCTGGCTTGTCTGGTGGCAGATCTATCAACAGCGAATGGGTGCGACCTACTTTATCAACAGGTGCAGGCACTGAACATTCCCGTTGATATTTTGATCAACAATGCCGGAATCGCTATGGTTGGGCAAATGGACGAAGTCCCCTGGGAGCAATGGGAACGGCTGATCAATATTAACTTGCTTGCCCCCATGCGATTGAGTAGCCTATTTGTCGCCCCTATGATTGCCCGCCGATCAGGACATATTGTTAATATTTCATCGACGGCAGGTTGGGTCGCAACTGCTGGGCTGACGCACTATTCTACTAGCAAGTTTGGTTTACGGGGCTTCAGTGAAGGGTTGTTGACTGAAGTAAGCCCCTACAAGGTTCGGGTAACAGCAGTCTATCCGTTTTTCAGTCGCACCCCGATTTTGCAAGCGAAACGCTATGGCACTCTGGCACAAGCGTTTGAGGGGATCCCGGATGCCTTAATTACCGATCCACGGGTGGTAATGCATCGCACGCTCCAGGGGGTTGAACGCAATCAACTGCATGTTTTTCCGGATCGGATTGCCTACACCGCCCATCTCCTCAAACGTTTTGCGCCCTGGCTTCTAGACTGGATACATCACAGGTTAAAACAAAGGATGAGTCGTGGTACAGAGCGATCGCTCCAGGATAGTTCCCCAGATAATTGACCGAACCGATCGGCACTTAATTGTGGGTGCCGGGTTTGTAGGATTGGGGATGGCTCAGGCGCTTCAAACAGCCGGAATTGCCTATGATCAGATAGATGCCAGTGATCAAATTGGTGGTAACTGGTATCACGGTGTGTACCAAACGGCACACATTATCTCATCGCGCAAGGTGACCGAGTTTACCCACTTCCCCATGCCGGCGGATTACCCCGATTTTCCCAGCGCAGCTCAAATGCGGGATTATCTCAATACATTTGCCGATCACTTTAATTTACGCCCCTCGATCGAACTCAACTGTGCTGTTCTAAAAGTGCGCCCCGTCGCAAACAATCAATGGCAAGTGATCTTTACCAATGGGGAAGAGCGAATTTATAAAGGGGTATTACTCTGTAACGGGCATCACTGGGATCGACGCTTTCCACCGTTTGAGGGCAAGTTTACGGGAGAAATGATTCATTCCAAAGATTACAAACACCCCGATCAACTCCGTGGCAAACGAGTACTGGTGATTGGTGGCGGTAATTCAGCCTGTGATATTGCTGCAGAGGCTGCTCGGGTTGGGGCCAAGTCAGTCTTGAGTTTGCGAGAATCGGTTTGGTTTCTGCCCAAAACCTTCGTCGGAACGCCAATTACTGATTTAATTCAGGGCTGGATGCCAGAATGGCTGCAGCGCCTGCTCGCCTCCAGCATCATCCGTCTAACGTTTGGTAAGCACGAAGACTACGGTCTGGCTAAACCCGCCCACCGTATTTTTGAGAAGCACCCTACCCTCAATAACGAAGTGCCCTATTACATTAAACATGGGCGAATTCAACCTAAACCAGGGGTACGGCAGCTTAGAGGGGATATTGTTGAATTTGTCGATGGCAGTTGTGAAGCATTTAATTTAATTGTCTGTGCCACCGGCTTTCATGTTTCCTATCCGTTTTTGCCGCCCGCCCTTCAGCGTGTTGAAGGGGCGATCGTTAAATGCTACGGCAGTTGCTTTTTGGACGACTACAAGGGCATTTATTACATCGGTTGGGGGCAAGCACGGGGCGGCGTTGGTTCTCTGATTTCAGCCTACGGGCCTTTCTTTGCCCGTTGTCTCAACCTCCAGGACGAGATCAATATACCGTTAGGTCTGGTTTTAAAGGAAATGGGACAACAACTCCCCAAAACTCATCTTTCTGATCCTCATGGTGCCCTGCGACAGCTTAAGCTCGCCAATTTGGGGTTTAGTTGGCTTACCTATAGAGCCCATCAGGTCGATCGTCGGTATCAAAATTTCCAGAACAGACCTCTTCTGTAGCCCTACTAACTTTGATGATCATCCCTTGTTGACGCAGCCGTTCTGCGAGTATGTCTCCAAGACCTGTGGCTGGGGTCAGGATGCCGCCCCGTTGTTGTCCACCGGGCAAAGAGTCTGTATTGAAAACCAAACTCAAAGCCGCCTCACAGACAAACTTAACCGTGGCACGATTTCCCGGATCCCCCTGATCACAGATCAGCCCCTGCACCCTATGGCCATCGATCGAACGTCCCACCAGCTCACAGCGAAACCACCCTGCTGCCCTGGTTTGCTCCGAGGGGCCGCTGCCGGGTTGTGGGAGTAAGGGTTGCAACAGCGAACGCACAGAAGGGTGTTGGATTGCACCTGCAAATAAAGCCAGACCGGCAGTCACACCAGTTGCCTGCAGCCAGGCCAGGGGGGGATCAAACTTGAGGTATTCCTGGTAGGTAAAATCTGGGCCGTAGGGTTGCTGCCATTGGGCAAATAGGCCAGCACTTCGACGCACGACTCTGGTATTGACTGGGCCCATGAAAAAGGGGCCAACCCAGGTTTCTGTGTCCCGATCGTAGTAGGGAAGTGCTGGATCCCGGTTGAGTTCAAGCTCCTGCTGGGAATGTTCCCCAATCGGGTTAAGCAGAAAAGGGTCTGCCACCCGACTGACTTGACCCGAGTCGTAGAGATTGAAGGCTGATGCCAGGGTACCGCCATTAAACCCACCATACATCTGAAAATAAGCATTCACCTTTGTGCATGGAATTCCCAACACTTGCTCCATATGGCGAACAAGCAAGTAGGCGCCGAGATCGGAGGGGACTGAATCAAACCCACAGAAGGGAATGACCCGGGTACCGTTAGCCATGGCTTGCTCGTGATAGATATCGATGAGATCCTTCACCCAGGGAGTCTCGCCGGTAATATCAACATAATGGGTGCTTAAACGAACACAGGCATCCACGATCGGGGTGCCGTAGAGGGCAAAGGGGCCTGCCGTATTCAACAGCACACGGGTTTGCTTCACCATGGCATCCACAGCACCCTGGTCTCGACTGTCCGCAACCAACACGTCTACGGATTCAACAGCCGCACCTAATTGCGCCTTCACAGCCTCCAACTTTTGGCGGTTACGCCCTGCGATCGCCCAACGCACCTGATGGGACGAAACCTGGCTAGCAAAGTACTGCACGGTCAGTTTGCCGACAAAGCCGCTGGCTCCATAAAGAACAACATCGTAAGGACGGTCAGTCAGCATGTCGAAAACTCCTTGACTTGTGGATCTTGCTTGATGTTCAACGGATATGCCAGGGTTCTGGAAGAGTGCGATATTGGATGAAATGATGCCGAAGCAAGGGGATCGGTGTCGGCAGGATGGTACTCTTTACAGTTCTTCTCAGATTGCCATAATTTTTGGAAGCGAATATGGGGTAACCTGCTCAAAGAGCGGGATTTTGAAGTATTATCTTAACGCTATATTCAGAAGCCCTGGCGCTACTATAGCTGTAACCATGTGCAACATGGACAATGTGCAACATGGGCAGATACAGGGGGGTCTTTTTCACTTGCCGCCTGTCTAGCGTTCAAAATCCTTCAAAATAGTGGGTCAGGAGCAGTTACTTCTTGAGGCAGTGATTTTACATTTCCGCTTAGTCAATAACTGCTCAAACTACATCTGGTGTCTTTAGGGAGGTGAATTCAATTGGCATCCACAACATACCCAAGTTTAATTCGGTTTCTGCAAGAAGAACTGTCATTATCAGCAGCATCGATCGCGATCGCCCTGCGTCATCGAGAGCAAGATCCGGGTCCATTACCCATGATTCTCTGGCAGTACGGCTTAATCACGTTAGAACAGTTAGATCAAATCTATGACTGGCTTGAGCAGCCTTAGGTCTTTTCATCGATTTGAACTGGGAGTCGAGCAACCGTTAAACGCGACCTGAAACAATTCTTGTATGGACAGTATGCCGAAAAAGGCGAGCGACCACCAGCTCGCCTTTTTGATTGCAGCAGTACAATAATTTTTTAAGACGGCTGATACTCAGCATGAGTGAAATTTGGTTTGAGCAAGTATCGCTACGGTTTCGTGGAATGCCCCGTCCGGCAGTCAATGATTGCAGTTTTACGGTGCAGCCGGGGCAGATTCTGGTGATTCTGGGGCCGTCGGGGTGTGGCAAAACCACCTTACTGAAGTTGGTAAACCGCCTGTATGAACCGACGAGCGGCAAAATTTATTTGAATCAGAAGAATATCAGTCAAATGCAGGTGACCCATCTCCGCCTGCAGATTGGCTATGTGATTCAGCAGGGCGGGCTGTTTCCCCACATGACCGTGGCTCAAAATATTGCCGTTGTTCCCAAGCTGCTGGGGTGGTCGCGGAAAAAAATTCAGCAACAGGTGGAATCATTGCTGGCCCTAGTCGATTTACCCGTTTCAGACTTTCGCGATCGCTACCCTTTACAACTCTCTGGCGGTCAACAGCAACGGGTGGGGTTAGCCCGTGCCCTGGCGGGAAATCCTGGAGTCTTGTTAATGGATGAGCCGTTTGGTGCCCTTGATGCGATTACCCGCAGCAATTTACAGGAAGAAATCCTACGATTACAACGGCATTTTAGTAAAACCATTTTATTTGTCTCCCACGATATTGAGGAGGCACTCCGGCTAGCAGATCAGATCATGATCATGCAAGATGGTGGTATTGTTCAGACTGGCAGACCACTCGAGATTTTAAGTCGTCCGGCAAATAGGTTTGTGCGCGATTTGGTTGGCGCTCATGACATTCTGCGTCAACTCAGTCTGTTACGGGTTGCAACGGTGATGACCCGCTCACCGGTCAACCAACCAGCAAGTCAAGTAACGATCGACGGGCAAGATAATTTACGACAGGCCCTTTCGTTGCTGCTTTCTACGGGCAAGTCTCAACTCACCGTGCTTCAGGAGGGGGCGATCGTCGGGGTTCTCTCGCTCAACCAGATCCGTGATTTAGCTTGCCAGACAGGGGCTACTCCATGAACTTTATTCTGAATCAACCTGCCACCGTAGGGGTTTTACTGCTGCAACACTTGCAAATGACGGGATTGGCGCTGTCGATTGCGGTTCTGTTGGCACTGCCGATCGCTTTGTTGATCACCCACTACCGCTGGTTAGCGACGCCGGTGCTGGCTGTACTGGGAGTGCTTTATACAGTGCCCAGTCTGGCCCTAATTATCCTGCTGGTACCGTTTTTGGGGTTGACCGCCAACTCGGTGATTGTGGCGATGGTCTTATATACCCAGGTGATATTAGTCCGTAGTTTAACTGTTGGGTTACAGCAAATTGACCCGCCCATTTTGGAGGCGGCTCAGGGGATGGGGATGAATCCTTGGCAACGGTGGTGGCAGGTGCAATTCCCGCTGGTACTGCCGATGTTTCTGGCAGGCCTGCGTCTTGCGGCGATTGTTGAGATTGGCATCGCTACGATTGGGGCAAAGTTTGGGGCCGGCGGGTTGGGTGTATTGCTATTTGACGGCATTGCCCGTGGGCGGTATGACAAAATTTGGGCCGGCGCGATCGCGGTCGCCACTCTGGCCTTGTTGATCAATAGCGGGCTGTTGCTGCTGGAATGGGTTACGCAACCGGGTAAGCAGCATAGAGGCAAGGCACGGGCGATTAATCTCTGGGTGTCACCCACCGCTGTAGCAGACTGAGGCTGGCTTCTGCGACCACGGCCAGGATCGCTACTGGTATTGCCCCGACCAACAAAATAGCCGGATCGTAGAGGGCAAACCCCAAAACAATAAAGGAACCCAATCCCCCCGCACCGATAAACGCAGCCAATGTAGCACTGGCAATCACTTCTACCGTTGCGGTTTTAATCCCAGCCACGATGGGGGGCAAGGCCAGGGGAACTTCTACTTGCCATAACACCTGCTGTTGAGACATCCCCATCGCCAGGGCAGCCTCGATCGTCTCGGCGGCAATGCTGCGAAAGGCGACATCGGTACTGATCAAAATAGGTGGCATGACCAGCAAGGTGAGGGCAACGACCGCTGCCTGAAAACTCAAGCCCAGATAGGGAATCGTAACAAACAACACCGCCAGACTGGGAATGACCCGCAGGGCATTGAAGCCGTTGATCACCAGGAGGGACAGCAGCCCCGATCGGGCACTCAGGAGGCCCAGGGGCAGCCCGCAGCCCAAGCCGATGCCCAGGGGGACGGCCACCAGCAACAAATGCTGTTGAAATGCCAGAAAAAACTGATCGCCATGGCTGATGACATAGGCATAGACCTGAGGCAAAATCCCCATGGTCAGCTTCCTTGGGCCAGCCGAAAACCAGCATGTTGATAGAAATAGGGGCGGAACCAGTTGCGATAGCTGGGCAGCGCTTCGGTGCCACAGGTAGCCCAAGACCCTCCAGCCATCATTTGGTGTTGGGCATCAAAATAGGAGGCGGAGTAGTCTTGATACAGGGGATGGGGGGCATAACCGGCCAGGGGCGTTAAATGATCGCTCAACCACTCCCAGACGTTACCCCGCAAATCATAGACACCATTCTCGTTGTGGGCGGTGTCGATCGCCCCGACGGCATGGGGAGACCCCCACTGACAGTCGAGGTTATAGTGCCGCACAGGGTGGGAATGCCGCTGTAAGCCAGAGGCCGCCCACTGCCATTCAGCTTCGCTCATCAGTCGGGTATTGTGTCCTGTCCGCTCGTTGTACCAGCGACAGTAGGCGATCGCCTCATAATAATTGACCTCAACTGGGTAGTTGAAGGGCATATCTACCACATCAAACAGGGCTCGATAGCGATACCTTTCCGGTGCGTGCCGATCGGTAATCCAGAATTTGGGATGCTTAACCCTGTGCTGGGTTTTCCATTGCCATGCGGCGGCAGACCAGTAGGCTGGATTATCGTAGCCCTCTGCCTTGACAAACTCCAGAAATTCCCGATTTGTAATCAGGTATTTGCTCACCAGAAAGGGTTCTACCCCAATGGTGCGATCTCCATAGTCAATATCCCAACCATAGGTAGGGGAATCCTCAGGTTTCCCCAAATGCACAGTGCCCCCCACAACGGGAATCATTTGGTTCAGGTGCGTGTACCCATTGTCTGGCAGATATTCCCAACCAGCAGGACGGCTGACCCATTCCACAGGCAATTGACGGATCAGCACAGAGGAGGTCTCGATATGGATATATTGATGTTCGATCGCCATCATCAAGGCCCAGAGGGGATGGTTGGGGGTCACAGGCGACCCAAACTCAGTGTGGTGGATCAGATCGGCAATGCAACGATAGACGGTTTGGCGATATTGCCAGACCGATGCCACTCCGGCACTGCACAGTTGGGCAAACTTGCCTGCAATTTCATCGGGCTTCTCTGGGTCAACCCCCACGGCAAATAATACTTCATAGACCGGATCCAACCGTTCTTGAAGCAGTTCAACCTGAATCAGCTTATTGATGTAAAAAACAGCGGAATGCCCCAGGTAAAAAATCAGTAGATTTCGTAATGGGTCAGGATTGAAATAGAAGGGGTCATCCCCGACCAGGCTTTGCCATAATTGATTTTCTAGACCCCAGGCCCGATTGTAATAGGCCCAGACTTCCTGGCGATCGCAGCGATCGAGCCGGGGTGGGGGTACGCAAGCAGTCTGCATCATGATCTAATCCTTGTGGTGCAAGTTGGTAGATAACTGAATTTCCCCATTATGCCGATGACTGATCCCATTAGAGAAAAATCAAAGCAAGGTCAGCAGCCCCGCCTGCTGCAACAATTCCTGGGCCACATCAATCCCCTCGGCTTGACTGTATCTAGCCCCAATGGCTGGCGATCGGCATGCGCCAACCCATGCCAAAGGCCCGATCCGTTACTTTGAGGACGGGGGGGGCCTGTCGCCGCTTAAATTCAGCCCGTGCAACCAGCCGGGCTACTCGCCGAATCCTATCCGGCTCATGGCCTGCCGCCTCAATCTGCTCAGGGGTCTGCCCCTGTTGAATCAGCCGCAGCAAGATATCATCCAAAATTTCGTAGGGCGGTAGGGAGTCCTGATCCGTCTGTCCCGGTTTTAATTCTGCACTGGGGGCTTTGGTCAATACATCCTGCGGGATCAGTGCTGTGGATGAAAGTGGCACAAAGGGAAAGGCTGGCCGGTTTACCAGTAACTCCTGATTCAGCCAGTGGCAGAGTTCATACACTTTCGTTTTAGGGACATCGGCAATCACCGCCAAGCCCCCATTCATATCACCGTAGAGGGTGCAGTAGCCCACCGCCATCTCTGATTTATTGCCCGTAGAGAGCAGCAGATGGCCCAATTTGTTGGAAACTGCCATTAGTAAATTACCCCGGATGCGAGACTGAATATTTTCTTCAGTAATATCCGGTTTGGTGCCAGCAAACAACTGCGCCAGGGTGAGATCATAGCCCTGCATCAAATCTCCGATGGGCAACGTCTGGGTCTGAATGCCTAAATTTCTCGCCAGCGCCAGCGCATCTTTGATCGAGTGGTCTGAGCTATAGGGCGATGGCATCAGCACACCCAAAACCTGTTCTGGGCCTAAAGCTGCGGCTGCAATAGCTGCCACCAGGGAGGAGTCAATCCCCCCACTGAGGCCCAGCACCGCCTTAGAAAACCCAGATTTATGGGCATAATCCCGTACCCCTAACACCAGGGCAGACCAGATTTGAGCCACATCCCTAGCAGGCAAGGGCGCGATCGTTGTTGGCTCACAGGGAATTACATCCTGCTTTACGGGCTCATACTCCAACAGCATTAGGTCAGTCTGAAACCCTCTGGCCCGGCCAATCAGCACTCCCTGACGATTAAACGCCACACTATTGCCATCAAAGATCAGGTCATCGTTTCCCCCCACCTGGTTGACATACAGGATGGGCAGAGAAAAACGAGCTGCGCTATGGTGGAGGATGGCTTCCCGTAATGTCTGTTTCTGGGCCGTAAAGGGAGAGGCAGATAAATTAATCACCAGATCCACGCCTAATTCGGCCAGCTCTGCAAAGGGGTTAATCTCGTAGATGCGCTTGCCCCAAAACTGCTCATCATTCCATAGATCTTCGCAGATCGTGACCCCAATATGCAGGGGAGGCGCACCATTTGCCTGGGGGAGGTAGAAGTGATTAGGCTGGTTCCCTGGCTCAAAATAGCGGTCTTCATCAAACACATCATAGGTCGGCAGCAATCGTTTATGAAAAACCTGCTGCACCTGACCGGTCTGGAGTAAGGCCACACTATTAAACAGGGGTTTGCCCCCGGTCTGGCTTGCTTCTAGATTGACCTGAGCTACACCGACAAGAGTTGTCAGGTGGGGCGGCAGGCTTTGAGCCAGTTGGGCTAGGGTTTCTGCCATCGCTGCCACAAAACCAGGACGCAACAACAGGTCGCGGGGGGGATAGCCGCAGAGCGACATTTCTGGTGTCAGTAATAGTTGAGCACCAGTAACCACTGCTGATTGGGCCGCAGTGAGAATCGCCTGGGCATTGCCTTTCAAGTCACCAACGGTAGGGTTGAGCTGGGCGATCGCAAGTTTCATCAAATAAACACCATGGGTCGGTCTTTGTACGGCGCAAAAGCGTTGGCATCAAAGCGATAGAGGCTAGCGGGGCGGCCAGCCCCACGGGTCACCTTGACCCCTGTATCTTCCAGAAACCCCAGCTTTAATAACCGCGATCGAAAGTTGGAATAGTCTGAAAATAGCTCACCTAGAACTGAGGTGTAAAACTGGTATAGGTCATTCAGGGTAAACAATTCTGGCAGCACTTCAAAAGCAACAGGGCTGTACTCCAGCTTATTCTTAAGTCGTCGGTGGCCATATTCCAGGATTTGATTGTGATCAAAGGCTAAAGCTGGTACTTG
This sequence comes from Leptolyngbyaceae cyanobacterium, assembly GCA_046080785.1. GTDB lineage: Bacteria > Cyanobacteriota > Cyanobacteriia > Leptolyngbyales > Leptolyngbyaceae > JBJTUO01. The sequence continues at coordinate 6,234 of JBJTUO010000038.1, read as the reverse complement.
ATTTAAAGGGTACCAGGCGATGCCACTGACCGGATCGGCGATTAACTCCGCCTCTGCAAAGCGCACCAGGGCGAAATAACTGACAGAGAGATAACGCAGACCAAAGCTATCTGGGGCCTCCCGTGGGTCGCGGTTAGGCCCACCAAAGGTATATAGCTGTTCCAGATAGAGATTACAAACCCGGATTTTTTCAGACAAAATGCGGTAGGCTGCATCTTCAAGGGATTCACCGCAGCGCATCAGGGTGCCCGGTAAGCACCAGTGGCCCAGGAGTGGGTCTTCCTGCCGCATCACCAGCAATACCAACAGGCGATTTTGCTCTGTATCAACGGAGAAAATTACGTTATCCACGCCCACCTTAAAATCAGCCAACTGATCCTGGTCTACTGAACGGGCTGTTTTTTTCGAGATTCTGCCTGCCATAGGTATAAATGTTCTCGGTGAATATAGGCTGCTACAGCGGGAGGCAACTCCTCACAGTCATGCTGCTCCCGATAAATTGTAGAGGAGGTATCTAAGCCAATCAGACCGGCGATCGCTAGGGTGGCACCCCGTTGTCTCAATTGTTGAAGCTGTATTTCTTGAATTGGGTAACCTGGTCGGGGAATGATCAGCAGGGCTACCTGACTTAAGACTCGATCGATGCGGTACCAGTCAGGCAGTTGGGCAATCAAATCTGAGCCAATCACCAAGGTGAACTGGCCATTGGGCCAGATTTGATAGGCACTTTCCAGGGTCTGAATGGTTCTGCCATGGCTTAACTGCGGGTACAGGTTGAGATTAGCCCTGCCCAGCTCGTCAATTAGCAATTGCAGCATGGCAATGCGATGAAATAGCGGTGTTTGATGCAGCTTAAATGGGTTATTCGAGGCCCAAACAGCCACCTGATCAAATCGGTCAGCCAACCATCGTAAAATTGTCTGGTGCCCCACCGTAGGCGGGTCGGCACTGGTGCCAAAAAGAGCGACATGGAGTGTGGGGTCAGGCATGGTGGGTTCTAAGGTAGTTTAATCGGTGATCCACCAGGGGCTTGGGTTTGTGCCACCAGTGCTTGCAGTTGCTGGGATAGCTCAACCGGCAGGGACACAGGCTGATGGATCTGGCGAACAGGGGAGGGAAGGGAAGCGAGGGATTGAACGGCTCGATCCGCGATCGCACTCAAGGTTTCCCCCGGCTGAAGAATTTGTCCTTGTTGCATCACGAGTCGCAGTAAGGGAACTTCATCCAGATTGGGGCTGTCAGACATTAAGCCCAAGCGATCGTGGTGAACTTGACCCCCAGCGCTGCCCCGGAAAATTTGTTTGCGTCCCGGCAAGGTTGCCTTACCGGGAGATGTTTTGACCACAGGAATGTGATCAATCTCAACCAGCTTATACACCCCATTGACAGGAGTACCAGTTACCAGTTGAGTCCCTATCCCATAGCCGTCAATACAGGCTCCTGCCTCCTGTAACGCTTGAATCCGAAACTCATCCAGATCCCCACTGGCAAAGATAGGTACATCTGGCAGCAGTTGCCTGACCTGTTGGGAAAGAGATACAAAGTCTCCAGAGTCAATTCTGACCCCTGCCAGGTGCCCTATTTCTCCTCGATTGCGGCGCTCGGCCAGATGGCGCGCGGCGGCCAGAGTATCGTAAGTGTCAATTAACAGCGGCGCCCCGGGGAAGTAACGATGAAAAGCTGCAAATGCCTGGTCTTCACTGCCCTCTGTTGCAGCTAAGGCCATGACCAACGAATGGGCCATTGTTCCCGAGGGCACCCGACCCAGCTTAAGGGCCGCTAACACATTAGAAGTGGCATTAAACCCAGCGGCGATCGCAGCCCTGGCAGCCCATAGAGAGGCTTGCGGGCTAAAGGCTCGCCTGGTACCAAACTCCAACAATATTGCCTCTGGCCCTGCTACATCTCGCATGCGGGCAGTGCGGGTAGCGATTAGGGTCTGGTAATTAATTGTGTTGAGCAAATAAGTTTCTACAATCTGAGCCTGCCACAGGGGAGCTTCAACCCGGAGGATCGGCTCGTTCGCAAACACGACCGTCCCTTCTGGCACAGCCCAAACATTCCCAGTAAACACGCCCTGAGACAGTAGCGTCCAGAAGCTATCGGGGGCTTGCTCAAAGATCCCCGTTTGTTGTAATGCTTGGCACTGGGCCGCAGAAAACTGCAATTTTGTTAAATAATCTACAGCTTGAGCCAGCCCCATCGCGACCAGATAGCCAAAGTCAGGAGGTAATCGTCGAACAAACAATTCAAAGCTAGCCTGATGCTGTTCTAACCCCTCGCCGACATAACAAGCAGTCATGGTTAATTGATACAGATCTGTCAGCAAGCTGTAATCAGAGGCAGTAAGGGCCAACTCCTGATTTTCCATGACATTTAAACCAACCATTTTCTCTATGAACTTTTCCTCAACAGTAATTATAGTCAAAACAACCATAAACTGTAAGCTTTCCTCGACAGGGGGTATTTTAATTTTGCAAAAAAATTACTGTAAGACCGACTTAAATGAACTACTCAAGTTTGGGTCAATACCAAACCTGCCCTCATCCCCCGCCCCTTTCTCCCGTTCCCTGAGCGAAGCCGAAGGGGGAGAAGGAGATCGGAATTGAAGTTTTTTTCCTTGGGGAGAGGGCTTAAAGCCTGCGGCCTACTAGAAAAGGGGAAAGAGGGTTAAGTAGTTCCCTAAAAAGTCAAGCAAATAAACATCACGTTCTGTAACATTTCAATTAAACAATTAATGCAACTGGCCGTTGGTGTCAGAAATTAACCCCATAATAAAGGTGTAGATATTGATCTCACTGAGTTACGGCTACCAATCAAGCCGATATCGGCTCATTAATTTTTTATCCATGTAGTCCCAACCTTCGCTCAGGCAAACTCAACTTATTTTTGAGGTGAGAACTATGAAAGTTCCGAAATTCTTAGATGATGCAATTCAATACGTGTCTGGGGCAATGTCTCGTATCTTTGGTCCCACTGATGATCAGTATCCTGAAACAGGCGTTACCCCCTTTGAAGGTGATCCCAATCGAAAACATTCCAGACGACGGGACTAGCCTTTATGCTTAGTCAATGACTCTAATCTGGGGGTGAATCGATCTCCTTAAGTGGAGATCGATTCATGGTTTTTGGAGTGACTGGGAGTTAGAATTACGGCAAATTATAATGCATAGACCTGACCATCAATCAGGAGACGAGTAATACCTTTTGCTTGTAGATGGCCGGTTGTACGCTCTAGTATTCTTCCATCCGGTAATTTAATAACTCGATGGGTGCGTGGATTAGAAAATCGCTTCGCAACTCGATGATTATCAAAAACAGGTAATGTTTTTTCTTGAATTTCCTCCGCAGGAATTTGTCCTAAATCACCAAAATCTTTGAGCGGACGCGCAATCAGTTCAGCGGCACGATCGACAACCAGATAGCAGGTTTTGGGTAAGGGTGCCTCAGCAAATGGCAAAACCTGTACCCATGGCTTCCCTTGTAAGACAGATGGAACCAGTAGATCGCCTGCTTCAAGACCGTCTTCTTCCAGATCTTCTTCAAAGTCTTCTTCGGCATCAAAGTCATCGTCTTCCAGATCCTCTTCGTCCAACTCTTCATCCTGATCCAGAAACGCATCTTCTAGTAGACTGTCTACCCCGTCACCTGCCTCTAAAGATGGTTTGGCATATTCAAGGACTGGCTCAGCAGTGCTGATAGCCAGGGTAGGCACCATTGGCTGCCCTGAAACGCCAGATAGAGGAGCTTCTTCGGCAATCGGGCTGATTGTGGGGGCAGATGATCGCTTGCGAGATCGTCGCTCGGTTGGAGGGGGTAACTCAGATGTGGCAGGAATAGACAATTGCACTCCTGCTTCTGGCGGGGTGGCATCTGCCTGACTGAGCAAGACATCCAGATTGGTCTCCAATTCTTCATGGGTAGAACGCAACTGACGCTTCTGTTGAATCAGCGCCTCATAATCCGCTTCTGAGTAGTGGGTTTTGAGCAGACGACTAATTGTACTGTTACTGACTCCATACCGATTGGCAAGAGTCGATGTAGTCTCACCGGGCTGCCGGTAAAGCTCAATGATCGTGGCCTTATCAGCCTGAGAAAGTTTTCTAGGAGTCATTCCACCCAACAAGTAACAGCAAGAGAAGCCCTAATCTCATTCTAGTCTGAACCTGACAGGCGGTTAGATCGATTGAAATGCTTTCTTGCCGATCGTTAACGAATGGTGGATCCGGGAGGATGTCAGGTAATCGGACGTCTCCGCCCCATGCCCCGATTCCTGGAGCGGCTCGAAAGATCGTATTCCAGCGCTGCTCCAATCCCAAACAGGATGCCGCTGAAAATCCAAAACACCTCTAAGACTCCGCCGCTTTCGTAGGTCGTACCTGGACGGGAAGTGGCATACTTAAACCAAATGTCAGCAATGTATAAACAAAACGCTGCCGCAGCAATCATGCGCCAGGATTGAGAAAATCGGCCTCCCCAAAAGGCAAGCAGCATCATGGCTGCGATGATTAGTAACAGAATGTCACTAACCACATAAAACCAATCCAGAAAGGATTTCAGGGGTGCCAGGGTTGCTTCCAGAAATTTTGCCCATTCGGGTACATTAGCCGTCTCAGCACTGGTCACATAAGTCGTACCGGCACCGGCCGAGATCCACCAGGCAACGAGAATGCCCAGAGCCGCAATTACCGTTATAACCCCCCACTGCCAGACCTCCAGGTTAAGCCGCCGGGAGGAAACCGCCAGGCCCATCCCCAAAATCAGAAAGATATAAGTCAGGACATAAAAAATATCCCCAGGAGAAACATCCGGTTCAATCCCGAGTACAGTTTCCCAGTAGGAAAAGAGTACGCCACCGATAAAGTAGGAAAGCATGCCCAACCCAATCAGGAGCCAGACTGATCGGCCACTGACGATTTGAGGGCTGCGCCAATTGCGAAAGCACAAAATTGCAGCCCAAAGAAAGGCCACAACTTCAAATACAGTGGTCATGTTTATATACCAGTCTGGACGACTCTGTCCAGGAACCTGAACACTAAATACCAGGAAAAAGAGTAGCGCCAGCACGGCCCAGCAAATTCCCATTAAAACCAGGTATTGCACAGGCAACCCTGAGCCGGAACGTGATTGTTTTTCCAAGAACGGGCCTCCCAATCTCCTCTAGGAGCGATAGCAGTTGCTGACAGGTCTCTTGATTAAGAAATACCTGACCAAACGCTGAATGGTACTCGAAACCCAGGGGAATTGAGCAAATCAAGAACATTTCTTTAAGAATGGCTACTTGACAGCCAACCTGTTGCACCTGACCAACGACTAACGCCAAAGCTTACCCATTGGCGACTGCTTTAACCACTTCTGAAACTGAGACCGCTCCGATGCAGGCATGTCTTGCAGGGTATCGATCGCCCGTCCGACAAAGGTTGTATTCCCAAAGTAGCCTTTTCCTAAACGATGCAATTCCTGGAGTAGGGTGTTGAGATGGTGCTCTTGCCAGGGCGGCAATTGAGATACCGTTAAGGGATCTACGGTTAACCAGTGTCGCACGCCATTAGATGAATCAGCCTGGGGAAATTGCCACAGTTTGAACATATCTGCTAACTCTCTTAAGAAAAGCCCCGCCTGACGATTGCCTAACAAGTCTTCAATATCAACATACAAGCCCTGCAGCATGAGCAGACACCCTTTAATCCTAATAACAGCAGTTTCACTTCCTGTTGCAGCGGGAACATCCGGACTCGTGTCTAAGCGAATCTTGCCCCAGACGCTAAAACGTTCTGGCTCTTCCAGTAAAACGCAGGCTTTACCTTGATGATCTGTCAGATCGCGCCAGAGTGCTTTTGCCTCTTCTTCCTGGCTGGCACTAAACACGTTCAACAGACGAAAAATTTGCCCCTGATAGGCTAAAACTGGAATTTTTTGATTGCTTTGAGGATGTTGAATTGTAGAAATTTCAACATCTTGCCGTCTAAGAATAAACATGAGGGTGGCAGTTGACAACCATGAAAGCGAGAAAGCAGTTGCTAGAGTCTATCGCTATTTCACCACAGGAAAACCAGATGGAACGAGATTATTTACTGCTTCCAAGATATAGCTTTAGCTAAGTCGGCGGGAAGCCCCGCACCGAAAACGTGAATTGTGTTTACTCAAGAGCGATTCGGTGACGGGATGAAAGCCGCGCTTGTTGAGTGTGGCTTGATGCCAACGAAACAAGCAAAATGATACAATAAATCTATT
>JBJTUO010000037.1:0-21511 GCA_046080785.1 Leptolyngbyaceae cyanobacterium | reverse complement strand
TCAAAAGCTGGCCGAATTGCACGGAGGCTGGGTCGAGGTGCAGTCTACCCTCGGTCACGGCTCCTGTTTCACCATTGTGTTGCCAGAACTCACGCCTGCCTTAGATCCAGAGACCCATACTGCGTTGCGGCCTGCCCCTGGGGTAGCTGCTGGCCAGCCTTTAGTGGAAAATTTTGCCCCATCAGATTCCTTTGACTCCCAATCAGCAGCCAGGGGATCAGCAGCCAGGGGAATCGCACAGCCAGATCTGCCAGTGGAGAATCTGGCTTTATCCAATCGCATTCTCTTAGTCGAAGACCACCCCAACAACGCTAAATTGTTGCTGACCTACCTGAGCAAGCTGGGTTATGAAATCAGTTGGGCTAAACACGCGGATAACATGTGGAGTGAATTGGCCCGTGCTAAACCCACCCTGATTTTGATGGATATTAATCTGCCAGATGTGGATGGGCTGACCCTAACTCGCCAGTTGAGAAAAGACCCCCGCTACGCTGAGATTCCCATCATTGCTCAGACGGCCATGGCGATGAAAGGAGACCGGGACCTCTGTATAGAAGCTGGAGCGTCTGATTATATTTCTAAGCCGATCGACTTAGACGCCCTGGCCCACCTGGTCAGGCAGTATGTTTAATTCTCTTTCATAATGGGTAGTGGATTTCAACCCCTGGACAGATCATGACTGCCCTACAGAAATTAGAACCATTGAGCCAGATCTTTGCAGAAATGGAGCGGGCGCTGATTGCCTACTCTGGTGGCATTGATAGCACTCTGGTGGCAAAGGTAGCCTGGGATGTGTTGGGCGATCGGGCTTTAGCCATCACCGCTGTCTCCCCTTCCCTATTACCAGAAGACCTGGAGGATGCCTGTCACCAGGCTGCTGAAATTGGGATTGCCCATGAGCTGGTGGATACCCATGAGTTAGAAAACCCTGACTATGCAGTCAATCCTGTTAATCGTTGCTACTTCTGCAAGAGTGAATTGCATGACACCCTGAAGCCGATCGCCCTAGAGCGGGGGTATCCCTATGTGGTGGATGGCGTCAATGCTGATGACTTGCAAGATTACCGACCGGGCATTCAAGCGGCTAAAGAGCGGGGTGCCCGATCTCCGCTGGCTGAGGTGGGCGTCACTAAAGCAGAGGTGCGAGAAATTGCCCGATATTTAGGCCTTTCTTGTTGGGATAAACCAGCTCAACCCTGTCTCAGTTCCCGCTTTCCCTATGGAGAAATGATTACTGTAGAAAAATTACACCGGGTCGGTCGAGCTGAGGTCTATTTGCGGCGCTCAGGGCTGAAGACCCTGCGGGTTCGCTCTGAAGGAGACACCGCCCGCATTGAGCTGCCCACTGATCAAATTGCCAACTTTGTGGCGACAACCGATCTGCCAGCCCTGGTTAGCGCCTTTAAATCCCTTGGCTTTCTCTACGTTACCCTCGACCTGGAAGGCTTTCGTAGCGGCAAGTTAAATCAGGGGATGGGGTGGGGTTGGCCGTCATAAAAAACCAGGAGCTCACCGGGTTGAATTGGGATCCACACCTCGTTGTCAGTCAAGGGGGTGGTGGCAATCACCGCCACCCGATCGCTGGGCGTTGTTAACTCCTGGAAATCGACGCTGACATCTTCGTCGATCAGGTGAGCAGCGGCAAAGGGGGCCTGACGGACGATGTAGCAGAGCTGAGTAGAGCAATGGGCAAAAAAGTGCTGCCCGTCAGAAAGTAGGTAGTTAAAGGTTCCAAATCGGGCAATCTGGCCTGTCACCGTTTTCAGTAAGGCATACAACTCTTGCATGTCGGGTTTTTGATCAGGAAAGGCCGATCTCAGCGTGTTTAAGATCAGGCAAAAGGCTTGTTCGCTGTCGGTTGCACCTACAGGCCGGTAGATATCTCCAGGAGCGGTTTCAAAGCCAGGCAGATCCCCATTGTGAGCAAACACCCAATAGCGTCCCCACAGCTCCCGCCGGAAGGGATGGCAGTTTTCCAGGCCCACTGCCCCGATCGTTGCTTTGCGAATGTGGGCAATCACATTCATCGACTGAATCGGGTAGCGTCTGATAAACTCTGCGATCGGTGAAGCAATTGAGGGCTTGTCATCGAGAAAGACGCGACAGCCCCGCCCTTCAAAAAAGGCAATCCCCCATCCGTCTCGATGTTCATCGGTTTTGCCCCCCCTGGCACAAAAGCCCTCAAAGGAGAAACAAATGTCGGTGGGGACGTTACAATTCATTCCCAACAGTTGGCACATGATTTGCGATCGTTGCTTAAGTGACCTCTATGCCAGCAGATTGTAGCGATGATTGCCTGAAGTTCGTCACCCGGTCTCGTTGAAGCATCGTGCCAGTCAGCAGCCAGATGCAAGACTGTCTTATCGGTTTTGGTGAACCAAAATGCTGCTGATATGCTGGGAATTATAGATTCCAATAGGGGGGCCAGCTATGGTCTCAGAAAAGTTTCGTCGCCAACTGCGCCAGGAGGCAGAAGCCTGGTGGAAAGGGGGGTTGATTGATGCGGCTCTCTACGAAGAGTTATCAAACCGCTATCAATTCCGTGCTTTAGAACGAGATGCCAGCCATCGGTTCACCGCCATCTTAATTGGGTTGGGGGCTGTCTTGTTAGGGCTGGGGGCCATCACTTTTGTCGCAGCGAATTGGCAGTTGTGGCCCCGTGGCCTGAAGGCAGCTCTTTTACTGGGAAGCTTGATTGGCGTCACGGCTCTGGGTTTCTATGGGTGGCAACGATCGCGTTTTAGGGGATACCAACGCCTGGGACAGGGCCTGTTACTTTTGGGTGCCCTGCTACTAGGGGCTAACCTGGGCTTCATGGCTCAGATGTACCATCGCAGCGGCCAGGTTTATGAGTTGTTTCTGGTCTGGGGGCTGGGTGTAGCGCTGATGGCCTACAGCTTGCGGCTTAACCTGCTGGGTGTGCTGGCGCTGATTTTGGTCGAGATTGGCTACTGGACGGGCTGGGCTCCCTGGAGCTCTGGGAGCTGGCAAGATTGGTCTGGCAGTCACTTGTTGATTGTGCATATGCCCTTAGTCATCAGCCTGGTGTTTGTGCCTCTGGCCTACTGGTGCCGATCACAGGTCATTTTTGGCCTCGGTGCGGTCGCCATTGCCCTGGCTCTGGTCTTTAATCTCCGGCCCCTTTACTTCTGGGGCAATGCAGACCTGACCACAGGATGGGTTGCAGCGATCGCCTTTATTCTGCCACCAGCTTTGCTCTGGGCCTACCACGAACGGATCTGGCAGCACTGGCCAACCTGGAATCGGCTCCAGCTATACCAGTCAACCCTGTCCCGCTTTCAGGTGATTAGCCGCAGCTTAGCCCTCTGGTTTTTAGCAGGTCTCTTTTATGTGTTTGCCTTCCGTGTTTTCTGGCAGCGGGCAGAATGGACAACACCCGCCAACCCCTGGCACAACTGGGGGTGGTCACCACTGGTGGATGCGGCCATCCTTGGGGTGGTGGCTATCCTGGGCTGGCTGCATTTGGTGACCAGTTTTGACTGGCGGCAGTGGCGAGAACGCTCGATGAATAGTGGCACGATCGGGGGCAGTCTAATTGTCTCAGCTCTGCTCTTTATCTGGCATCGAGAGGTAGGAGTAGTTGCCATCGTTGCATTTAACCTGCAGCTCTTTTTGCTGGCCCTGGGTCTGGTCAGAGATGGGCTGGCTCTAGGCGAGCGGGGCACCTTTTGGGGCGGCATGGTGTTGTTGGTGTTGGGCATTATTAGCCGCATGCTGGAATATGACACCGGCCTACTGCTGAAATCGGTTGTCTTTTTGCTCTGTGGTCTGGCCGTGATTCTGGTGGGCCTCCGGTTTGAACGGGGGATGCACTCTGACCACACCCCAATCCTTTCCCCTACTCGATCGGAGGACTCCTGATGACATCCCCTCAGCCGATTAATCCGACCCTGCCGGTTGTTCCTGATGCACCGGATCTACCTTCTCCCCCTCAATCGCTGTCGTCCTGGCGACTCTGGGTTCCCCTGCTGATACAAACTGCTCTCATCCTGTTCATCCCCATCCAGTACGCCGCTACCCTGGCAACGGGTAAGACCGTTGTGTTACAAACGATGCCCGTTGACCCCTATGACCTGCTCAGGGGGTATTCCCAATCCCTGGGCTACGATATTTCTCGCGTCGATACTCTACGCACCTTACCGGGGGGAGATAGCCTGAAAGATGGGCAATCTGGTTCAGTTTATGTGGTACTACAGGCTCCCACTGCTCCCCAACCGACCCGCCCACCCCAGCCCTGGCGACCCGTTAGAGTCAGCCACGATCGTCCGACTCAGTTGACCGCCAATCAGATTGCGATTAAGGGCCAGTTCAACGGTTGGCAGATCACCTATGGGCTGGAAGCCTACTACATGCCGGAACAACAGCGCGATTACTTAAATCAGGCAATTCAACGCACTCAAAGCCGCAACCCCAGAGCCATGGTGCTGGAGGTAAAGCTGGATGGGGCTGGTAATGCGGTGCCGCTTGCCCTGTGGGTAGGCGATCGGGATTATCGGTTTTAAGGACTGGGTTTCAATACATCCTGGGGATCTGGGCAGGCATTCTGACTCACCTCTGCTAGTTTGCCCATGGTAATGGCTGTCCTGAGAACCTAAAGAAAGACCTTAAAGGGAAAGACTTTCAGGTTTCTGGCTTTAAGGTGATATAGAAATGCGACGTTGCAGAGTATTCCTAGCAGACAAGGAGAGCTTACCGTGGCACAACTAAAAGTTGCTATCAATGGCTTTGGCCGCATCGGACGGCTCGTGATGCGGGCCGGAATCAAGCATCCCGACATTGAATTTGTTGGCATTAATGACTTGGTGCCGCCTGACAACCTAGCCTACCTGTTTAAGTACGATTCCACCCATGGCCTGTACCAGGGCAATGTGGAAGCCAGCCCAGAAGGCATCGTCGTCGATGGTAAACTGGTGCCCTGTACGGCTGTTCGTAACCCAGCCGAGCTACCCTGGAAAGCATTAGGTGCTGATTATGTGGTAGAGTCCACTGGCCTGTTTACCACTTACGACGGTGCAATGAATCACATTCAGGCGGGGGCAAAACGGGTAATTATCTCAGCGCCTACAAAAGATCCTGACAAAGTCCGCACCTTTGTCGTCGGCGTCAACCATACCGAGTTTGATCCTGCCAGAGATACGATCGTCTCTAATGCCAGTTGCACTACTAACTGCCTAGCACCGGTTGCTAAAGTCTTACAAGACAACTTCGGGTTGGCAGAGGGGTTGATGACTACCGTTCATGCCATGACCGCCACCCAACCCACGGTGGATGGCCCTAGCAAGAAAGACTGGCGCGGCGGTCGGGGTGCGGCGCAAAATATTATTCCGTCCTCCACGGGAGCTGCCAAAGCGGTTGCCCTGGTGCTACCTGCTCTCAAGGGCAAGCTTACGGGGATGGCCTTTCGAGTGGGTACTCCAGATGTCTCAGTGGTAGACCTTACCCTTAAGACCGAAACAGCCACCAGCTACCAGGCTATCTGCGACGCCATGAAAGCAGCTTCTGAAGGCGATTTAAAGGGAATCTTGGGCTATACCGATGAAGAAGTGGTTTCAATGGATTTTCGCACCGACCCCCGCTCCAGCATCTTTGATGCCAGGGCTGGCATGGAGTTAAACTCCAATTTCTTTAAAGTTGTCTCCTGGTATGACAATGAGTGGGGCTATTCTTGCCGGGTAGTGGATCTAATGCTCTACATGGCGGGCCATGACAGGCTTCTTGGTTAGGTTCCAACCACTATCAAGGGTTGGGGCTGACTGGTGAAAACAACAGAAAGAAGCCCCCTGGCATTCAGTTCAGAGGGCTTGGAGTTCCTGAAAATCGTCACAAACTAATACTGACAAGAGTTGCCTTTGAAGGGAAGAGGGGTGTCACCCATCACAGGGAGATGTAATGAAAAACACACCCCAGTCCCCTTCGCCTTAGCGATCGGCGATCGCAATGTAGGGGGCACTATGGGTACCCGTATAAATCTGAGTGGGTCGGAAAATCCGATTTTCATTTAACTGCTCTTTCCAGTGGGCCAGCCAGCCAGCCGTACGAGAAATGGCAAACGCAGGAGTGAACAGGTCGGTGGGAATACCCAGTTTGCGATAAACCAGGCCAGAGTAAAAGTCCACGTTGGGATAAATCCCTCGGTGGCCCAGTTTTTCAGCCACAACCTGCTCTAACTCGACGGCGATATCGTAATAGTCATCCCGACCGTACTTATCAAACAATTTTTCAGCCATGTGCTGCAAAATCGTAGCACGGGGGTCTTTGACTTTGTACACCCGATGACCAAAGCCCATAATTTTGGCCTTACTAGCCAGACACTTTTCTACATAGGGGCGCACGTTTTCAACAGAGCCAATCTCTTCCAGCATTTCGATCACTTCTTCGCTGGCTCCGCCGTGTAGAGGCCCCGCCAACGTACCAACTGCGGAGGCCACTACGGCGTAGGGATCGGTCAGGGTAGATGCGGTCACCATTGCTGAGAAGGTAGATGCATTAATCGTGTGTTCTGCATGTAGAATCAGAGATGTGTCAAAAATGCGGGCTTCCAGTGGATCGGGTTCCCGCTCATTGAGCATGTAAAGAAAGTTAGCGGCATAATCTAAATCGTCTCTGGGTTGAACAGGGTCATTCCCTTTTCGCATCATTTGAAACGCTGCCACCATCGTTGGGACTTTGGCCAGCAACCGCACAACTGCCGCTCGAATGTAACTGGGATCGTCTAACGCTCTTCGGGAGTAAAACAATCCCAGGGCACCGGCGCAGGCTTGCAGTGCATCCATTGGGTGCCCGTTCTCCGGAAAACACTTCATCATGTCCCGAATTCGATATTTAATGCGCCGATGATGGGTGATTTCGTACTCAAACTCCTCCAATTCATCTTTATTGGGTAAGTTGCCCCAGATCAGAAGGTAGGCAGTTTCGAGAAAATGACTTTTTTCTGCCAATTCTTCAATGGGGATACCCCGATATTCCAGAATTCCTCGCTGACCGTCCACAAAGCTAATGCTGGACTGAGTTGCCGGAATTCCTTCTAAACCTGCCCTATATTCACAGACAGTCATAGTCGCACCTGGTCAAAAATGCACGTATCAAGCTTAAGCTAACAGAAAGAAGCATTCTGTATCCTGTGAATCGCGTCACCAGCAACATTTGATCACAAAGCAGAAATGCGGTCACCTGCCGCCAACAGCAGCAGTTTTAATGCGACAGCGCGATTTTTTTGATAAAAATTGTCGCAAAGCGTCAAAACTCGTTATCATCTAGTTAGAAAAGTATTTGACTCTTCAAGGTAATTTGATTGAATACGATTCGGTGTCGGGCTTTCCTCTCCTAGCCTGAGGTGCTCAGGAGGATTGTTTCTGACTTTTTGTTTTATTCATTAAGGAGTTGTATGCCTCAACAACGTGGTCGCTACGCTGCCCGTTCTGATTCTTCACAAAAGAATAATTCTACTCAGTCCAGGCGATCATCCAGTCGCACTCAGTCCTATCGTCTTAGTCAAGGGTGGGCTGAGCCAAAATCCTCCAGCCTGACTCATTCCATTCAAGCTAGTCTGACTCAATTAATTGAGCATGATGAGCCCTTAAACAACCACAATGGTCTCGTCCTCATGTATGGCCCATTTCAGACAACAATGTCGGCAGAGCAGGGGCAGGGGGTGGCCACCTGGTTACGCGAATGCATTCACAAACATGGTTTTCCCAGCTTGATGCGATTTGACTATGGCCGACGGGCTCAAATCTTTCGGCGAGATCAAATCCAAGTCTGGTTAGAGCCACTCCTCGTCAAACATTTCGGATAAACGGTTGCTCCCCATCTTCTGATAGCCGCTTCATACCAGCCAGACAGAAAAGCCAGGTCAAGACTGTGACCCAGTGAATCAGCCTAATCGTCCAGAGAGAGCTGGTGAATGGATGCCATGAGCCCTTGATTAAACCGGATTTTTTTCATCATGCACCTAAGCGCGTAATGTTTCCTGACTTTTATCGATCGCATTGCGGTAGACGCTGACAAAATGACCGGGAATGGCGTCCCCTGTATAGTTTAGAAACCCCCACAGTTGACCAGGATGGATAAAGACCAGCTGACCTGTTGCCGTCGGGGGTGCCATCGGTATGGCATCAGCCAAATTGACCACCCGATACGTATTGGGTACGAGTCGGCTATGAGCCTCCGCAAAGTCAGGATTCCCCACCCGCGGGCCTGCGTAGGTATAGACCCGCAACTGCTGCTTCAGTTCAGGAATCTGTAGGGCAATGTCCATGCCAGCCAGCATGGCCAGGGAAGCTCCTAAGCTATGGCCAGTCACGTAGACTGGACGAGTTTTGTCGAGTTGTTGGGCCACGTCTACCACTTGTTTGGCGATCGCCCCGTAGATTGCAGCAAAACCGCTATGGACTTGCCCCTCAAACTTAAACGGTGACAGCTCGGTATAGGAAACTTGCTGAATTAAGGCATTTTGCACCCACTCATCGGTGCGCTGGGTGCCTCGAAACGAAATAATGCTGCCCGCTGGTGAGGTGAGCACAAACCCCCAATACACTGGATTCAGCCATTTCAGCACAACCACCTGACCGCCAACCCCTTCTACAACCCGTTGCACCTTGTCTAGGTTTTGCCGTAGCGGGTCTGGGGGTAACCAGGAAGTGCGGTCTTCTGGTACCACCACTTCGCGAGTGGTGGTAGCCTCTTCCGGGCCGATAAAGGAGGCAATCTGGCGATACTGAGCCAGCCTGGGATCAAAACTGGATAGGGATTGGATCGCCCCATCGTAGTCTGTGACGATCGTCCCTGTCAGGTATTGCTCCGTACCCAACCGATTACAGCGAATCAGTAACTTTGACATCTCCCGGTCATAGGGCACAGTGGTAGGCAGTAATTTAACCGAGTTATTAATCGCCTGCAACTGCTCAGCACTCACCCTATCCGCGTCAAAGGCCCGCTGTAAATAATCATTCACAAAGGCCTCAGAACTGCGCGCTAACTGACCTAATTCTGTCTGTCGTAGCTGCACTTCTTTGATCCGGACAAACTCACGAAAACCCGCTACAGCTAGCCCCCCAGCCAACACCCCCGACAAAAAACGGCGTCGCTTGAGGTTGCCAGCCACTCCTAAAAAACCGCTGGCAATTCCTAATGGTTTCTCAGGCGTGGGGGATAGAGATCTTGGCTCCTTTGTCTGACCAATCTCGTAGTACTGGGTAGTGGCCTGCCCCACCATCCAGGTAAAAGTAAAAAGGGCGGCGGAGAGGGCAAAGCCCTTAACCACCGGCAGGTAAATCCCAATTAAGATCAGGGTCATCCAGGCCAAAAAAGCCATAACTAAAGCGCCAATGCCGCCAAACAAGTTACCTGCGATCGCCAGAATATCTTGCCCTTTGGGATAGCCCCATTGACTGCCAATATCTCGCATCAACTTAAAAGTGACCAGACCCACCAGCACCAGGGAAAAACTAAACAGGTTGGGAAAGGGATTTAGCCCGATGATGGCGGAAATCAAGGCGTACTCAAAAATTACCCCTCGCATTGCCCGACTGACCGCGCTAAGGGTGAAACGGTGCTGCAATTGAAGTGGTAAATGAGGATCGTTGTCAGCCATGGCAGTTGTGACGTCCTTCCGGTACCGATGCCAAGCATAGGGCACGGCTTCTCTTCCCTTGCGGGATTCCAGTTTTAAGGGGATAAAATTCAGAGCTGAATAGGCAGACTGGCGGCCTAGCTACTTGTTGATCGGGCAAGCATAATCTGCTGATAGGTAATCAGGGCAGCCGATCGCATTCTCCGACAGGGCGATCGCAGGGTGTACTGTACATTTCAGTCGATAGTCATTGGTAAAAAATCGACATCTAGCACAGGGAATTTGGTGCATCTGATGGCTACACCTTGCGGCATCTCGCACCAGTGACCAGGTACTCGAAATCACAACCAACACCAGTAGCCATGCAGAAATAAAGCACAGAGGCAGCAGCAACGGCTGAATTGCTTGAATCAGTGAGTGGAAAAACAAAACCACGATCGCCTGGGGAATATCGTCTGTTCTTTAGTGTTCAGCAGAGCCCCAAAATTTGAAAGAAAGAAAAGTTAATTGTTGTAACAACAACGTTAAGTAGTTAGACATGATATTAATGGTGCGCTTCCTCTAGCAGGGCTACCACCGCAAGATTGACATGGCCTGAAACTTTCTCATCACAGCTCTTTGAGTCCGTTTGAACGGATCTAAATATGACCCGAATTTCAATTCGGTGTCGACTGGTGGGCCACCTGGGCACTCTATACAAAGCGCAATTTTTCGATGAGTCCGGCAGCATCCTGGTGCCCTGGGACAGCAAAACTATAAATAGAATTTAAAATCCGACCGGAAAAACAGGGCTCATGGCATGATCACAAAGTACCGCATCAAAAAACTTAGTGACATAGGAAGTAGTTATGGTTCTTCATCTAGGCGATGTCGTTCCCAACTTTACTCAAAAGTCCAGTGAAGGAGATATCAACTTCTATGACTGGGCAGGGGATAGTTGGGTTGTTTTATTTTCTCACCCGGCAGACTACACTCCAGTTTGCACCACTGAACTCGGTGAAGTGGCTAAGCTAAAACCGGAATTTGACAAGCGTAATGCTAAGGTCATTGCGCTTAGCGTGGATGATGAAGAATCCCACCGCGGTTGGATTGGGGATATCAATGAAACCCAGGGGACTACTGTTAACTACCCGGTTTTGGCGGATGCAGATAAGTCTGTGTCTGAGCTGTATGACATGATTCACCCCAATGCCAATGCAAAAGTGACCGTACGGACTGTGTTTGTCATTGATCCACAGAAAAAACTGCGCTTGACCATCACCTACCCCCCTAGCACGGGCCGCAATTTTGAAGAAATTTTGCGGGTAATTGACTCTCTGCAACTGACTGATAACTATCAGGTGGCTACTCCTGTGAATTGGAAGGATGGGGATGACTGTGTGGTTGTCCCCTCTATCCCAACCGAAGAAGCCCGTCAAAAATTTCCGAAAGGGGTTAAGGAAGTCCGTTCTTACCTGCGGATGACTCCCCAACCAAACAAGTAGTCAAAGCATTCTAGGGGGATTTGTCCCCCTTTTTTGTAGAACCAATAAGGTCACAGGATTTAAGGGGTGCCAGCGGCTTAAATGGCCGATCGCCACAGAGCGGGCTAGTTGCACTTGTAACAGGTGAGACTGCCATTCCTCTGTTTGTTTAAGCCAGGTCAGGGCTTCATTGGTATGTTCTAGGGTGGCTAGTGCTAGAACCATGACGCCCTCTGTTAGGAGCCGCTCTGCACAAAGCTCCAGGATAGTCTGTAAATTGCCGCCACTTCCCCCAACAAAAACCCGATCGGGGTCAGGTAAATTGTGCAGTGCATCGGGGGCTGCACCGGTTACGGAAATTACACTATCCACCTGGAACCGTTGACAATTCTGTTGAATCAAGGCAACTCCTATCGCAGTTTTCTCGATCGCATAAATGGTGGAATCTGGGCAGAGGCGGGCAATTTCGATCGAGACAGACCCAGTACCAGCTCCCACATCCCAAACAATTTGCCCCGGTTGCAGCGCCAATTCACTTAAAATTTGCACCCGCACTTCTCGTTTGGTCATCAGACCGGGACGATCAGGAAAGCTGAGAAATAGCTGATCGGCCAGTCCAAATTGAGGTAAGTTCTTCAACATAAAAGATAGGGAGTGATCTGGGATTTGTTGCAGCACGACCACATTTAAGGGTGCGATTGTTTCCTGGCTTAACAGGTCGATGGCATCACTTAAGTATGGCCCCAGCACTCGTTCATCGGCTCCCCCTAAATTTTCACAAACCCAAAGCTGATAACTGGCTGGCAATGCCAGAGATTGAAGTAATTGGGCGATCGCCAGGGGGGTATTGAGGCCATCGGTCAGCACCGCAATTTTTTCAGTCCCCTGCTGCAAAGCCTGAATCAGTTGATCCATAGATCGGCCGTGGGCACTGATCACTGCTGCATCTTGCCAGGGCAATTTGACTCGGCTAAACGCCAGTTGCACCGAGCTGAGATGGGGGTGAAATACCAGTTGCTCTGCCAAAAACACCTGTAATAATAAGCGGCCCAACCCAAAAAAGAGCGGATCCCCTGAAGTGAGAATCACAATTAAAGCTGAGGTTCTTTTTTCTAAAGACTCCCTATAGGGTTGCAGGGTGTTAATGACTTGACTCAAATTAGTCAGCAACAAACGGTGGCCCTGATAGTCTGGGAAGTAACTGAGATGACGATCGCTCCCCACCAACAGGGTCGCTTGATGGATCAGGCGTCGAATTGGGTCTGCTAACCCAGCAGCCCCCTCCATGCCAACCCCAACCACATGAATTTCGGTCATAAAAAACCTGCACTTCGCAAGGGTATTTGCTTACCCTGGGACAGATGGCTTCCTACAAAAGTGGGGATAGGAAAATTCAAAAAGGAACTGCCGTCCTTTTTATCCCGCATCCTTAGCGGCAAACCTGGCACAACTCAATCACCTTAGTTTGTAATGTTGACAACTCATCACCGCCATATTTCAAGTGATATTCCAACTCCAGCAAAATCGGTAGGGCTTGTAGCAAGGCATCGAGGGAAAGCGGCTCTACCTCCTTTCTTAAAAAATACAGACGCTTGGGGTTACCAATCTCTGCAGCCTGGGCGATCGCCTGGTCGTTGCGTTCTCCCGACTCGATCATGAGTTTGACCCACAACCAGGTGCGAAATTGCCCAACCAGGGTTTTGACAATGACCAGGGCAGGTTCATTACGACGCAGTAAATCTGTGACCTGATCTAGAGCTTCTCCCACATGGCCCTGCCGAATCGCTGCAGCCAATTTGAGGCTATTTTGAGTGGTTGCCGTGACCAGGGTTGCGATCGTCGTTGCATCCAGCGTTATTTTTTGAGCACCGGCAAATAACTGCAACTTTTCCAACTCGGTATAGAGCTTACGGGTATCGCTGCCAACAGATTCTGCCAGCAATTCCACGCCATCTGACGTGAGTTTAACCCCTACCTCTCTGGCCGCCTGCTGCACCTGTTTCACAATCAACTCTGTCTTCCAGCCGGGAATGGCAGAAAACTCTCGAACTTGAGCATACTTCTGCAGCAGTTTGGTGGATTTCAGACGGGCATCGGGTTTACTGGTAGTGGTTAGCAGCAAGACGCTGGTCTCTGGTAAACCGGGCAGCGATCGCTCTAACTCGGTTAATACCGTGTCAGGACACCGCTGGCAGAGGGGGGTATCTGCCAACCAAACCAGGCGGCTACCAGCCCCAAACACTGGAGTCATCGCCTGGTTGAGCGCTTGTATCACAGCATCAGGCTGGTCAGGTAGAATTTTGTCGTAATTAAAACTGCTCCAGCCGGGGTCTAGCACCTGCTGCTGTAGAGCAGTCACGGCTCGCTCCATGGCAAATTGGTCATCTCCCCAAAACAGGTAAACTGGCAAACTCGTTCTCCTAGATACAGTGTCTTGATTTAACCCGACCCAGACAAGTGCGGGCCCTGCTCGCACGATACCGGGGGCTGCAAAATTACCCTGGGGATCGTAGTTGCTAAGAACTGTCTGGTGTTCTGCCATAATGAAGATTCTGGCCTGTCAACGGCAACTGGTGTCTTGTATTGCGAGGCGGTAGAACCTTGGACGAAACCTTTCAAACCTATCTTAATCGGGCAGTTCGATTGATTTTGCCAGAAACCCAGCAATCTCAGGTGCAGCATATCCAGGAATCTCCCAAATTTGACCGCGATCCTGTAACAGGTTATCGCCCCAGACCCTTTCCTGGCTTCACGGTGATTACACCGCCCGGTCAAGAAGACCGAGAAAATGCTACCTTCTATCAACAGATCGCCCAGTATCAACAACAGATCATGAGCCAGTTGGGTGACAATTACTTCATTGCTTTACCTCCTGATAGCTTCCACTTAACTCTGGCAGACTTGATCTGGGATAGCGCCTATACGGATGCGGTCACTCAACGCCCCGACTTTGACCATCAACTTCGAGTTAATTTGGCTGAGACGTTTCAGGAATGCCACCCCCTCACCCAGGGCAAGTCAATCCCCTTTCAGGTGTTGGGTCTGATGGTAATGACCAGGGCGCTTGGCATCTGTCTGGCACCCACCAATGAAGAGGGCTACGATCGAATTCTCAAGCTACGCCGGGCAATTTATCAAAAACCCGCAGTGATTGGATTAGGCATTGAGCAGCAATACTATTTTACCCCCCATATCACCCTGGGATATTTCGGGAAAGCCCCAACACCAGAGGAACAGGCAGGGTTTGGCGATCGACTTGCCGGGTTAAATCAGTATTGGTTAGAGACTGAACCCCAGACCTTTGAAGTTAAACGAGCTGAGGTGCGTCAATTCACCGATATGACCTGCTATGTGCGTCAGCCAGATTGGCCAGTTCTGGAGTTTTAGACGTTTAATTGTAAGGGCGGCCAGCTAAAATGGGGTTAATGGCAGCCGTAAACACAGCTTTGCAACGGAGAGAGAGGGATTCGAACCCTCGTTACCCTTACGAGTAAACAGCATTTCCAGTGCTGCGCCTTCAACCACTCGGCCATCTCTCCAGAGAATTTTATTACTGCGATCGCTCGAATCAATCACAGAAGTATTATGGTAGCAGAAGTCGTTCACCCCTGGTAACAGAATTTTGGATTTTTGATGACTCATAGCTATACTGTTCGCATCCACGATCGCCGCACCAACTCCTGGCATACCGTTCAGGTGCCAGAAGACCGCTACATCCTGCATTCGGTCGAGGCGCAGGGGGGCGATCTTCCCTTCTCCTGCCGCAATGGGGCCTGTACCACTTGTGCGGTGCGGGTGATTTCTGGCGACCTCTATCAACCAGAAGCAATGGGGTTGTCGCTCCAACTTCAGCGTCAAGGCTATGCACTGCTCTGTGTCGCCTATCCTCGCTCTGATCTGGAGGTGGAGACCCAAGATGAAGATGAAGTATATGAACTGCAATTTGGGCGTTATTTTGGTAAAGGAAAGGTAAGGCGTGGTCTTCCTCTTGATGAAGAATAACCGTTTTACGGTAGTCTGTCTCTCATAACCTATTCCTGGCCCTGCGTTGAACGGAATCAAGATCTATGCTGCCCTCGGTTGACCAGCTTAAGAATCTTTTGGATGTTGCTAGCGAAGCAGTCCTGGCAGCTGCGCCCATTTTGCAAGACTATTTGGGCAACCTGGAGGCGATCGAAGAAAAAGGGCTACCCGGTGATCTGGTCACAGAAGCGGATAAAGCGGCAGAGCAAGCTGTTTTGCAGGTGATTAAGCGCCATTGCCCTGATCACCAGATTTTGACTGAAGAAACGGGAAATTGGGGTAACCAGGCGAGTCAATATCTGTGGGCGATCGACCCCCTGGATGGCACCACCAACTATGCCCATGCTTACCCGGTTGCCACCATTTCAGTGGGGTTACTGATTCAGGGTTACCCTCAGATAGGTGCCATTTATGATCCATTTCGGCAAGAGCTGTTTCGCGCAGCTAGAGGCCTGGGGGCTACCCGTAACCGCCGCCCTATTCAGGTATCTGGCACTTCAGACTTGAGCAAAAGTTTGTTGGTAACCGGGTTTGCCTACGACCGTCGTCAGACTAACGATAATAACTATGCTGAGTTTTGCCATTTAACCCATTTGACTCAGGGGGTGCGGCGGAGTGGCTCGGCTTCCCTCGATCTGGCCTATGTGGCCTGTGGTCGTTTTGATGGCTATTGGGAACGGGGGTTGTCTACCTGGGATATAGCAGCCGGAATTGTGCTGGTAGAAGAAGCGGGAGGGCAGGTAACAGCCTACGATCAGGGCCCATTAGCACTTGACTCTGGGCGTATTTTGGCCACTAACGGGCTTCTCCATGGTTCCTTAAGTAAAGCACTGCAACAGGTGCCGTCCCTGGCCAGTTGGCCTTGAATTTAGGAGAACGACCCTGAACTAACCAGGGTGTGATTTATTACCCTGATCCAACAGTTCAACCGGATTCGCCAGATTACACTAGAAGAATTAAGAGATAGCCAAATTAAATCATCATGGCTTTTCACATTGGGCGCGGGTTGTTTCAATTAGATTTTCAAGATCACCACGCTGTACTGGGGGTTCCAGTGGATGCGGAGGCAAAGGATATTCGCAAAAGTTACTTAAAAGTGGCGCGCCGCTTACATCCTGATAGTCATGCCTCTGACAGTGAAACCGATAAGGCGCAGGCCAGTGAATTGTTATCAAAACTGGTCAATCCTTCCTGGGAAAAGTTATCTCAAGAGAAGGAGCGTGTCGAATATGCCCTGTTGCTGAAGCTCAAGGGGCAACAGGCCATAAAGCAACAAGATACGATCCAACTTAGCGATCGGGCAGTGCAACTCCTGACCGTTAGCAACATTGATCAGTTTTATCGCTCGACTCTGAAGCAACTAGCTGAGGAACAATACCAGGATCTGACCAAAGTATTAGACATTACGGGTGAAATCAGTGAATTAAACCTGGCTTATCTGATGCGGAAAGAAAGTCAGGGCCAGTTGCATTTAACTGAACCCAAGAAACCCACCTATGCCACCAGTCAAACTGCGCCCCCCGTCACAGGGCACCCCACAACGGGGATGCCTGCACCGCCCAAGACCGGGCAACCGATTCCGTCCTCTGCTCGGCCAGAGCCATTGGTGATGCAATATTACCGTCGGGCCGAGGGCTATATTACCCGGAACAACTATCCTCAAGCTATCTTAGAACTGCGAGATGCCTTGCAGATTGAGCCTCAAAATAGTCAGTGCCATGCCCTTTTGGGGGTTGTCTATTTACGGCAAAATCAACCGACAATGGCCAAAATCCATTTTAATAAAGCATTGGAGAAGGATTCGAAAAATGCGATCGCGCTGGAAGGAAAACGTCGATTAGCCAAGATTCAGGCAACTGCTACAGGCAAATCGACCACGCCTCCGCCTCCGGCTCAAAAACCTGACAAGCCGGGGGGTGGTCTATTTGGTTTATTTGGCGGGAAAAAGAAGTAATGGTATATCAACCTCCAACAGGGGCTAGAGACCTGTTGCCTCTGGATGTGGCACAAAAATATTGGATTGAAGATCGTTTACAGCAGGTTTTTCATCAGTGGGGCTATCACCGCATTATTACTTCCACCCTGGAACGACTGGATACGCTGATGGCAGGAGGGGCAATTGATCGGGCCACCGTCCTGCAACTGCAAGCACCTGATGAAGAAGCCCTGGGCTTACGCCCAGAACTGACAGCCTCTATTGCCAGGGCGGTTGTGAGCCGCATAAGTCCAACTGCTTTTCCGCTCAGGCTCTATTACACAGCCAACGTCTTTCGGCGGGCTACGGAGCGTAACTCCACGCGGCAGCAAGAGTTTTACCAAGCTGGGATAGAGCTACTGGGTGGCGCGGGGGTGGCAGCAGACGCCGAAGTTTTGCTGTTGCTGACTGATAGTTTGAATCATTTAGAACTGTCTGATTGTCATCTGATTTTGGGCGAAGCAGGCCTGACCCGGTCGCTTCTGTCCGTCTTTCCCCCTCACCTACAGGCTCAGGTGCGTCAGGCGATCGCCCAGTTAGACCGGGTAGCCCTGGAACAGATGGCCATGACGGCAGATCTGCGGGAGCGTGCCCTCCTACTCATGGATTTACGGGGACAGCCTGCGGATGTGCTACGCCGTCTGGGCCGTCTGGGCTTGACCAGCGCCCAACAAGATGCAGTCAATAATTTGAAGTCATTTGTTGAACTGTTTCAGAATAGTTACCCCCCCTCTCTAGACAACCCACCCCTGCGGCTCACCCTAGATTTAACTCTGCTTCGCACCTTTGATTACTACACGGGGATTGTGTTTGAAGTTGCCAGTAATTCTCCTGCTGGGCTGGTGGTACTGGGGCAGGGGGGGCGATATGACCAGCTCCTAGGCCAGTTTCATCCTGAGGGAAACGCTTGCCCCGGCATTGGTTTTTCACTACAAATTGAAGCGTTACATCAGGTTCTTTCCCTCAAAGGGCAACTGCCCCGCCGCCTTCTAGCAAGTGAGTGGCTAGTCGTCCCCCAGGACGATCTTAGCTACACTATCGCCTTCCAGCAGGCTCACCATCTCCGTGGCGCTGGTCACAGTGTGACGATGGCACTGGATCTGATAGACCGTTCCCCAGATGAGATTCGCCACCATGCCCGTTCTCGTCACGTCGCTCAAATTGCCTGGGTCATGGCAGATGGAGATGTAATCACCGAGTCAGTTACAGACAAACCAGGTTAAAATTTGGGCTGTAACTGTTGGTAATACCTGAAACAACTGTGGCCCATACGATTGTGACGAATACTTGTGAAGGCGTTGCCGATTGTGTTGATGCCTGCCCGGTGGCCTGTATTCACCCTGGCCCCGGCAAAAATAGCAGAGGCACTGACTGGTATTGGATTGATTTTGCGACCTGCATTGACTGCGGTATCTGCTTGCAAGTTTGCCCGGTACCAGGGGCGATCGTCCCGGAAGAACGCCCCGACTTACAACAAACCCCCGCTTAAAATAATTGTGCCTAACTATGTTGGGATCAGCAACCATGACCGCTCCATTGCTTGCAGTGCAAGATGTCTACGCTGGCTATATCAAAGATCTGAATATTTTGCAGGGGGTAAACTTTCGGGTTGAGCCTGGAGAGCTAGTTGCCGTCATTGGCCCCAACGGAGCAGGAAAATCGACCCTGGCCAAGACGATCGCGGGCTTACTGACTCCCCATCATGGCAGCATTACCTACGATGGATCGCCCATTCATGGCCTCAAGGCCGACCAGATTGTACGGCGAGGCTTGTGCTACGTGCCCCAAATTGCCAACGTCTTTCCCTCCCTCACCGTAGATGAAAACTTAGAAATGGGTGCTTTTGTGCGAGAAGTGCCCTTGGAGCCTTTGAAGCAAGAGATTTACCATAAATTTCCTCGCCTTGCCAGTCGGCAAAAGCAACGGGCGGGAACCCTCTCCGGTGGAGAAAGACAAATGCTGGCGATGGGGAAGGCCTTGATGCTTAAGCCCAAGTTGCTATTGCTGGATGAGCCATCCGCCGCTCTTTCCCCGATTCTGGTGCGTGATGTGTTTGAACAGATCCGGCAAATTAATCGGGATGGCACAGCCGTCGTATTGGTGGAACAACATGCTAAAAAAGCGCTGGAAATCTGCGATCGTGGTTATGTGCTGGAGTCAGGCCGCGATCGGTTTGAAGGCCGGGGTCGAGATCTGCTCAGCGATCCTAAGGTGGGTGAGTTGTACTTGGGAGCGACCAGATCCCATTAGGGGAGTTTAGGCGACCCTTGAGGGCTTGGCGCGGTAGGGGGTACTCCCGGTAACCCAGCTGGAAGTTGACCCGGCATTCCAGTTGCTCCCGGTGAAGGGGAGTTTAGAAAGTTATAGGGGTCAAAGGTTGGGACAGGGGTTGGGTTCACTGTCGGTGAATTAAGACCAGGAGCAGGGCTGGCATTTGAATCTGCGGGTAAGGTCGCAAGGGCAACGCGACTGCCCCCCACCTGACGCAGTAAGTCTAATACCTGCACCACGTCATTGTAAAAAGCAGTTTGAGAGGCATACAAGACTAATAACCCATTGGGATTAGAGTTGTGATAGGTTTCCAGTGCCTGTTTTAGTTGGGCCCGATCCACGGGCTGGCGATCGACAAAGGTTTGCCCCGTTGAGCTAATAGAGACCACCAGCATGTCACGCACCTGGGTAGTGCCTGTTGAGGCCTTGGGTAAATCCAGATTAATCGCCTGCTGCCTGGTTAATTGCAGGGCCGCCAGAATGAAGAAAGTGAGAATGCAAAAGATGACATCAATCAGCGGAATAATTTGAATCTGGACATCTTCAGCAGGAATATCGGAACGAAGTTTCATAGGGATCGTGGCTGAAAACTCAGCGGGGTCATGGGTGCAGGATTAAATTACATTGAACTCTGAGCTGTTTCAGACTTGGGGAGAGGAGTCGATCAATTGGCTATTCATAGTCTGACTGATTCAAGTCAGAGCCACTGGGCGTTTCCATTGCTGAGGCGATGGTTTGATTGGGTAAGACATGGCCTTCTTGCTCATACCATCGTTGCCGATAGAGTAACTCCAGCTCATTACCAGCCCGGCGAAATAACTTAGTCTGATTAAATAGAAATCCCTGAAACAACCGATAAAAGGTCAGAGCAAAGATCGCCACAATCAAACCAGTTGCTGTACTGATCAGGGCTTCCCCAATCCCGGTGGTGACCCCAGCAGTTGAGGCAGTACCAATATCCCCAATCCGGATCGATCGCAGAGAAATAATCAGGCCAATGACAGTCCCCAATAATCCTAACAAGGGAGCGAGGGCAATCACAGCTTCCAGAATCTTGTCTCCCCGTCGCATACTGGTGAGTTCGTCATCAGCAGTGGATTCTAGCGCCAGCCTGAAGGTTTCTGGATCAGGGTTCTTCAGTTGTAAAGCGCTGTAAAACAATCGCCCCATGGGGTGATCGTAGGATCGCCGAGCAATTTCATTGGCAACGACCCAATCTTGCCGCCGGGCCGCATCCAGTACCCGGCCTACCAGTTCTCGCTCTTTGGTTAAGACGCCAAACCAGAACCAGAGGCGCTCAATAATGGCGCTTAATGCCAAAATTGACAGGAATAGCAGCGGGATCATGGTTGATCCGCCACGTTGCATTAGTTCTCCGATGTTCACGCTTGATTTTCCCCTCCATCAACTCCCGGGTGTCCCAACTCCCGGGTATCCATTTAAAGCTGGACAGATTAGTCCCACGAAAGTCGGGGTAAAGAGGATACAAAAAGGGATTCCGTTCCTTTTGATTCCGCCTTGCGGTGGTAGCCAACTGCCAGCTTCTTCCTTCCCAAAGAAGTATACCTTTAAGGCCCTTCTATGTTTAGAAACAACTCTCTTTATTCACAGGGTGTCACGGAATTTCAGTAAAACACAGAAGCCAGGAGCGATAAAAGTTTACTTGTTGGGTTGGCGGCCTTACCACCGGACATCATCCCGCTCCATCCTCCCTGGAATCAACAACACCACTCCGATCGAGGCTGCTCAATCCAAGGGACTTATGACAAGATGGGGGGTGTTGATTCAAGCATCTGCCCATGTCAGCGAACAATCCTTTCTTGGAACCCAGTGTTCAGCGACTTCGGACTGTCCGGAGTCGGCTATTGCAACTGCACCAGGCCCTATTAGAATTTGAACGAGGATTATATGAAAAGTCCCACGGCCCCATCCGATCGCGGGGAGAATATTTCCAACTGGTGATCAGTCACGACTGGTTTAGCTGGCTCCGTCCTATCTCACAATACATTGTGCAGGTAGATGAGTCTCTTGAAGCTAAGGAGCCGATTACCCCCGATCAAGTCAGCCGCCTATTGGCAGAGGCCTGTCAAATGCTACGTCCCGTAGAAGAGGGAACGACCTTACAAAGGCGATATTTTAATGCAATTCAATGCGATCCAGATATTGCTTTCATGCATGCAGAATTGG
>JBJTUO010000036.1:0-12297 GCA_046080785.1 Leptolyngbyaceae cyanobacterium | reverse complement strand
CTGGCAAGAGTTACCCGCTGACTTTGTATTACCCGCTGACCCCGTGGAAAATTTGCAGCAGCCCGCTTTGGCAGCGGCCCTCACCGATGCCCTAGATCAAGCCAGTCGCATTCCCCCCGATGCCCTCACTGGTACTAATTTTGCCCTGGTAGCGGTGGTTAATGGCAAAACCATCGTTAAGGCTCCTGATTGGTTTTACATCCCCCGCGCCTACCCAGTTGACCCCCAGGTGATTCGCCGCAGCTATACCCCCTACCTGCAGGGAGAGGGGGTGGCAGTGGTGATGGAGTTTTTGTCCGAAACCGAGGGGGGAGAGCTATCGGTGCGTTCCACCTTTCCCTACGGGAAGCTCTATTTTTATGAGCAAATCCTGCAGGTGCCAGTCTATGTGACCTTTGACCCCTACGTGCCCAGCCTGGAGGTGCGGTGCTTAGAGCAGGGCCATTATCAGCTTGAAACTGCCGATGCCAACGGTCGATTTTGGCTACCTCCCCTGGGGCTTTGGCTGGGTATCTGGCCCGGTACCTATCAGCAATTGACTGGCTATTGGTTGCGCTGGTGGGATGAGGCCGGCCAACTCTTGCCCTGGAGTTGGGAACGAGCGGAGCAGGAACGCCAGCGGGCGCAGCAGGAACACCAGCGGGCAGAGCAGGAACACCAGCGGGCAGAGCAGGAACACCAGCGGGCAGAGCAAGAACGCCAGCGGGCGCAGCGATTGGCCGCGCACCTACGCGATCGCGGTATTGATCCCGACAGCCTGTGATCTATGCCTCTTTTCCCTGACCATAGATGTTGTTTTTCTGGGCGTTTATCAGATGGCATTATGATTGCGAGAGGCACAAAATCTCAGTCTGCGTAATTTTTCTGAAACTGATTGCCCTCTTCATTAAAGCGATCAAAAAGATCAAGACTTCTACTGTTGGGTACTCTGGTCAGATCAGGTTCAATCAAATTAGATAGATGAATCTGAAGGGTGACCCCCATGTCTTTAAAGCTAACCACGACTGACCTGCTGGTGTTAAAACAACATCGTCTAGATCGCCTGCGTTCCTTATTTCCTGACCTTTTGTCTGATTGCATTTTATTGCTCGAAGCAGAAAGCACTCTGGCAATTCATTGCTTGGAACCTTGGGTTGTGGATGTTTTACTAGACAAATTAAACCTATTACGCTGGCAGGTCAGTTTAGTTCTGGGAGTAGAATATATTTCTGTCTGTTTTGTTGGAGAGGAGATTTTTAAAGTGTCTACCCGCCATATTAGACGCCGACTACGATCGACGACAGGGCGATAGAGCAGGTGTCACTACAATTACAGTTTGGGGCAATCCAGTAACTTCATAGTAAAGGTTGTCCATCCTGCTGCGCTAACAACATCAATGCTGCCATTGAGTTGGGCCACCAGGCGCTGCACAAGGGCCAACCCCAGACCAGTGCCTCCCTGCTTCCAAGGATCGGCCTTGGGCACCCGATAAAATTTCTCAAAGATGCGTCCTAGCTCAGGGGCGGGAATTTCAGCCTGATTGCTGACGACAAAGATCAATTGCACCAAGCTTTGCTCGGTTGCTTGATTGCTGACTTCAACGGTTAACCGAATTTCTCCCTGCGGGGGGGTATATTTACAGGCGTTGTTGAGCAACTCTGCCAAAACCCGTTCTAACGCAGCCCGGTCAGTTTGAATGGTCGGTAATTGGGGTGGGGTTTGAATGGTAAGAATCTGTTGCCGATCGGTCGTCCGGTTCTGGAAGGGTAGGATTAAACTTTCAATCGAAGCTGCGAGAGGGACGGCTTCTCGCAAAACCGGGTAAGAAGCGGCATCGAGCCGTTGTAAATCAAGCAAGTCGTTGATCAAATCAATTTCTCGGCTGCACTCGGTCTGCAAAATATTGAGATAAGTCTCTTGGCGCTCTGGCGTAAAAGCATTGCGTAGCATGTGAATGGCCATCTTCATATTAGAGACGGGCGTCCGTAATTCATGGGAGACGGTACTGAGAAAATCATCTTTTAGCTCATTGAGTTCTTCTAATACCGCAACCTGGGTCTGCGCTTTTTGATAAAGACGGGCCTGTCGCATGGCGATCGCACACTGGTCTGCCACCTGTTGAACCAGTCGCGTCTCCTGCTCACTAAAGCAATCTGAACTGGGCTTCATCAGACACAAATTGCCTAATACTTCCTGGTCATCCACAATCGGGCAGAGCAGGACGCAGGCTCTATTCTGGAGCGCCGTCGCGGGGTGAGCCTCAATCCGACAAATATGGACTTGTTGAGCCCGGAGTAGACGACGATAGATCGGTTGGTCTTCTGTCAAGGAAATGATGGTGCCTTTGATGGCAGCCAACTGATCAGAGTTCAAGCATTCGTAGGAAACCGTGGTCGTTTTCTGTTTTAAGTCATAGAGGGCTGCGTGACAGCCCCAAACATCCAGGCCATGAGCCAGCTCTTGCACGGCGGTTTGCAGAATTTGATCTTCATCCAGGCTATCCCGCACAGAATCAATAATGCGCTTCAGGGTGGCCTCAAACTGTAACGCTTGCTGGAGTTGAGTGGTGCGGTCTTGTACCTGGCGCTCTAGGCCAGCATTGAGCACCTGTACTTGCTGATAGAGTTCAGATTGTTGAATCGCGATCGCAACCTGGGTCGCTAGTTGTTCCAGCAGGCCAATTTCAAGGGTTTCCCAGGCATGGGTCGCTGAACACTGATGCGCTTCCAGAATGCCCCACAACTGGTTGGAATGCAGAATTGGCACAGAAAGGGAGGATTCAATCTGCCAGCGATGCAGATGCTCTTTGTAGGCCTCAGAGGCTTCCAGTTGTCGTCGATCATCTAAAACCCAGTTGTTTCCTGCCTGATAAACTTGCTGCTGCCATTGCTTAAACCAGTCAGCCTGTAACGGCAACCCCAACAGCATCGAAGGAATACCCGCTTCAACAGATTCTGCAGTGACCAAGCCCACCTGTTCTGGTTGGATGCGCACGATCACAACCCGGTCTGCCCTTAAAAACTGTCGGACTTCCGAAACCGTTGTGTTTAGGATCTCTTCCAAATCAAGGGATTGACGAATTCGTCCGGCGATCGTCCCCATCAGGCGTTCCCGCTCGCTTTGCTGCCGTTGAGTTTCTTCGGCCTGCTTGCGTTCAGTGATATCTTTGGTGAAGTAGTGATAACCAACGGGATGATCATGCCAGTCATAGGCTGGCACCATAACCAATTGCATATAAAAAGTAGAACAATCTCGCCGCACTGCTCTGACTTCTACTTCAGCTTTACTATCTGCTGCAAGTTTGCGTTGAGCAACCGCAACAATCTCCCAATCATCGGGATACACCACTTGCTGCCAAAATGCACCCACTAAGTCTGGTGCTTCGTAGCCTAAGGATGCGGCAAAAGCGCGGTTTAGTCCAATAAATCGATCATGGATATCTAGGCGCGCAATGCCCTCAACAGCGTTGCCCAGTGCTGAACTCATTTCCAGCAGCTCCGCCTGGGCCTGACGGCGCTCAGTCACATCTAAAAAGAAGACAGATAGCCCCTCAGTGGAAGGAAAAGCTCTGACTTCAAACCAGACGGGCAGGGTAGGGTGCAGGGCTTCAAAGGTAACGGGGGTTTGTTGCTCAACCGCTCGATGAAATTCTTGATCGAAGATAGTATTACCAATCTCGGAAAAAACTTCCCAAATCGAGTAATACATCAGTTGCTCAGCCGATCGCTGGAAAAGCTGGGTGGCCCGCTGGTTTAAGTAGGTCAACCGCCATTGATGATCGAGAGAGATAAAGGCATCTGTAACACTTTCTAAAATGCTGGCAATTTGATGGTTAGCGGATCGGAGCGCATCTTCTGCCTGTTTGCGCTCAGTAATGTCGTGACAATTAACCACGATACCCTGAATGGCCGGGTCATCTAACAGGTTAGTGGTAACGGCTTCGAAGATGCACCATGAGCCAGTTTGATGCCGGACTCGATATTCCACAGCGGGCTGACTGATGCCTGGTGCTTCAAGAGATTGGGCAATGACTTGATAAATTGTGCCAACGTCGTCGGGATGAATAAACTCCGCTGCTGGATGCCCTTCAACATCTTCTGAGGCATAGCCCAGTAATCGCTGAGCTGACGGGCTACTATAGCGAAAACTGCCATCGGGGCCCAAAATCACAATGATATCGGTGGCGTTTTCAATCAACGATCGAAACCGTTGTTCGCTTTCTTGCAGCGCTTTTGTAGTCCACTTGCGATCGGTGATCTCTTGCAGTAACTTTTGATTTGTCTCTAACAGCTCAGCCGTGCGCTCAACAACCAAAGTTTCCAGGGATTCGGAATCATCGTGAGTCTGATGAACAGATCCATCGGCAGATGGCTGACGAGGGGAGAAACCCGATGTATTGCAGCCAATAGATCGATCACCAAGCTTGAGAGCCAATAAAATTTGCTGCAATCGTCCAAAGGCGATTTCGTCCCGGCAACAGTCCCGCAATTGTTGAAGGTAGTCGGGGGCCATAGGTGCTTATTGATCCTGGGGACAGCTAATTAATAGGATACATCCTCACTATGAATCTTGAAGCAGCAGACAAAATAGATCAATCAAAGGAAGGGGAAGGGGGCGGTCGCTCATGAAACAGGCTCAGCCTGAGATTTAGAAACGGATGGCACATTTGGACAAAACCATGCGGGCTTCCGCAGAGCAGGAAAACTCAGCGCCACCAGCAGAAAGGTGCGGCTACAGGTAAGGGCGGTAAACATACTGATTAATACCCCCAACGCCAGGGTCAGGGCAAAGCCGCGCACCAGACCAGCCCCCAACCAAAACAAGGCAGCACAGGCAATCAACGTAGTAACGTTACTATCTAAAATGCTGGAAAAGGCTCGATAAAATCCTGATTCTACTGAGCGGTAAAGGGTTTTGCCACTCCGCAATTCTTCCCGCATCCGTTCAAAGATCAAGACATTGGCGTCTACAGCCATCCCAATACTCAAAATAAAACCAGCAATGCCCGGTAGGGTAAGCGTCACACCCAAAAGCTTAAACGCAGCCAGGGTAAAGATGGCATAAAAAACCAGCGCAATATCGGCAATCAAACCGGGTAGACGGTAGTAGAGCAGCATAAACAGTAACACCAGGAATAACCCCCCCAGTGCGGCGTAGATGCTGCGCCGGATACTATCTTGGCCTAAGGTGGCCCCCACGGTGCGGTTTTCCACGACCTCAACCGGCACAGGCAACGCTCCACCGCGCAACTGAATGGCCAGGTCGCTGGCTTCCTCTGCGGTAAAGCGCCCGGTAATAACGGCACTTCCTCCCGTAATGCCAGTGTCAGCAAACTCTACCCCCACCACAGGAGAACTAATCAGGGTATTATCCAGAAAAATACCCAGAGTGCGTCCGGTTCCTGCCAGTTGCTTGGTCAGGTCAGCAAACCGGGTAGCCCCTTCTCCGTCAAATTTCAAGCCGACATTCCAGTTATTCGTCGCCCCAGTTGGCTCGGCAAAGGCGTCTTTCAGGTTTTTGCCAGTCAATCCTGTTTTCTCATAGAGGGCTGCGATCGCCTCATTACTGCGACCCAGAGCTGCCTGATTATCTGCGATCGCCTGTTTATCTCCAGATTTACGCAGTTCTCCTTGTTTAGCCAAGACCTCTTGCCGAAGCTGGAGTTCTATAGGCAATTGAGCTTCTGTTCCCGATTTTTGGGCCCGGAACTCCAGTTGGGCTGTGCCGCCCAAAACCCGCTCTGCCTGCTGGGGATCGTTGACACCGGGCAACTGCACTAGAACTTGGTTATTCCCAACGGTCTGCACTAACGGCTCAGACACCCCCAGCCCATTGACCCGGCCCTCAATGACTCGCCGCACATCTTCCATCTGCTTCTCGGTGATCTGCTTGACCTCTGCCGTTGGGTTTACTTGAATCGTTAACTGAGACCCACCCTGTAAATCCAGGCCCAGGCGGGTTGGCAACCAAAACCAGATAAACAGGGAGACCAAAACCAGTGCCAGAATGAATGCCAACAGTACCCGTTGCTTTGCCATAGCCTATCCCCTTTAAACCATCGCCATCATAGCGCGTTCAACCCATTGGGCCACCCGATCGCCCGTCCAATTGCTAAGCGGCCAATTCTGCCACCTGCTTCACCGCCTCCACAATCTGGTGGGGCTGCACAATGGTCAGGTTTTCTAGGGTGCCGTTGTAAGGGGTGGGAATATCTTGAGAGGAGAGACGAATCACAGGACCATCTAACTCATCAAAGAAGCGATCGTTAATAGAAGCAATCAGCTCTGCCCCAATGCCGCCAGTTCGCATGCACTCTTCTACAATAATCACCCGATGGGTTTTGCAAATGGAAGCACCGATGGTTTCAAAGTCCAGCGGCTTCAGTGAAATCAGGTCAATCACTTCCGGGTCGTAGCCATCTTTTTCAAGGGTTTTAACGGCTTGCAGCACATGATGGCGCATGCGGGAGTAGGTGAGAATGGTGACCTGGCTGCCTTTACGAACCACTTCAGCCTGATCCAGCGGCAGGAGGTACTCATGATCGGGCAGGTTTTCTTTCAGGTTGTAGAGCAACACATGCTCAAAAAAGAGGACGGGATTATTGTCCCGAATCGCAGCCTTTAGCAGCCCCTTAGCATTGTAGGGAGTAGAACAGGCCACAATCTTGAGCCCTGGGACAGCTTGGAAGTAAGCCTCTAACCGTTGTGAATGCTCGGCCCCCAGTTGGCGGCCCACTCCCCCAGGGCCCCGGATTACCATGGGAATTTTGAAGTTGCCACCGCTGGTGTAGCGCAACATGCCAGCGTTATTGGCAATCTGGTTAAAGGCCAGGAGCAGAAAGCCCATATTCATCCCTTCAATAATGGGACGTAGCCCTGTCATAGCAGCCCCTACAGCCATACCAGTAAAACTGTTTTCTGCGATCGGGGTGTCCAGTAACCGCCATTCCCCATATTTGTAATACAAGTCTTTGGTGACTTTGTAGGAACCGCCATACTGACCCACATCTTCTCCCATCACTAGTACAGTGGAGTCTCGTTGCATCTCCTCGTCGATCGCTTCTCGCAGGGCGTTAAATAGGAAGGTCTCTGCCATGAATGTCTTTAGAAAATTGCATTACATACAATTTTAAGAGATAACGGAGCGGTTCTCGTGGCAAAGCCTGCAACGCCCCCAGATTGTTTGGGAGTTTGAGTATTTCGGCTACCTGTACCTTAACCCAACCAGTTCTTGAGCCGCTCAGCCACCTGAGGCCGCCGCAACTTACGCATGGCCTTGCTCTGGATCTGGCGTACCCGCTCACGGGAAAGGTTAAACAGGCTGCCCACCTCCTCTAAGGTGCAAGGCTTGTTGGCGGCTAGCCCGTAGCGCAGGGAGATCACCTCTTTCTCCCGCTCGGTTAAGACTGCATCCAAAACATCCCACACCTCTTGTTGCAGCATCTTTTCAGCCATTTGAATCTCAGGAGAGTGAACCTCTCCGTCTTCCAACAAATCCATCAACTCTGTATCTTCCCCTTTGCCCACCCGATGGTTTAAGGACAGTGCCTTGCAGCCAAGTTGCTGTAAGCCTCGTAACTGCTCCAATGTAACCTCCATAGCATCTGCCACCTCTGCTTCCGTAGGCGTCCGGTGTAGGTCTTGTCGCAGTTCCCGGGTTACTTTCTTGAGTTTGTTTAATTTTTCCACAACATGAATCGGTAACCGAATTGTGCGGGAGTCGTTGGCGATCGTCCGGGTAATGCCCTGTCGAATCCACCAGTAGGCATAGGTGGAAAATTTATAGCCCTTATCTGGATCAAACTTTTCCGTCGCCCGATTCAAGCCCAGTGCCCCTTCCTGAATCAGATCCAGAAAAGGAACGCCCCGATTTAGGTAGCGTTTGGCGATGGAAACAACCAATCGCAGGTTTGAGCGAATCATCTTGCGTTTGGCCACCCGACTGCAGTAAAGTCGATGCTCCAGTTGTCGCTCGGTCAGCCCTAGCGCTTCTGCCAGACTGCCGCGGCTAGGGGGCTGGCCAGTATCTTGAGCCAATTTTTGCTTGAGGTCGTCTATTTCTGACAAAAAACGAATTTGACGCGCTAATTCAATTTCTTCGTTGGGCGTTAATAACGGATATCGTGCCATTTCTTTAAAAAAGGCTCCCACAGCGTCGTCATCCGGTGTTTTTTGATACCCAGTAGGGATGAAATCTGCGATCGCTTCTGCACTGCTAGCCTCTAAAGTTGAGAAAACCTCTGTCAGGGTAATCGAATCGGGGCCACTGGCAGCATACTCCAGGGTATCAGCGGCAAGAAACCGATGACCGGGGGTTATAGATTGGTTTTGACCCATAATCAATCAAAAGACGATGTTTGTAAGAGTAGCGAATTGCCTTTAACCGTCATGCTTGCCCTTAGCGCAGCCATTACCTAATCTGTTACACTACCTGAAATTAAATTTAAGATTGTTGGATGCACTACAAAACCAGCTCTAATACTGGCAATTTCAATCTAGGAGTTGGATTTAACCCATTGGATGATCCCAAAATACTGGGGTTCAGAGCCTGATTTTTAGGGTTGATCCTGTTATAGCAACCCTGACTGTAACTACTCAGTCCGTCCACCCTTACGGGAAGCAAGCTACATATTTTTCCGGTATGTTGCAGGCTTTAAGCCCTTTCCCTGGACTTCAATCCGCCCTCACCCTAAATCCCTCTCCCCAAGGAGAGGGACTTCAGTCCAGAACCCCTTCTCCCTAGGGAGAAGGGGTAGGGGATGAGGGCAGATTTGACTCGGTGCCCAAGCTGAGTAGTTACCCCTGACTTTCACCTGGAATGCTGTGCGGCAGACTGTTGAAATCCGTTACACTCAAACATCCCCCCAGGAGACCCGGATGCATGACTGTGAGTGATAGGCTACCGATTCTGTCTGAGATCAATGGTTCTTACCCGGTCAACCAGTGGGTTGAAGTGCTGGTTGACTGCCCTGGGGTGCAGGAGCTATACACTTACGCCATCCCGCCAGGGCTGACCGTGCAGCCTGGGGACATTTTGAGTGTACCGCTGGGGCCACAACAGGTCGGAGCGATCGCGGTGCGATACTGCGATCGCTTGCCTGACTCCCTCTCTCCCAGGCAGGTGAAGCTGGTTGCAGCGGTAATCAGTACCGGCTTTTTTCCACCGTCCTATTGGGCTCTGCTGCAGCAGGTGGCCGACTACTATCACACTCCCCTGTTACAGGTGGTACGGGTCGCTCTACCACCGGGGCTGCTGGCCCGTTCTCAACGGCGGGTGCGATTAATCCCCTCCAACCATCACAGGGCGTTGATCACCGAAACAACTGGCCTCTCTCCCGCAGCGCAACATCTGCTGACCCTCTTACAAGCCAGTAAAACGGGAGACTATAGTTGGAACTACCTGAACCGACAGGCAAAAACCGCCGCCAGGGCGATTCAAGAACTGGTTCAGGCTGGCTGGGCTGAAACTTATCTAGAACCGCCAACGCCAATTCGGCCCAAACGACGACAAGTGGTGACTCTGGTTATACCGCCCCCCCTCACCGACTTGCCTCCCCGGCAACAGGCTGTGATCCAATTACTCAAACGCCAGGGGGGCGAGCTCTGGCTCACCGACTTACTACAACAGGCTGGGGTCAGTTCTACGACCCTAAAAGCTCTGGCCCAAAAAGGATGGCTGGTGATACAAGAACGGGAGGTATTACGCACGGAGTCAGGGGCACTATTGACACCAGATTCTCCTAAATGCCTGATCTCGGAACAAGCTGGAGCGCTGGCCCAAATTCAGGCTCTGGAAGGGTTTGCCCAGGTGCTTTTGCATGGAGTCACTGGCTCGGGCAAAACTGAAGTTTATCTCCAGGCGATCGCACCCCTGCTGCAAAAAGGGCAGTCGGCGCTGGTACTGGTACCCGAAATTGGCCTGACTCCCCAACTCACTGATCGGTTTCGGGCTCGCTTTGGCAATCAGGTCTGCGTCTACCACAGCGCCCTCTCGGAGGGGGAGCGATACGATACCTGGAGACATTTATTAACCGGTCAGGCCCAAATCGTAATTGGCACTCGCTCTGCGGTTTTTGCCCCCCTGCCTCACCTGGGGTTGATTATTCTGGATGAGGAACACGATGGCAGCTTTAAGCAAGAGCACCCGGCACCCTGCTACCATGCTCGCACCGTCGCTCACTGGCGCGCCCAGTTGGAAAACTGCCCGCTGATTTTGGGGTCTGCTACCCCCTCTCTGGAAACCTGGGTCACTATCCATCGCCTGACTGCAAAAGAGCCTTGCCAACCCCCACCCGTCACCTGTTACCTGTCTCTGCCTAAACGGGTGCAAGACCGCCCTCTGCCCACGATACAAGTAATCGACATGCGGCAAGAGCTACAGCAGGGCAACCCCTCTATTTTTAGCCGATCGCTACAAACCCTCCTCCACTCTTTGCGAGACCGTCAGCAGCAGGGCATTCTGTTTATTCATCGGCGAGGCCACAGCACCTTTGTCTCCTGTCGCAGTTGCGGTCATGTGGTTCACTGTCCTAACTGTGATGTTTCCCTGGCCTACCACCATGTGCAGCCAGAAACTCGCCCCTTGCTGCGCTGTCACTACTGCAACTACGTCTGCTCTGTGCCTAAGACCTGCCCGGCCTGTGACTCGACTTACTTCAAGTTTTTTGGCAGTGGCACCCAGCGGGTTGAGCAAGAGTTGAGCCGGCAATTTCCCGACCTGCGGGTGCTGCGATTTGACAGTGACACCACCCGCACTAAAGGTGCGCACCGGGCCATTCTCAGCCGCTTTGCCGCAGGAGAAGTTGACCTGTTGGTGGGAACTCAAATGCTGACCAAGGGGATCGACCTACCCCTGGTCACCCTGGTTGGGATCGTGGCCGCTGATGGGTTACTTTATCTATCTGACTATCGCGCCAGTGAGCGCGCTTTTCAAACCCTGACCCAGGTGGCGGGTCGTTGTGGCCGGGGGGATGCTGCGGGGCAGGTGATTCTGCAAACCTATTCCCCTCAACATCCGGTGATTCAGGCGGTGCTGCAACAAAACGACCGAGCGTTTCTCGAAACTGAACTGGAACAACGACGCAGCCAGCACTATCCCCCCTTTGCCCAACTCGTCCTGATTCGTCTCAGCAGCCTCAACCCCGTTGCAGTGCAGACGGCAGCAGAACGGGTTGCTGCCATCTTGGCACCACTGCAACAGAAGGGAATTGAGGTGTTGGGGCCAGCTCCTGCTACCATTTTGCGACTAGCTCGCCGCTACCGCTGGCACATTTTACTGAAACGGCCCCTGATGGTTCCGCTTGAATTACCTGATATCTCCATCATGAAAGCCTGCTGTGCTGAGACCGTCAGCCTGGTGATCGATATTGATCCGATCGCGATCGGTTAGGGATTTGCAATTCAATAATCTACACGACGGCTACCATCGCAAGGCGGGACAAAGCGGCCCTGCACAAGGGTGATCACCGTCACCTCTGGCGGGCAAAATAGTCGCCCTGGCGGATAGGTACCCAGCCCCCGATTTACGTATAACTGATTCATGCCAATCTGATGCAGCCCTTCTGACCAATCCCAGTGGCTCACCACAAAGTGACGGGGTCTAAATACTTTAAACGGAGGAAAAATACGGGCTAATTTTCCTTGCACCCTGTAATAAAAGCGGTTGTAGAAGATGCGATTGGAATAGGCAAGCAGCGGCCCCAAACCAGGAATCACAAGTTGGCCTCCGTGGGTATGGCCAGATAACTGCAAGTCAACCCGGTAGGGCTTTAGCGCTTCAGCCGTATCTGGATTGTGGGAGAGCACAATGCGTGGTGTTGATGGATCCAGTTGAGGCATGATGGTTTCCGGGTGAAACTGCCGGGAATAGCGATCAGCCAGCCCGACCAAGAGAAGTTTGGCCTCAAATAGGGAAGCCACCTGGTTCCATAACACCTGAATGCCGATGGCCTCCAAAGCTCCAGTAATTTCTTGCCGAGAATGGGGATACCACAGGTCATGGTTTCCCAAAATGGCAAACACCCCGGCGCGAGCTGACAGGTTTTTAAGCTCGCAGGCCAACGGGTGAATCCACTGAGGGTCATCGGTGACATAATCGCCCGTTAACAAAACCAAGTCTGGTTCAAGTGCATTGGTCACTGCGATCGCCTGGCGCAGCAGTTGTTTTGATAGCCGCAGCCCATCAAAGTGAAAGTCTGAAAGTTGAACCAACTTAAGACCGACAAGGGCATCAGGCAGTTGAGCGATTTCAACTTCTATGCGCTCAATGGAAAGACGCCCCGTCAGTAGCCAGTGCATACAGTTGATGATAAAAAACAGT
>JBJTUO010000035.1:0-10943 GCA_046080785.1 Leptolyngbyaceae cyanobacterium | reverse complement strand
GTTAAAGAAGCAAGACTCTCCCCTACAAATTTCTCCCTGGTTGCGTAATTCTTTAGATTTAGGCGAAGCATCGGTGATTCAACTTGCCTTAAATAAAGGTGTTGACGTAGTTTGTATCGATGAAGCGATTGGCAGGAGAGTCGCCAGGCTCAATGGATTATCGTTAACAGGATCAATTGGTATTTTGCTGAAGGGTAAACGTTGTAATCCTGAGATTTCCATAAAAGCAGCTGTCGATAGGATGTTAAGCCACAATATTCGCCTTAGCCAAACAGTGATTGATTTCGCCCTCAAAGAAGCCGGTGAAGCCTGAAACTTTGATCTCTCATCGGCTAACAATTTCCCCACTCCGGCGATGATCCCCGGACTGATTGGCATGGGCATCGCCGCTTAGCGCAAGCGTAAGGGCGAAGCCGCCGAGTCTGAGGTGTAAACCCAGTTAACGTAACCTATCGAAGTCTTTACTGGTGTTGGGTTTCGCGTTGCTCAACACCAACCTACATTAGCTCTTTTGTCAGTCAATCAGGGGGTAGGCTCCGCTTGGTCTGGTCTACTGCTGCTAAGTTTTTGGTAAAGATCGGCCCTGGTCACTGAGATATAATGAAGCCAAAGGTAAAATTCTTTAGGCCGAATTGCTAGGGGAGATAATGGCAATCTATAAAACCTTTATTACTATTGATAATCCCCAAGAAGTGGTTTTATCGAATCTACCTTTTGAGGCGGGGCAGCGGGTTAAGGTTGTCATTCTGTCTGACGAAGATGAGGAGGCTATCATCAGTCAAAGATTTCGTGATCTTTTCAAGAAAACACAATCCTTGCCTGAAGTTGAAGACATCACTGATGAAGAAATTCTTGAAGAAATTGATGCCTATCGTCAAAGTCAATGAAAGCTGTCTTTGATACTAATATCCGTGTTTCTGCCGTCTTAAAAGATAAAGATCCCGAACTGGTCATTCAGTTTGTAGTTGACCATAAAGATTTCGACTGGATCGCCACCTCAGCAATCCTTACAGAATATAAAGAAGTACTGGCTCGACCGAAGTTTCGACTCCCCAAGGAAGTCAGGCAAGAATGGGAAAAACTCTTGTGCGAAGATCCCCTATAATAAATCGCCCATCTCCACCTTACCGCGATCGGCATGGGGGTGGCCGCCCTGCGTAAGCGCAACGGCGACACCGACGAAGCCGAGGGCAGACCCAGACCTCCGAGATCTCCTAAAACCCGGGCAGTCTCTGTGGCCGAAATCCCGCTGGCCACACTTCGCTTTGCCCATCCTACGCTTGCTGCTACCCAACGTGATAAGCCGTAATCGCGATGGTTTCATCAGGGCTATAAATTGCCTCAATACGCCTGTGGGTTGGATGATTCCACCAGACTTTCACCCAATTGCCCCTGACCGGAGCAGAGCCCATGCGCTGATAGCCTGCGTCTAATAGCAAGGCTTCAAAGTCTTCAGTGGGTAATATTTTTGCCGTAATTTGTGCAATCCCATCCAGCTTGTGTTTATCGAGGGTCATAGTTGCCCTGATAGGTACTGAAGAGACGATAGCCAGGTAACACCAGAGCCAGGCCGACTTTACTATGAATTGTCCCCGGATAGTCTGGTTCCGGTAGGCTACCGCCCAATCGCAGTTTGATTGGTCCTAACCAGAAATAAAAACCGGGAATCAGGCAGTCAAGACTGTAGGCAATCGCCCTTAGGGGTTGGTCGGCTACATCGTGAGTTATATCGGGTTGAGAATGAGAATCATCTGTGAACATAGTCGGTAGGTCAATATAGATTCCCGAACTACCTTATTTTAGAGCAGTCAAAGTAGGCCATCTTTTCTTTGTCCTGATCGGCATGGGGGTGGCCGCCCTGCGTAAGCGCAACGGCGACACCGACCAAGCCGAAGTCTAAACCCCGTAGGGTGGGCATCGCCCACCTTATCCCCCCGCTCTAGCCGGGGTTCTGGTGCCTCCCCGCTGGATGCACCGCCCCGGTTAAGGCGTCACACCCTTTGCAGCATGGGCAGAGGCACGGGCTGCCGCCCATTTTTCTGTCAAAATGTGAGGAGGAGCAATACTAATCAACGGCTGGGTTGGCCTTGCACTATTGGGGAGAGTGGGATCTCATGGCGGCCTTTAGTTCAAATTTGAAATCACTGCTAGACCTCACCCATGAGCAGTTCTATGATTTGTGTCGGGCCAATCCTGATGTTAAATTTGAGCGCAGCCCCGCAGGGCACCTGATTATCATGGCTCCAACCGGCGGCGGCACAGGCTATCGCAACAGCGAAATCAATGCAGACTTTGTTCTTTGGAATCGACAAACCCAGCTCGGAAAAGTGTTTGATTCCTCGACCTGCTTTCAGCTACCCAACGGCGGAGATCGATCACCCGATGTGGCCTGGGTGCGTCAAGACCGGTGGGATGCCTTAACCCCAGAGCAGCAAGAAAAATTTCCACCCCTTGCTCCAGACTGTGTCTTAGAACTCATGTCTCCCTCGGATGTTTTAGCAGAGGCTCAAGCCAAGATGGAAGAGTATCAAAATAGTGGGGTTCGTTTAGGTTGGCTGATTAACCGTAAACAACGTCAGGTCTGGGTGTATCGACTGGGCGAAGCGCCTCAATGCCTCGATAATCCAGCATTGCTATCGGGAGAAGGTGTTTTGCCAGGTTTTCAGCTTAATACCTCCATGCTTTGGTCGTGAAACTGCCATGAGTCTGCGGGCGATCGCAACGGCAGGAGTCAGGAGTCAGGAGTCAGGAGTCAGCAATTCGCCTAACTTGCATCATTCATGGGGTAACCAAACTGTTCGTTATTCCCCCGTAGGCGGGAATCGACTCTGGTAGAAGCTGCCCCACCTGGGTTGTCGCTCCCCACTCGTAGGTGGAAGCGCTAAGGGAATGACGGCCAACATATTGAGGGGTTTGTGCATCATCCAGGTTAACCCCTTAACGGCAGTCTGTCGTTGTCCATGATTGTGTGCCCCGACCAGGGTAACACCGCACCTGACGGCCCGCCCAGATCAGTCGCCATTGATTACCCTCAGGGATAAATTCCAAACGATAGCGCATCCCTTCCACCGAGTCATCGGGCAGGCCAGTCTGGGTCAGGGTAACCAGCGCTTGATTAGCGGTTTGTTGTTTCAGCACAACCTCTTCCTGAAAGTTTCCTTGAACCAGATCCTGATGGCCAAAAACCTTCAGGGTAATTTGCTTGGGGTCGGCCCCCACCCGGTTTGCATCAGGCGACAACGCTACCTCGCTGTAGGCAGAACGCTCTGAAGTAGCCATGGACGCTGAACTTTTAAGTGGTTGATCGGTGGCTGCTTCCTTTGAGACAGTGCCCGAAGACGTCGCGGTTGGGGGCTCACAGGCAGCCACAATAGTGGCCAAAAAACCAGTGATCAATAAAGTAAACATAGATTTTTTCATTGGTCTATCGTTGCGAACGGGTAAAGCATACTGCCAGCCCCACTCACCCCAACCCTCTACCAAAACGCTTAGATGGGACAGGCTTGAAATCTATCCACTGGGCTCGGTGTGCCTATTGTGTTGCATGATTGCAAGAGGCTTTGAAAGCAGCACCGACTACTTTCCCAATCCCTGAATTAGCAGGAATTGTAGTGCCAGTTGACTGGGGATTTGAAAAAGTTACAACACTAAAATCATTGACTGTATGTTCTCCCAAGAAACCATAGGTGCTAAGGGGGCGAGGATTTCGGCAAGAGTTCAGTACGCGATATTGGCGATAGGTTGTTGAAACCTCCCCGCTCTCACTGGCACCCTGAAAGCCAACTTCGATGATGGCTCCTTCACTCGATGCGGTAATGGTTCGTACACTGTAGGTTTTATTGTCGTAGGTAAATGGCTTACTACAGTTTGCCAGCGGTAGGGCGATCGCTGGAGATACAAAGCCAGCAATAACGATCGCTTTAACTAAGACAAGTAACGATTTCATGTTAAATCTCCCATAAACTATCGGTATGATTTGCTTTCCCTCATGGGGCCAATCAAACTACCTCTCTGCCATCTTTCTACCGCATTATTGATTCCAGGGATGAAAAAAGTGCTGGCTGCTTAAAACTTCGTTTCAATTCATCCTTACGGTGGTAGCTGGCTATAGTTCTCTTGCTCTAACTGGTCAGTCATCTTTAGCAGGTGTTGTCAGATAGGAACACCAATCGCTCCAACTGCCAGCATAGAGCCTGCCGCCAGGCAAACCTGCTAGCTCCAGTGACAATAGATTGACACAGGCAGTGACGCCAGATCCACAATAGACAATCAGGTTTTGGGAGTCAGGTAAGCTACTCCAGCGCTGTTGCTGCTCCTCAGCCGATCGCAAAAACCCCTGATCAGTCGTAACCGTTTGCCAGGGATAGTTTAATGCACCTGGAATATGGCCAGCGATCGGGTCGATCGGCTCCCGTTCACCTCGATAGCGCTCTGGCTCCCGTGAGTCGATTAAAACGGTGTGGGCGTCTTGCTGACTGCGTTGCACCTGGGCCCTATCCACAACCCAATCTGCCCTCACATCTGGGACAAATAAGCCTTCGCGCTCAGGTGGGGCCTCTGATGACAGGGGATAGT
This sequence comes from Leptolyngbyaceae cyanobacterium, assembly GCA_046080785.1. GTDB lineage: Bacteria > Cyanobacteriota > Cyanobacteriia > Leptolyngbyales > Leptolyngbyaceae > JBJTUO01. The sequence goes on along the minus strand of JBJTUO010000035.1, from coordinate 6,368 downwards.
CTGCACCCTGCCAGGCGCTAAAGCCGCCATCTAAAACGGCGACCCGATCATGCCCCATATAGCGCAACAACCACCACAATCGAGCTGCAAAGGCAAATCGCGAATCGTCATAAACAACCACCAGGGTTGGCCCGGCAGGAGGGTGAGAATGAATGCCCATCTGACTGAGGCGAGTGGCCAATTGAGCAACATCGGGTAGAGGATGCCGCCCTCCATGCTGTTTAACAGGACTAGACAGGTCTTGGTTCAGATCTAAATAGTAGGCACCAGGAATATGCCCTTGTTGATACTGGTGTTGACCTTGCTCAGGCTGCATTAGAGAAAAGCGGCAATCAATTACAACCACCAGGGGATCTGCCAAGTGGGAATGGAGCCAGGATGGGGAGACGGCGAGACTTGTCATTGCTGTTTTTATCAAAAAATTACGCAAGCAAACCAAGTGGTTTTATAAAGCAATCCTATCTGAATTGTGAGAGATTTTCGGCAGGAAAAGCCTCTCACAACTACTTCTTTTTTCATGATTGATTTAGGACTGCTATACAGATGGAGAAGTCAACCCAAGAAGTGAACTTATTTTAAGTTGTATTTGCAGATACAAGAAGAAAGAAGTTTATCAAGGGACAATGAAGTTGGGTAAAGTTTAGAGCTGAGTGTAGGAGGTTTGCCTACCTTTGGCATTGGCAGCGTCTGTTACAGCCCCCATCAATTCTGTGAGCGATTTGTTCCCTAACTTTAATTGTATCCAGGCAATAATTTGGCCTTTTGTAGCCGTTCCTGATGTAAGCGTTCATAACTATACATCCGCAGCTTTTTGATAAAAATTGCGACTAAAAGAGAAAATGCCACACTGCCCTCTATGTTCTGATAAACTCTTGCGTCATATCCGCAACAGGCAAACCTACTGGTTTTGTCAGCGCTGTCGCTTTGAGGTTTTAAATTTACCTGACGCTAATCCCTCAGGATCAAGCCATTCTCCTCCTGCGGTTGTCTCTTCAGAGCCAATAAAATTCTTACAAGAACCCACTCAAGAAGCTGGAGTCACCCCTTCCCTTCAAGCCCAGATCATGCCCCAACCTGGAATTTTGAACTAGATCTAAACTGTCATTCCCGTGGCGCTTCCACCTGGGATTGGAGGATGGGAATCCAGGTGGGGCAGCTTCTACCAGAGTCGATTCCCGCCTACGGGGGCATGACGAACAGTGACGAACAGTTTGGTTACCTCATAATGATGCAGGTCAGGCAAATTGCTAGCTTTTGGATTTTGGCTTCTGACTTGTGACTCCTGACTCCTGCCCCCCTGTACCAATAAAACGTCCCGACTTGCACTGTTGCCCAGTATATTTCAAACTCAGGCGACTGTTGATCTGGTGAAAGGGTAAGCTATACTGCGATCGGTTATTTCCTGATTTAGAACGAATGGTAGCAGTCGCAATTTTAGCAGCCGGACGTGGGACACGAATGAAATCTAGGCTGCCCAAGGTTTTGCATGGTCTCGGCGGGCGATCTCTGGTGGAATGGGTGCTGCAAAGCTTAACCGGGATTCAGCCAACTCGCTGTTTTGTTATTGTCGGCTATCAAGGTCAGGCGGTTCAAGCTGCCCTGACAGCAACAGGTACCTATCCATCCCTGGAATTTGTGGAGCAGGCCGAACAACTGGGAACTGGCCACGCTGTGCAGCAACTCTTGCCTTACTTGCAAGGCTTTCAGGAAGATTTACTGATTTTGAATGGAGATGTTCCCCTGCTGAAATCGGAGACAATCGAGCAGTTAATTCAGATTCATCGGCAGCAAGGGTATTCAGGTACAATTCTGACAGCCCAACTACCCGATCCAGGGGGGTATGGCCGAGTTTTTTGTAATGGCGAGAAGATTCTGCAACAGATTGTAGAAGACCGAGACTGCACCCCTGCCCAAAAACAAAATCATCGGATTAATGCAGGAGTCTACTGCTTTCGCTGGCCCGACCTAGAAACTGTGTTACCGCAACTGCGGGCAGAAAATGACCAGCAGGAATATTACTTAACGGATGCCGTTAATTTTCTGAATCCCGTAGGGGTTGTAGAAGTTAATGACTATCAAGAAATTTTAGGGATTAACGATCGCAGGCAGTTGGCGACCGCCTACAGCATTTTACAAACTCGAATCAAGGATGCCTGGATGGCCAGGGGGGTAACGCTGGTTGATCCTGACAGTATCACGATCGAAGATACCGTCCAGATTGAGCCAGATGTGATTATTGAACCGCAGACCCATTTGCGCGGCAGGAGTGTGATTCAAACCGGGTGCCAAATCGGGCCGGGTACTTTAATTGACAATAGCTTGATCGAGTCAAATGTGACAGCTCTTTACTCAGTCATCAGCAACAGTACGGTCGGAAAGGATAGCCGGGTTGGGCCCTATGCTCACCTCAACCGTCAGGCAGGGGTGGGGATGGGGTGCCGAGTTGGTAATTTTGTGGAAATCAAAAATACTCAAACGGGCGATCGTACCAATGTGGCCCATCTTGCCTATTTAGGAGATGCCACCCTGGGGCATCAAGTGAATGTAGGCGCTGGAACGGTGATTGCCAATTATGATGGTGTCGCTAAACACCGGACGCAGATTGGAGACCGGACTAAAACTGGGGCCAATAGCGTCCTGGTCGCACCGATTACTCTGGGAGAAGATGTCACAGTTGCTGCGGGCTCAACGGTTACGCAAGATGTATCGAGGGATAGTCTGGTGATTGCCCGTGCGCGTCAGACTGTCAAACCCGGATGGCGGTTAGGGTCAACCTCGACTCCCCCGGTTGACCCAGATGGAACTCAAAATTCCTAGTCGGTCATTGCCAATGGTTGTTAGCCGGTCTGGTTGTTCTGAGAGTGGCCCCTGTCCATGCTAACTGTGCAAGATATTGGAGAGCAGGGAGTCTTAAAGATTGTCCAGCAATTCTGCCCACCGGAGTTAATTCAGGATGATGCAGCGGTGCTGCTTCCACCGGTCGGTAGATTACTGGTCGTAACATCCGATGTGCTGGTCGATGGGGTGCATTTTAGCGATCGCACGACCTCCCCAGAAGATGTGGGCTGGCGCTCAGCCGCCGTCAACCTATCGGATCTGGCGGCGATGGGAGCAACCCCCATCGGCATTACAGTAGGGTTAAGTTTACCAGGGAACCTAGCTGTCGATTGGGTAAAGCGGCTCTACCAGGGGCTCTCGCTCTGCCTACAGCAGTTTCAAACAGTGATTGTGGGGGGGGATGTGGTGAGATCGTCCCTCATCAGTGTGGCGATCGCAGCCTTTGGAGCCGTGCTCCCCAATCGAGTGATTCGGCGATCGGGTGCCCAACCGGGGGATCAGATTGTGGTAACCGGGCCCCACGGGGCTGCTCGTGCTGGTCTAGAACTGCTGCTCCATCCTGAACGGGGCCAGCCCCGATCTCCCGATTTCCGCGCCCATTGGATCCATGCCCATCAACGGCCCCTGCCCCGTCTGGATGTGATTCCCCACTTACCCTGGGATTTGCTGGAACAGACCCCGACGGCAGCCCGCATTGCTGGCATGGATAGCAGCGACGGTTTAGCCGATGCGGTGATTCAACTCTGTCGCACCAGCCAGGTGGGTGCCCGCATCGATCGGGGCAAAATTCCTCTACCAGAGGGGTTAGCAGCCTGGGTGGGGCGCGACCAGGCATTGGATTGGGCTCTGTATGGCGGTGAAGATTTTGAGTTAGTGCTGTGCTTACCGCCCCTGGCCGCCGCCCTGCTGCTGCAACAATTGGGTGCAAAGGCCGCCTGTATCGGTACAATTACGGCAGAACCAGGAGCCTGGTTGGTCGATTCCACCGGCCAGTTTGAAGATCAACCCCTGGTGTTAGAGTACGGGTTTCAGCACTTTGCCACTTCTCGCCTATGACGGGTCAACGCTGGTTTAAGCCTCGATTAAGGGGTCGTCGCCCAATGGTATGGGCAATCGCGGTGCTAGCAGGCCTGGGCCTGTTGGTGCTGGGCGGGGTTTATCTGATGGTCGACTACCTATGGTTTCAAGAAGTTGGTTATGTGGCGGTGTTTGCCCGCTATCGGGTAACCCAGGCACTGATTGGGCTGGTTGTAACTGGCTTGAGTTTGTTATTTTTACTGCCTAACTTGATGCTGGCTAGGCGACTCAAGTATCCAGTCTTGCCCGTGCGCCCTGACCCTCAGCCCAAGGGGGCAAGTCGAGCCACCAGTCAGCCAAAATCAGAATTTTTACCGGTTCACATCCCATCCAAAGCCAACCCGGTCAAGCCAGACTCTGCCTTGGCCGCCACATCAACACCCTTAACCGGAATTGCGGCCCTATCGTCTCGCTGGCTTTTTTTAGGCGGCATTGGGTTGAGCGTGATCATTGCTCTGCTGCTATGGCACTACGGCCAGGTCGCAGTCAGCCTAAGCCAGCACCTGATTCAGCATCCTGATACCGCTATCCCCGTTCCCAATCGCCTGCGGCCAGAAATCTTACCCCAACTCGGTCAACTGCTGGATTGGGGGCAGCCTTCTTCTTGGCTGGTGGTCGGGCTCCTTGGTTTTCTCACCCTAATCTGCACCCTGCTGCTGGTCTATCCCGCTGTAACTGCCTGTGCGATCGCCCTGGTGCTGAGTCTGGTTTGGGGCTTTATCTTGATGCATCACTGGGAGACCCTCCTGCAAGCGTTATACGGAGTTCCCTTTGAACGGGTAGATCCGCTGTTTTCTAGAGATATTGGGTTTTACCTATTTCGATTGCCCTTGTGGCAGTTGTTGGAATTCTGGCTGGGGGGGCTGTTGACCTTGGGGCTGGTTGCCGTTGCCCTGATTTACCTGACTTCTGGCAACAGCTTGAGTCAGGGCACCTTTTCTGGGTTTACTAGCCGGCAATGGCGTCATCTCTCGGTTTTGACGGCAGGTTTCATGCTGGTGATTTGTCTCAGCCATTGGCTGCGCCGCTTTGAGTTGCTCTATTCCCGCTCTGGGGTAGTCTATGGTGCCGGGTATGTGGATGCGCAGGTGCTTCTCCCTGCCCATACCGGCCTCAGTCTGTTTGCGGCTGCTATTGCCCTCTGGCTGTTGTGGCGGGTCTTTCAGGAGGGTGCAACGGTAAAGCGTGGGAGATCGGCAGATGCCCTCATCTCCCCCCTCAAGCATTTCACCCCCTACCGCAAGGGGGGCATTGCTTACCTGGGGCTGGTGATCGGGGGGTATCTCTTGACGGTGGTGGTCACGACGCTGATTTTGCCGCCCCTGGTGCAACGATTAGGGGTGCAGCCTAACGAGTTGGCCCGTGAGACTCCCTATATTCGCCATAACATTGCCCTGACACGGGAGGGGTTTGACTTAAAGGCGATCGAGGTGGAAACCTTTGATCCACAAAATGACCTGACCTATGCCGATCTGCAAGAAAATGCCCTGACGGTTCGGAATATTCGGCTCTGGGATACCCGACCCTTGTTGCAAACAAACCGGCAGTTGCAGCAGATTCGCCCCTATTACCAGTTTCCTGACGCAGATATTGACCGATACACCCTCAGTTCTAAACAACCCGAACAAACCGCTACTGGAGCGGCGATTCAGCCGCAAACTCCAAACCCTGCGGCCACTGAAAAACAACAGGTCTTGATTGCAGCCCGCGAGTTGGATTTTAGTGAAGTGCCACCGATCGCCCAAACCTGGGTAAATCAACATTTAATCTATACCCACGGCTATGGTTTTACCCTCAGCCCGGTGAATCAGGTCGGGCCAGGAGGGTTACCTGACTACTTTGTCAAAGATATTGGGGTCAATCCCTCAGGCCGTGTGGGAGGGCTAACGATTGCGAGTGAGCAAATTCGTAACAGTATCCCCATCTCCCAGCCCCGCATTTATTATGGAGAGCTAACCAACACCTACGTCATGGTAGACACCCGCCTGAAAGAACTGGATTACCCCAGTGGCAACGAGAATGTCTACAACACCTACGATGGCAGCGGCGGTATCTCCATTGGTTCCTATTGGCGGCGCCTATTGTTTTCAGTGCATTTACGGGATTGGCAGATGCTACTGACCCGTAACTTTAAGCCCCAAACTCGCCTGCTTTACCGCCGCGCCATTATGGATCGGGTGCGCCACATCGCTCCCTTCCTCCACTATGACCAAGACCCCTATCTGGTGATCGCCGATGCGGGGCATGGGTTTGGTGCTCAACCGGGTGTGACCATGTCGGGCTCAGGCATGGCCAACTATTTGTATTGGATTGTGGATGCCTACACCGTGAGTAACCACTATCCCTATTCAGACCCTAGCAAAATTGTTAACACGACGGACTCTAGCCAGGGTGACTCGTTTAACTACATTCGCAACCCCGTCAAGGTCATCATCGATGCTTACAATGGTTCG
>JBJTUO010000034.1:0-8930 GCA_046080785.1 Leptolyngbyaceae cyanobacterium | reverse complement strand
CTATTTAACCTCGATCACATGGAGTTCTGTTTCCTATGACCTTTTCCCAGGAGCCGCCTCAAGATCGGATCATCCCCACAGATCTAAGAAACGAGATGCAGCGGTCGTACCTGGAATACGCCATGAGCGTAATTGTCGGGCGAGCCTTGCCAGATGCCCGTGATGGGTTAAAGCCGGTACATCGCCGCATTCTCTACGCCATGCACGAGTTGGGTTTAGCCCCCGATCGGCCTTACCGCAAATGTGCCCGTGTGGTCGGGGAAGTGCTGGGTAAATACCACCCCCACGGCGATACAGCGGTTTATGACGCCCTCGTGCGAATGGCGCAAGACTTTTCCATGCGATCGCCGCTGATTGATGGGCATGGCAACTTTGGCTCTGTCGATGACGACCCGCCAGCAGCAATGCGGTATACCGAGTGTCGCCTGCGATCGCTGACGACCGATGCTCTGCTGCAAGACATCGAGTCAGAAACCGTTGATTTCATTGATAACTTTGACGGTTCCCAACAGGAGCCCGTGGTTCTCCCCTCGCGCATTCCCCAATTACTGTTAAACGGCTCATCAGGAATTGCGGTGGGCATGGCCACCAATATCCCTCCCCACAACCTGGGGGAGCTGATCGATGGGGTGGTGGCCCTGATTCAAAATCCCGACATTACCAATCAAGAACTGTATCGTCTGATTCCTGGCCCCGATTTTCCCACGGGGGCCCAAATTTTAGGCAGTTCTGGTATTCGAGAAGCCTATGAAACCGGGCGCGGCTCTATTGTGATGCGGGGTGTGGCTCAGATTGAGACCATAGAGCATCGGGGGCGTCCCGATCGGGAAGCGATTATCGTCACAGAGCTCCCGTTCCAGACCAACAAAGCCGCCCTGATCGAAAAGATCGCTGAAATGGTCAACGAGCGTCGCTTAGAAGGGATCTCTGACATTCGGGACGAGAGCGACCGGGATGGCATGCGGATTGTGATCGAGCTGAAGCGAGACGCCTATCCCCGTGTGGTGTTAAATAACCTCTACAAGCAGACCCCCCTGCAATCCAACTTTGGTGCCAATATGTTGGCCCTGGTCAATGGCGACCCCCAACTCCTGGCCCTGAGGGATTTTCTTAATGTCTTTCTGGATTTTCGGGTTGAAACCATCATCCGTCGTACCCGCTACCAACTGCGCAAAGCAGAAGAACGGGATCATGTGTTACAAGGGTTGATGGTGGCCCTGGCTAACCTGGATGCCATTATTGCCCTGATTCGCCATGCAGCAGATACGGCGATCGCCAAACAAGAGTTGATGGATACCTACCAACTCTCCGAAACCCAGGCAGATGCGATTTTACAAATGCAGTTACGCCGCCTGACTGCGCTGGAAGCCGAAAAAATTCATCAAGAGCATGAGGAACTGCAACGGAAGATTGCTGACCTGCAAGATATTCTGGCCCGACGAGAACGGATTTTGGCCATGATCCAGACAGAGTTGGCAGAGTTGCGGCAAAAACATGCTACCCCCCGTCGGACTCAAATCGAGCAGTCTGAAGATGAGATCGGCGATGTTGACCTGATCGCCAATGAAAAAGCTCTGATTTTGCTCACCGAGCAGGGGTACATCAAACGCATGCCAGTGAATGTGTTTGAAGCCCAGAGTCGGGCAACTCGCGGTAAAGCCGGTACCCGAATGAAAGAAGATGATGCAGTAGAGCACTTCCTCACCTGCCGAGACCACGATAGCGTGTTGCTCTTTAGCGATCGGGGGGTGGTGTATTGCATTAAGGCCTACCAGATCCCAACCGGGTCTCGCAATAGCCGGGGGACTCCGATCGTCCAACTGCTCCCCATCCCACGGGATGAAAAAATTACCTCGGTGATTCCTGTCTCTGAGTTTAGCCACGATGAATATCTGGTGATGTTGACCTGTAATGGCTACATCAAAAAGACTGAGCTGGCTGCCTTTAGTAATATTCGGGCCAATGGCTTGATTGCTATCTCCTTAGCAGAGGGTGACCAGTTGCGTTGGGTGCGTCGGGCGCGGGCCGATGATAGTATTATTATCGGCTCCAGCCAGGGTAAGGCTATCCACTTCCGGGCTAACCATGAGCAACTGCGACCCCTGGGGCGGGCGACCCGTGGGGTGCGGGCAATGGCTTTGCGCCATAATGACAACTTGATTGGCATGGATATTCTTCCCAGCCAAATTGTGGCAGATCTGGCAGCAGTCCTGGAGTCAGATACTGCAGCCGACGATGACGGTGGGCAAAGCGAAGAAGGTACAGAGTTGACCTCCCACCTGGGGCCATGGATGCTGGTGGTGACCACCGCTGGTTATGGTAAGCGGGTTCCTGTCTCCCAATTTCGTCTGCAAAATCGAGCTGGAATGGGGTTAGTGGCGACTAAATTCCGCAAGTCTGGAGATCGGCTATCTGCCCTGCGGATTGTGAATGAAGGAGATGAGATCATGATTGTCACGAGTCGGGGCATCATTATTCGTCAGTCAGTAGATGCTATATCGTCTCAATCTCGCCCAGCAACGGGGGTTCGTTTGCAGCGACTGGATGAAGACGACGCGATCGCGGCGGTTGCGCTGGTTCCTCCCTCCGACGGCACAGACGATGCTGGGCTTTCTGAAGCTCTGGAGCAGTCGGAGGTTTCAAGTCAAGAATAAAGTGAATCAGAAAGACAATTTCTGAGCTAATGGTTCAGGTTGTAGGCGCAGGGGTACGATCTGGGGTTTTTCCAGTATCAGTTTAGAACGCTTCACCGTTTCAGGAATAGAGATGGGATAATCCCCCGTAAAACAGGCAGAGCAAAAGTGATTGGGGTCTTCCCGTGTTGTCGTGAGCATGCCTTCCCAACTAAGGTAGCGAAGAGAATCGACCTCAATCTGAGCCGCAATTTCCTCTACTGATTTTGTGGCTGCGATCAGTTGATTTTGATTATCGGTATCAATGCCATAGAAGCAGGGATGGGTGACAGGGGGCGACGAAATCCGCATGTGAACTTCTGTGGCTCCTGCTTCTCGCAATGCCTTAACGATTTTGCGACTGGTGGTGCCCCGCACAATCGAGTCATCCACAATCACAACCCGCTTGCCCGCTAAAACATCCTTTAATGGATTTAGCTTCATTCGGATTCCTGCTTCCCGCATAGTCTGGGTGGGTTGAATAAAGGTGCGCCCAACATAGCGGTTTTTGATCAGCCCTTCTGCATAGGGAATTCCTGAAGCCTGAGAAAACCCGATCGCCGCAGGTACTCCCGAATCTGGAACCCCAATGATTATATCCGCCTCTACGGGAGATTCTTCTGCCAGTCGTCGGCCAATCCGCATGCGATAGCTGTAAAGGCTTTCATTGCCCATAACGCTATCGGGGCGGGCAAAGTAAATCATTTCAAAAATGCAAAGTTTGGGTTGAGGGGCTTGGGCCCAATGGAAGGAGGCCATGCCTTCCTCCGTAATCCAAACCAGTTCCCCTGGCTCCACATCCCGCAGATAATCTGCCCCAATAATATCTAAACCACAGGTTTCTGAAGCCAACACGTAACGAACTGGATCCGTCGCTTCATGGCGTGGCAGGGTGCCAATCACTAAAGGACGAATCCCATTGGCGTCACGGGTTGCCATCAGCCCTTTGGGAGTGCCAATCACCAGGCTAAAAGCGCCTTGACAATGATGAAAGGCACTGATGGCTGCATCCAGCCAGTCTTTACCTTGATTGATTTCTTCCGCGATCACCAGGGCGATCAGCTCAGAATCGGTTGTGGAGAGAATTGTATGATTTAAATCAGATAAATAGGTATGCAGATCTGGAGCATTGACGAGGTTGCCGTTATGGGCCAGAGCCAATGGACCTAAACTGGTTTCCACCAGAGCGGGCTGGGCATTTACGACCCGACTGGAGCCAGTAGTGGAGTAGCGGGTATGGCCAACCGCCAAGTGGCCAGTCAATTCCTTTAACAGGGATTCGTTAAATACCTGGGAAACCAGCCCCATTTCCTTAAATAAATGAACCCGATCCTGATCAAAAGTGGCAATTCCCGCTGATTCCTGCCCCCGATGTTGAAGGGCATAGAGGCCAAAGTAGGCCAGCTTGGCCACATCTTCTTCAGGCGCATAGACTCCAAAGACCCCGCAAGCTTCTTCAGGCCGATCTGGCCGCTCGACCAGCTCCGATTGGGCGACTGGCTGGTCAGACGAAAAGGAATCGTCGGGCATCATGGTTCAGTTGGCTCCGAGTTACAAGAGAGGTGAGATGGGCGAGTCAGCAATTGCCGATGAGGCGAGACAGGTTAAGAATTAATCAAATCTTCTTAAGCATCTCTTTAATAATTGTTCATCAACAGCTTCATCCTGGCAACTTAAAAAGAATCTATGGCAAGCTGAATTACTTTAATGGCTGGCAATCTGGTCTGCAATGGCATTGCACCAGCGATCGGCCAGGGTGACAACGGGTAGATCGATGAGTAGACAGGCATCAGCCGTTCTGATCTTAAGATTAGATGCACCATCCTCCACTAAACCTAGTAATTGCCAGTCAGAACCAAGATGTTGGTGTAAGTAGGTTTCCCAGATCGACTGCCGACTAGCGGCAACGGAGACTAAAATTCTAGCGCCCCCTTCGGCAAACAGTAGCGCATCCCAGCGCATCAGAGGGTGGGATGGGGTTTCCCTGCTGGAGTGGCTGCTAACTGGTAAGGTAACGGTCGCCCCCAGCCCTCCACTGATGGAAGATTCCGCCAGCGCTACCGCCAGCCCCCCCTCAGCACAATCATGGGCGGAGTGCACCCACCCTTGCCGAATGCCTGCCCGACAAACTTCCTGTACTCGGCGCTCCAGATCAAAATCAACAATTGGTGGGTGTCCCGCTACCAGGTGATGGATGGCTGCTAGATACGCTGAAGCGCCCAGGGTAACCGTCTGCTTGTTAGTTTGTTCTTGCCATGCTTCCAGATGAAAGCCCAGCAAATAAATGAAATCCCCCGGTGCTCGCCAACCCTGCCGACAAACCTTACTTAAATCAGGAATCAGACCCACCATACCGACAACGGGAGTGGGGTAAATGGGTTGGGGGTTGCCCTCTCCATCCAGGGTTTCATTATAGAGAGAGACATTGCCTCCTGTAACGGGGGTATTAAACTCACGGCAGGCCCGTGCCAGCCCCCGACAGGCTTCAGCTAATTGCCAGTAGCCAATCGGTTTTTCAGGGCTGCCAAAATTTAAGTTATCTGTAACTGCGAGGGGTTCTGCCCCCACACAACTGAGGTTACGGGCGGCCTCTGCTACGGCTGCTTTGGCTCCTTCGTAGGGATTCAAATAAACATATCGAGGGTTACAATCCACCGTGGCTGCCACTCCGCGATTGGGAGATAGGCCACCCGTTGACTGGATCGGCTCAACCGGACGAACCCGAATCACTGCGGCATCTGCCCCTCCCGGCAGCAGGACGGTATTGTTTTGCACCTGATGGTCGTATTGCCGATAAACCCATTGCTTGCAAGCAATGGTTGGGGTAGAGAGTAGGTCTAGTAACACGGAATTCCAGGGGGTTATCTCCCCCTCGGATTGAATACCTTCCCAGGTGCAGGCAGGCAGGGAAGCGGCAGACCAGGCCCATGCTTTGAGGGCATAGTCCGGTGGTTGTGGCAGGCTCTCCCGCTCATAAATAGGGGTGTTATCTGCCAGTGCCGTAGCCGGAATTTCGGCAACGACTTCTCCCTTAAATAAAATGCGGACGATCGCTTGAGAAATTACCGTTCCAGCAACGACCGCATGTAAGCCCCAGCGCTCAAAGATGTCGATTAGTTCCTGCTCCCGGCCTTGATGAGCGACAAACAACATGCGCTCCTGAGATTCTGATAACAAGTATTCGTAGGGCACCATTCCCGTTTCCCGCACCGGAATTTTGTCCAGATCCAGCTCGATGCCAACTCCGCCTTTAGCTGCCATTTCTGCGGTAGAGCAGGTAATGCCAGCGGCACCCATGTCTTGAGCCGCCACCACTGCTCCGGTCTTAAAGGCTTCTAAGCAGGCTTCAATCAGGGATTTTTCTAAAAAAGGATCCCCCACCTGCACCGCGGGTCGATCGTCGATTGAAGTATCACTTAATTCGGCACTGGCAAAGCTGGCACCCCCCATCCCATCTCTGCCGGTGGTAGAACCCACATAGAGTACCGGATTGCCAATTCCCTTGGCTCCAGATTTGACGATGTCTGGAGTTTCCATTAAACCCAGTGCCATCACATTCACTAGAGGATTGCCTGCATAAGCCGGGTCAAAGTAGACTTCTCCCCCTACTGTGGGTACCCCGACACAATTGCCGTAGTGGGAAATCCCCGCTACCACCCCCTGAAATAGCCTGCGGGTACGGGCATCGTCAAGGGTACCAAAGCGTAGGGAGTTCAAAATTGCGATCGGCCGAGCACCCATGGTAAAGATGTCCCGTAAAATCCCCCCTACCCCGGTAGCCGCCCCCTGAAACGGCTCAACGGCTGACGGGTGGTTATGGGACTCGATCTTGAAGGCCAGCCGCAAATTATTTCCCAGATCGACCACACCCGCATTTTCCCCTGGCCCCACCAGAATGCGATCGCCTTGGGTGGGAAACTGTTTCAGTAATGGGCGGGAATTTTTGTAGCAACAGTGCTCTGACCACATCACTCCAAACATGCCCAGTTCCGCCTTGTTGGGATGCCGCCCCAACCGCCGCACGATCTCTTCGTATTCGTCTGGCTTAATTCCCTCTGCCGCAATTTCTTCAGCAGAGAACGGAGCACAGGAGAGGGCAGTCATAGGTTAAAGTGCTTGAAATGTCAGGCTCTATTCTATATGAACCGTCAGCCTTTCGCTGAATTAAGGTGAGTCCTGTTGTGGTGTTGCTGAATGCTGAATTCTGGATTCTGACTCCTGCCCCAGCAAGATCTGCCGCTTTACATCCCTAGTCAGCAATTAGCTGTTACATTCGCTCTAAAACAGGAATCCCTAACAAATGAAGTCCCAGTTTAAGCGTCCGAGCTGTCAGGTCACAGAGAATTAGCCGCGATGTTCGCAAGGGTTCCTCTGCTTGTAAGACTGGGCAGCGATCGTAAAACTGATTGAACTTCTGGCTCAGTTCAAACAAATATTGGCACAATCGGTTAGGTAAGAGATCCTGACTCACCTGCTCCAGCACTTCATTTAGTTGCAACAGGTGCCTCGCCAGCACGGTTTCCGTTTCATCCTGGAGGGTAATTGGAGCGTCCGTATCCAGTTGACTAAAGTCAATTTCCCCTTTGCGGCTAATCCCCCGGATCCGCACATAGGCGTAGAGCAGGTAGGGCGCGGTGTTCCCCTGCAGGGCCAGCATCTTGTCATAATTAAAGATATAGTTGCTGTTGCGATTCTGGCTCAGATCGGCATACTTGACCGCACCAATGCCAATCACTTGAGCTGCGTGACTGATAAACGCTTGCGATTCCTGCCGCCCCTCTGCTTGTAGTCGAGCTTCTAAGTCAGCGCGGGCACGGGCGATCGCTTCATCCAACAACTCCCTCAAGGGCACGTTGTCTCCAGAACGGCTCTTAAATCGTTTGCCATTTTCATCTAACACTAGACCAAAGGGGGCGTAGGTCAGGTCTATATCCTCTGGTATCCATCCGGCCCGTTTTGCTACCTGAAATATCTGGCTAAAGTGGTTGCTCTGGCCTACATCAGTCGTATAAACGATGCGGTTTGCCCTGTCCTGATTGATCCGATAACGAATCGCGGCCAGATCGGTGGTGGCGTAGTTGTAGCCCCCATCCGACTTCTGCACAATTAATGGCAGCGGTTTTCCTGCTTTATTGGTAAACCCTTCTAAAAAGACACATCTAGCCCCCTGGTCTTCCACCAGCAGCCCTGCCCCATCCAGAGCGGTCACCACCTCTGCCAAAAATGGGTTATAAAATGACTCGCCCCGGTCAATAATATCTTCCGACACATTCAGTAGGTCATAGATCTTCCGGTAGGATCGTTTCGACAAATCGCACACAATTTTCCAGGCGTTCAGGGTGTCCCCATCCCCAGACTGTAGTTGCACCACGGCCAATCGTGCTGCTTCCTGAAAGGCTGGATCTGCATCAAACCGCTTTTTGGCATTCCGATAAAAGGTCGATAACTCACTTTGTGCTAGTTTTTCAGGATGATTGAGGGCATCTGGGTATGCTTCTCGCAGGTAAGCAATCAACATGCCAAAGGGGGTGCCCCAATCCCCGATGTGGCTGATCTTGAGTACTTCATCGCCCAAAAATTCTAGAATTCTGGCAAAACATTCACCAATCACGGCAGGGCGTAGATGGCCCACATGCATCTCTTTCGCAATGTTAGGGCTGGGATAGTCTACTATCACCCGTCGTCTGGTGTGGCCCGCCTCAATTCCCAAGCGTGGGTCTGCCTGGATCGCCTTTAGTTGTGCTTCCAGGTAAGACGGTTTTAAATTCAAGTTGATGAAACCAGGCCCGGCAATTTCAGGCCGTTCACACATCTCCCCTAGATCGAGGTGGGCAACCAGTTGTTCTGCGATCGCTCTGGGGGGCTTTCCTACCTGCTTGGTGAGTGACATGGCGACATTTGATTGATAGTCCCCAAACTTTGGATTACTGGCTGGTACTAAGATTGGATCCGTATCTTTGTAGGCTGCACCAAAAGCCGCAGTTAGCGCAGCTTGAAAATAAGGCTTTAACTGAACAATTGTAGAGGTCATAACCATCAAAAAATGAGCTGAAAAAGAATGACCGCCATGGGGCAGACGTTAAGTCATAAGAGGACGCGCAACCGAAATGCAAATCGGTGACATATCCTACTAGCTTGCCTACCCGACGCTGATTGCAAGCAATACAGCACGGGCTTCCAAGCTTTCGGCTACACAGTTCACAGGCTGGGCAACCCCATCGCCTCCCTATGCGTTGTTTAGACTCCGCGTGATGACCC
>JBJTUO010000033.1:0-7279 GCA_046080785.1 Leptolyngbyaceae cyanobacterium | reverse complement strand
ATCTGGATGGTGATTCCCGATGGTAGAAATACACTGTTGGGGATTTTGCAAGATGTCAAAGATTTTAAAAAGGTCACTCCTTAGGTTTGATTCAATGCCCAGGATGAGTAGTGACGACCCCGATAAAATGGCTACCACTGCAAGGCGGATCCCTTCTGAGATTACTAGAAATTTTTTATGAGTTACAAAAGCCTTCCTTTTGTTTCCGTCATCATTCCTGTATTTAACGACTCAAATCGTCTACAGCTTTGCCTAGATGCGCTGGCCCAACAAACCTATCCCGGCCATTTGTTTGAGGTAATTGTTGTAGACAACAATCCAGAAAAAGACCCAGAAATTACCCGCTTAGCGGTTCAATTTGCCACTGTCAGAGCTTTTTATGAAAGCCGTCGTGGCTCCTATGCCGCCCGCAACCTGGGAATTAATCAGGCCAGAGGCCCGGTGATGGCCTTCACTGACTCCGATTGCATCCCTGCCCCAGACTGGCTAGAAAAAGGTGTGGCATCTCTGCTTAAAACCCCTGATTGTGGGCTGGTCGCCGGAAAAATACAGTTTTTCTTTAAAGATCCAAATTCTCCAACTGCTGCTGAAATTTATGATAGTCTCAACCTTTTGAAACAAGAAGAATACCTCAAGGATTATCACTTTGGTGCCACAGCCAATGTTTTTACGTTTAAGGCTGTTTTTGCAAAAGTGGGGTTATTTAATGCCCAACTGCAATCTGGGGGCGATCAGGAATGGGGAAAGCGGGTATTTGCCGCTGGGTTTAAGCAAGTTTATGCCGAGAATGTTGTAATTTTTCATCCAGCCAGACCGACCCTGAGGGAATTGCAAAGAAAAACTGCCCGTGTGACAGAAGGCAACTATTACCTGAGCGGGCTTAACTCACAACCCCTGATAGTCTTTTTGCAAGAAACCCTGCCAGAGTTTAAGCCCCATTTGCGATACTTATTGCAAACTTTTGGCGACGATCGGATCCACGGCTTTTGGAACAAGATCAACTATTACTTTATCTATATTGCCCTCAGGTATGTCAGAGGCTGGAAAAAAATAGAACTGTATCTCAAGAACCATCTTGCCTATTAACTCGGCAATCGTTGTTAATGCATATTTTGGGGATTCCAGTTCTCGTTGTTTCATGGCTCGTTACCAAGCTCCAGCTTGGTAATGCGGCTCTTGGAAGCTCCAGCTTCGTAACCAGGAAATGTAACCTTTATTATTGCCGAGTTAATAGCTGCCTGTCAGAAAAACTGGCTTCAAGTCTTTCGCGCCAGGAAATCAATTTCCTGGCTCACAGCCAAAGTCCATTAACATGGACTGAGAATCCCTGATACTAGTTTTTTTAGTCCGTTTAGACGGACTTGAGCTGAGTACCTAGTCATGAAAAATTACCTGGTATACCCCCGGCTGTCGCCATCCCCCTAAAAGGGGGACTACAGAGGGTGGACTCAGTAGCGTCGAGTTAACTGCCCCCGGCTGTCGCCATCCCCCTAAAAGGGGGACTACAGAGGGTGGACTCAGTAGCGTCGAGTTAACTGCCCCCGGCTGTCGCCGTCCCCCTTAAAAGGGGGACTACAGAGGGTGGACTCAGTAGCGTCGAGTTAACTGCCCCCGGCTGTCGCCATCCCCCTATTTTGGCAGTCAACTAGGGGCCAACAAGTGACATACTCCCAACATCGCCGCAAGCCGACGGTGTGGGCTTCTCCCACCGGAAAGTCGTTTTACGATGAAACCGGACTGGAGCGTTTTATAGTGAGGCGATGCCCAACCCCACTTAAGTGCATTATACCTCATGCGGCTTTCATCCCGTCACTGAGCCGCTCTTGAGTAAACACAATTTGCGTCTACAGTGCGGGGCTTCCCGCCGAGTAAGCTAAAACCGGCTCAGATCAAGCCCAGCCTCGCGGGCAAACTGTTCTATGCCCTTATGCTGTAATGTCTTAATCGCTTTGGTCGAGAGCCGTAACCGCACCCAGCGATTACCCTGGGGCCACCAGACTCGCTTCCATTGTAAGTTCACCTCTTGCAGCTTTTTTGTGCGGCGGTGAGAGTGGGAAACAGCATAGGCATTATTTGCCTGTTTGCCAGTGAGTTGACATTTGCGAGCCATGACAGTCTCCGGAGATGAAAAAGCGTCCAAACTTTTATTGTAGCAGCAATTTGAGGATAAATTCCCAACTTGGATTATGCACGCCCCTTCAATGATTGGCTGTCATTCTCATGCAGCTTCCATCTGCGAGTGAGGAACGGGAAATCCAGGTTGGGCAACTTCTACCAGAATGGATTCCCGCGTAAGCGGGAATGACAAACAGTTGAGCAACCTCATGAATTATGCAGGTTAAGCCTCTTCAATTTGGCTCAAGCGCCGCAGGTTTAAGACATCACTGAGCTTACGCACCTGACTGAAGGTGCGCTCTAACTGGTCATGATCCCGGATATCAATGCCTAGATCAATCACAGCCGTCTGATCCGGGAAGGTTTTAACCTGGGCATTCCGGACATTGATATTGTTATCGGTTAGGCGCGACAGGATATCTTTCAGTACCCCGACCCGATCGATGACTTCGATCTGGATATCCACCGGGTAGGTTTGCGCCCGGCCCCGCTCTGGCTCGGCAGAGTTCCAGTTAACGGGCACCAGCCGATCGCCTGAGACCGATTCTAGGTTAGGGCAACCCTGGCGGTGAATCGAAATGCCCCGGCTGCCGCGACTGACAGCGCCAATAATGGGCTCACCCGGTACAGGACGACAACAGCCAGCAATGTGATACAGCAGCCCTTCTACACCGACGATGGGAGATTTGCTGGAGGGGACAGCGGTAACCGGCCTGGTGGGGGTCGGTAAGACTAAGACCTGGGCATCTGTAGTTTGAGGATCAGCGGTTAAACGTTGCTCCGCCTTCACCGCCTCTCGCAACCGATTGAGGGCGTAATTTAAGGTGATTTCACCGTAGCCGATCGCTGCCAGCAGGTCATCAACACTCTGATAGTTACACCGTTCTGCCGCCGTTTGCATGGGGGCTGACTTCAGCAAAGACTCAAAGCCATTTTTGCTCATTTCCCGCTCTAGCATGTCGCGCCCACGGGCAATGTTTTCTTCCCGGTTCGATCGCTTATACCATTGACGAATGCGGTTGCGAGCACCGGGAGTCACCACAAAATTAAGCCAGTCTAAGCTGGGACGGGCATTTTTTTGAGTCAAAACCTCAACAATATCGCCATTCTTAAGCTCGGTATCGAGGGTGACCATGCGACCATTCAGCCGCGCACCAGCACAGTGGTTGCCGACCTCAGAGTGAATGCGATAGGCAAAGTCAACCGGCGTTGACCCCCGTGCCAGGGGAAACACATCGCCTTTGGGGGTAAACACGTAAACATCACTGTCAAACAGGTCGTCCTTCACCGTTTCCAGGTATTCCTGGGCGTCTTTCAGGTCATTTTGCCAATCCAGAATAGACCGTAGCCAGGTAAATTTTTCATCGGAGGTCGAGAGCCGACCGGCAGCAGAGCCCCCACTTTCTTTGTACTTCCAATGGGCGGCGATCCCATACTCAGCAACATGGTGCATTTCAAGGGTCCGGATCTGAACCTCAAGGGGTTTGCCAGTGGGGCCAATCACTGCTGTATGTAGAGATTGGTAACGATTGGGCTTGGGCAAGCCGATGTAATCTTTAAAGCGGCCAGGGATGGGGCGAAACAGGTCATGCACGACAGCCAAGGCCCGATAGCATTCATCATTGCTTTCAACAATAATCCGAATCGCCGCTACGTCATAAATCTGGTCATAGCCCTTTTGCTGCCGCTCCATCTTGTGATAGATGCCGTAGAGATGTTTAGGGCGACCACTTATATCAATCAGGTGGATATTCACCCGTCCCAGCCCCTGCCTTAAGCTGTCAGTCACTTCAGCCAATTGGGACTCCCGGTCGGCCCGTTTATCAGCGACCAGCTCTTGGATTCTACGGTACTCTTCTGGCTCCAGATACTTAAATGACAGATCTTCCAGTTCCCACTTAAAGCGACCGATCCCCAACCGATTAGCCAGGGGCGCAAAAATTTCTCGCGTCTCTAGGGCGATCTGTCGGCGCTTAACATCGGCCAGATGCTCCAGGGTTCTCATGTTATGCAGGCGATCGGCCAGCTTCACCACGATCACCCGAATATCCTGGGCCATGGCCATAAACATGCGGCGAAAATTTTCTGCCTGCCGCTCTGTTTTACTAGAAAAGTTGAACTTAGATAGCTTGGTGACCCCCTCTACCAGAGTACGAACTTCCCGGCCAAATCGCCGTTCTAATTCATCGGGGGTAACGTCGGTGTCTTCCACAATATCGTGGAGAAAGCCAGCCGCAATCATGGCGCTGCCACCGCCCAGGTCTTTCAGCAGCCCCGCCACTGCAACGGGGTGCACAATATAAGGCTCACCGGAGGCACGCCGCTGCCCCTCATGCAAACTATAGGCGAACTCGAAGGCTCGACAGATCAGGTCACCATCGGCCCAGGCGGTTTCTGGGTCAGCGTCGTCGCTGAAAAACCGACGGGTGTTAATACATTCCTGAAGCCAGTCAGGAAGTACAAAATCAACTGGAATGGGGAGAGCCGTGACATTCATGCTGCGTGGCGTAAAGATAGCGATGGGCTCGATTAAGATAAATGCCTATCTTACTGCACAGATGACAATCTAATGCAGATCAAAATAGGAAAAATTAAATCTAATGGCTAAGCAGTAACCAAACAATACAGAGGTTCTACTTGAGCTTCAAAACCAGCTATTAAACAGTGATTAAAGTGGATTTCTAAAACAGGATTTCAAAAACAAGAGGCTTCTATAGAAAAAACCCTATTCTTGAAATCAAACCTTTCACTGGTGCATCCCTAATACTGGTGCATCCCTAATCAAGAGAAGGATAACCACTCAACCTCCCCTCACCCTAGAGCCTTCTCCCTGCGGGAGAGCGCCTTAACCCTTAATTTTTTCTCCTGTGCTCTGAGCGAAGTCAAAGGGGAGAAAAGGGGGCCGGGAATGAGAGCAGGTTTGATAATGAATCAAACCTGAGTAGTTATACATTTTATGCCAATATTCTATTCCAAGATTTTATCCCGGAATCCTAATTCAGAATCGTATTTCTAGAATGATTCCAGAATCTTTGATTAATAAACAAAACAGACTTATTTCATACCTTAGAATAAGAACTTATAAATGTCTTTGCCATTTTGGCCAACTTATTGAAAATCTTAACATTCTTCCTGCCATTGTTGATCCCAGGGATAAATTAAGGGCTGCCACCGCACTTTCGTGGGGGCCGGTTTGTCCCGCTTTAAGCGGATACCCAAATTAAGGAAGCTAACGGAGACTGACTGGCGTGTCTGAAGCGAATGACTGGTTAACAGGCAGTGATTACCAATTGGGTTACCGTCTGCTAGAGCAGCAACTTCACGATGTCCTGGAGAGTTTATCTGGCAGTCAGAATTGGAATTTACAACCCGTTGTGTTGTCACTCAAACAAATGTACCAGACACAGCTTCTCAGCTTAAATCTGGACTCTCTGCCCCCTGAAACCCACCAGATGCTGCAATCGATTCAGGTAGAGATTGATAAGCACCTCCGACTGTTGACTATTGATGCTCAACAGCTTCAAGTGGCCAGACAATCTGAGACGATTGATCAACGGAAAAAACAAATTCGCGATCGCCTACAAACCCTATTGCGCTACTGCACCCTTGTTTTGAAAGACGCCGGGGATGGCAGCGCAGATTAATCCAATCTCTGAGCCAGGGCAGCTGATCTCGCCCCCCAGATTTGATGAAGTTCAGATTTGATGGAGTACTGAGTTAAGTTTTAGGTCATCCCATGAACAATCCCTTGCTTAGCGTTGACCAGTTGCGCATTGCCTATCCTCAGCGAGGGGGTGGGCCCTTGACCTGGGCCGTAGATCGGGTGTCATTTACACTCAATGCCGGAGAAACCATGGGCTTGGTAGGCGAGTCGGGCTGCGGCAAATCTACCCTGGGGCGAGCCATGCTGCAATTATTGCCCCCTCAAACCCAAACTGACGGCCAGATTTTAATTGCAGGTCAGTCGGTCTTAGACCTGTCTGCAGAGGCCCTGCGCCATTTTCGCGGAGAAGAGGTGGCCCTGATCTTCCAGGATCCCATGACCCGTCTCGATCCGCTGATGACGATCGGGGCCCATTGTATTGAGACCCTACAGGCCCATCGACCTGAGTTATCTCGCCGGTTGGCCAAAGAGCGGGCACTAGAAACCCTGGCGGCGGTCAACATCCCCCCTAGTCGCTGGTCCCAATATCCCCATGAGTTCAGTGGCGGCATGCGCCAACGGGTCGCGATCGCCCTGGCGCTGTTACTCAACCCCAAATTGATTGTGGCCGACGAACCGACCACCAGCCTGGATGTCACCGTATCGGCCCAGATTCTCAAACAACTGACCCGTCTGTGCAGTGAGCGGCAAATGGGTCTGCTGCTGGTTTCCCATGACCTGGCCCTGGTGGGGGAATATTGCGACCGGCTGGCGGTGATGTACCAGGGCAAATTTGTTGAGGCAGGCTCGACGACCGCTATCTTCACCAATCCCCACCATCCCTATACCCGCTCTTTACTGAATGCGGCTCTGCACTTGCAACTAGACGACAAGGGGCATGGGGCATCACCCATGCAAGACACCCCCCTATTACGGCTGCAAAACTTAAGACAGGATTACAAGTTAGAACACAACTTTTTGACCAGCCTCTGGGGGCATCAGGGGCTGGTGATTCACGCGGTCGATGACATTAGCTTGCAGATCTATCGCGGTGAGACCCTGGGGTTAGTGGGTGAATCGGGCTGCGGCAAGAGCACCCTGTCGCGCACCATTTTACAGTTGATTAAGCCCACCTCCGGGCGGGTGGAGTTGGATGGCCGGGATTTAACGGGCCTGTCCCGCAAACAGTTACAACGGCAGCGGCGGCAGATGCAGATGGTGTTTCAAGACCCGCGTGCTTGCCTAAATCCGCGGATGACAGTGGGTGAGAGTATCGCCGATCCCCTATTGATCCACAAATTGGCAACCCCAAAAGCGGCCAAAAACCAGGTGTTGTATCTACTGGAACGGGTGGGTCTGGTACCTGCGACCGATTACTACGCCCGTTATCCCCTACAGCTATCAGGGGGCCAGCAGCAGCGGGTGGCGATCGCCCGTGCCCTGATTACCCGGCCCCAGTTTGTCATCTGTGATGAGCCGGTCAGCATGTTAGACGCCAGTATTCAGGCTCAGGTGTTGGAG
>JBJTUO010000032.1:0-3433 GCA_046080785.1 Leptolyngbyaceae cyanobacterium | reverse complement strand
AGAGGGTCGCACTACTGTCTATCTGCTCAAGCTCAACAGCAATGAACGCATTGCAGAACGACAACGGCTAAACCTTGAATCTTGAGTCCCACAGTTACTTCGATATTTTCTACTTCTATATTTTCTGAGTTGACCTATGGCGATTAGCAACCACGAACGAGTCGGACGCGCCCTGAATCTACTCCGCGATGGGCTTTATCCCTTTGTTGAACGAGAAATGAAGGCCATACATGGCGATCGATGGTTGATTCCTGCTTCCTCTAGCCTGCCCGATCACTACGTGGCTCGTCGTGAAGTCCAAGATGTCCTCAAAGAAGATGTTTCTGCCCTGCTCATAGTGATGTGGGAGCAGTGGAATAACGTCTTCCGTAATACGTTAGGGCGTACTGAACGAAGTATCGTCAGTGAGTTGCGAGATACCCGAAACGACTGGGCACACACATCCACCTTCTCAACGGATGACGCTTATCGTGCCCTCGATAGCATGGCACGTCTCCTCACTGCCATTTCTGCACCAGAAGCCGATCAAGTCGAAAAACAGAAACAAGAACTGCTGCGGGTGCGTTTTGAAGACCAGGCTCGACGGGAGACTCGGCGTGCTGCCGTCGCTCCCACGGTCGGCCAGCCCATGTCTGGACTTAAGCCGTGGCGCGAAATTGTCACCCCTCACCCGGATGTCGCCTCCGGTCGCTACCAGCAAGCAGAATTCGCCGCTGACCTTTGGCAGGTCTACCTGGATGAAGGTTCTGACGAATATCGTCTGCCGACCGAGTTCTTTCGGCGTACCTATTTGACGGATGGACTGAAGCAACTTCTCACGGGTGCACTGCTGCGACTCAGTGGCAAGGGTGGCAATCCAGTGATTGAACTTCAGACCAACTTCGGTGGTGGTAAAACCCACGCCATGCTTGCTCTCTATCACCTCTGCTTCGGGGTAGCTGCCAAAGACCTACCGGGAATGGAACCCCTTTTCCAGGAAGCGGATGTGAATGAACCGCCCCAGAACGTCAACACCGTCATTTTGGTCGGTAACAAAATTTCCCCCGGACAGATTCATCACAAGTCAGACGGCACTCAAGTGCGAACGCTTTGGGGTGAAATTGGCTGGCAACTCGGTGGCAAAGAAGGCTACGAGATGATGCGCGAAGCCGACGAAAGTGCAACCAATCCGGGAGATGCCCTCAAAGATCTGTTCAATAAATATGCGCCCGTTCTCATCCTGGTCGATGAGTGGGTTGCCTATGCCCGTCAGCTTCATGATAAGAGCGATCTGCCAGCCGGAAACTTTGATACTCACTTCACCTTTGCCCAGACCCTCAGCGAATCGGCGAAGAATGCCAAAGAAACCCTGCTGGTGGTCAGTATTCCGTCATCCGATATTGAGATTGGGGGCGATCGCGGCAAGGAAGCCCTAGACAGACTCAAAAATGCGATCGGTCGAGTGGAATCTCCCTGGCGACCCGCAAGTGCGGAAGAAAGTTTTGAAATTGTGCGGCGGCGATTGTTCCAAACCACCGCTGACCCCAGCCTATTTGTGCAACGGGACGCTGTGGTGAAAGCCTTCTCAGATATGTATCGCACTCAGGGACAGGAGTTTCCTGGCGAATGTAAGGAAGCTGACTACGAGCGGCGCATGCGAGATGCTTACCCCATCCATCCCGAATTGTTCGATCGCCTTTATTCTGACTGGTCTACCCTCGACAAATTCCAGCGAACTCGTGGTGTGCTGCGTCTCATGGCAAAAGTCATCCATTCCCTCTGGGAGCGTAATGACCAAAGCCTGATGATCATGCCAGCTCATGTTCCCATGGATGATCCGCAAGTGCAGTCTGAACTGACTCGTTATCTTGAAGACAACTGGCTACCGGTGATTGATAAGGATGTGGATGGAGCCAATTCCCTCCCCCTTTCCCTCGATCGCAATAATCCGAATCTGGGGCGTTATTCTGCCTGTCGCCGGGTCACCCGCACCGTCTACATGGGGTCTGCTCCTACCTTGCGGGCCGCCAATCGTGGCTTAGAAGATCGCCGGGTAAAACTGGGCTGTGTTCAACCAGGGGAAAGTGTGGCTACCTTTGGCGATGCCCTGCGACGGCTCACAGATCAAGCCACCTATCTCTATGTCGACGGCAATCGCTACTGGGTTTCCACCCAGCCGAATGTCAACCGCACTGCTCAAGAACGGGCTGAACAGCTTCTCAGCGATCGCTATCCCATCTGGGAAGAAATCATCAAACGCCTCAAGTCCGATAAAAATCGGGGAGAGTTCAGTGCTGTTCATGTTGCACCCGACTCCACCGCCGACATCCCTGACGATCCAACGTTGGGAGTTCGCTTGGTCGTCCTCGATCCCCAACATCCCCATAGCAAAGGTATTGAAGACAGCGCTGCTCGCCAGTGGGTTGAGAACGCCCTAAATCACAAAGGAAGTGGCCCCCGCTATTACAAAAACACCCTCCTCTTCCTAGCTCCAGATAAAGCCAAAATTGAAAACCTGGAACGCAATACCGCCCAATACCTAGCTTGGAAAGCGATCGTAGACGAGAAAGATGCCCTCAACCTGGATGTCTTTCAAAGCAAGCAGGCTGCCACCAAGCTCAAACAGTCCCATGATGCTGTTGAAGCAAGCCTACGGGAAACCTATCAATGGCTTTTGATCCCCCATCAGCCGGATGCCCAAGGGGGTATTGAATGGAAGGAGACACGCTTACCCAATCAAGACTCCCCTATTCTGCAAGCGAGTCGCAAGGCCAGCCATGAAGATGATCTTCTCACCACCTGTCACGCATCCTATTTACGGCTCCAAGCCCTCGATAAATATCTCTGGCGAGACACAAATCACATCGATCTAAAACGGCTTTGGGAATATCTCACCCAGTACCTCTATCTCCCTCGATTGAAGAATCAATCCGTTCTTCTCGAAGCCGTTCGAGATGGAGTCACCTCAACCATCTGGGCCGATAACTTCGCCTATGCAGAAGGCTTTGATGACGTAAAAGGAAAGTATCTTGGTTTGCGTGCTGCAACGGGTATCAGTCCCAGCATTAGCCCTCAAAGCCTTCTGGTTAAGCCAGATGTTGCTCAGCAGCAATTTGATGCTGAATCCGCTCAGGCAATCACAATTAACACGGTCGGTACAACAACCGTTCCCGTAGGAGGGACAACTGGTGGCAGTACACCCTCTGTTCGCGCTAGCGGCGACTTGTCGCGTGGTTCTGGTGAGAATGCTACAAAAGACGGCGAGCAGGACGGGGCAGGAGGAACTCAAGCACCTATCCTTCGTAGATTTTATGGAAATGTGGATATTGATGCGATGCGAATTAACCGAGATGCTTCGGCGATCGCGAACGAGGTCATTCAACATCTAACTGCGTTGAATGGCGCAACGGTCAAAATTACTCTGGAGATTGAAGCTGAAATTCCTGAGGGAGTA
>JBJTUO010000031.1:0-39025 GCA_046080785.1 Leptolyngbyaceae cyanobacterium | reverse complement strand
GGGTTGACTACGAGAGTCTGGGTGCTTATTTTGAGGCAACAGATGTGTTTATTTTTCCAACACTGGAAGATATATGGGGAATGGTTGTTTTAGAAGCGATGGCTTTTCGTAAACCGGTAATCTGCTCTAAATGGGCCGGTGCAGTCGAAATGATTGATCAGGGTAAAACAGGGTATATTGTTGACCCTCATAATGTAGAAGAACTTGCTGGAGCTATGCGTCTCTTTATCAAAAACCCTGAATTAATCTCAACTATGGGGGAAAAATCCTGTCAGGTAATTAGTCAGCACACCCCTGAAATTGCAGCAAAGTTTCTATCAGAATGTTGCCTTAACTTAGATTGTTTATGAGGCACTGGTTTCACTAGCTGTTACCTCGGCAATGAAATAAAATGCAACCTGAAATTGTAGGCTTGTAACTTAAAGCGGGAGAAATTCACCTCCAGGAATGGCTGAAACTGTTGTGGGCTCCAGTTTCCTCCTCGCAACGCTTTTCGACTTAAAGTAACGTGAGTTTGAGGGACTAGAGAAATCCGCAAAAAAGCTGAGGCTGGATTTGCTCTAAATCGTTTCACGGCTTTAGAGCCCGAACCTTTAAGGACTTCTACACCTTGAAGATACGGCCCTATTGGCGCAAAGCTTTCCCAAATCTGGTCAGCTACAATCGCTTTGTAGATCAGTAATCTATTTGGCCACCAAAGCTACATTTTGGTCAAGTTGATAGACCAGATCTTGCTGCGTCAGCGGACCATGATTGAATCCGTCAATGACCAACTAAAGCTCCGTTGCTAGATTATTTGCGTCAGCGGGCCGAAGGCATACATTCTCGCCATTGCAGCATCTGCAATTTTTTGGTCAACCTGCCAAGTTAATTGTCGTTCAAGTCGTTCAATAGGGTATCCGCTTAAAGCGGGACAAACTAGTCCCCCCGAAAATGGGGATTAGATGATACAAAAAGGAACGCAGTTTCTTTTTGTCCCGCCTTGCGGTGGTAGTCGTTCAATAAGTGGCGTATATCGACCAGGAGAACAACCCACCATTGGATCTGGATCTGAAAGGCTTATCTGCTTTACTTCCTGCTATTTTTTAGACTTGTCGAACTGAGGTTGGTCTAGTGAGTTAGTACAGTTGATCAAAGAATCGTTGCACTTAATTAAGAGACATCAGATACATAGGCCTTAACAGTAACGTGTCACATCCTCCTTGCAGGTATCAGCCAGGAAGCACAAGGCCCGAAACCGCAAGCCCATGACTTCTTCGTAGCAGGGATTGAACTTACATAGGGGGGGGATGTAGAGCAGGGTATGCCCTTTTACAGCAATTCTGCGCTCAAATGGGCAAGAGGTGGGAATCAACCGGCAGATCCAGTGGGCCACCCTGCGATCGCTAATCTCAATGGCATTCAGCCAGGTACGGGCTCGTTCCAGAAATGGGTTGACGCTTGAGGGAGTCGGCGGTGTTGTAACTTCAACCGGTGTAGCATCAGTCAACCAGAAAATCCTGGAATGTTGAATGGGGTTAGAGCTAGGAGAGTAATGATTCATCAAACTTCATCCTTGTGGGTTAGTAGTTAGTAGACAGAGAGAACCTATTGCTGACTACACCAGTGGATAACCCTGTCTCGGAATTTACCTTTATAAAAGACTAGCTAAAGCAGGCAATCGATGCCAGACAAATCATCCTGTCTTTATCAGCCCCTAACATAAGGGGGGAGAAGCATCAGGGTTTAATAATGATCAAGACATCAAAGGGAAGGGGCATTGTTCCCTTTAAATCTGTAATGATGTGTAACGCTTCCACTGATTTACAGCGAGTAGAGGCGACAATATCGCTACCAGCCCGATCTAGTAGAAAAATTCTATGCGAATCTCTCATCGTCCGTCGAATGCTGAGATAGAAACACGGGATCGTATTCTTAAGGCCGCTTTGCGACTGTTTGCCAAGCGGGGATTTGAAGCAACTACCACCCGCGACTTGGCAGAAGCTGCGGGTGTAGCTGAAGGTACCCTGTTTCGACACTTTCCTACCAAAAAAGCGATTTTAATTGAAGTCGCCACCCAGGGCTGGGTTGATTTGCTCACCGATCTACTGACAGCGCTCAGTGAGATGGGAAGCTATCGGGCGATCGCTCAAGTCATGCGCAAGCGAATGCTTCACCTGCATGAAAACGCGGATATAATGCGGGTTTGTTTTATGGAAGCTCAGTTCCACCCGGATCTACGGGAGCGGATTCAGCGGGAAGTCATCGATAAAATGACGGATGTCACGGAAGCTTTTTTTGAAACTGCAATGGAGCAAGGTGTTTACCGTCAAATGAGCCCCAAAACCGTCGCTCGCGTGTTTCTAGGAATGTTTGCAGTGGCTGGCTTTAGCCAAGATACAATTTTGTCTCCCAATGCTTCTCCAGGCGAGATGCAAGCAATGGCCGAAGAAATGGCAGATATCTTCCTGAATGGAGTGCTCATACATCAAAAAACTTGACCCGACAGATTTTTTTCAGCGCCACTGGATTTTTCTCCAGAAAATATTAAAAAACTCTAAAGTTTGCTATTGTCAGGTTTTAAACATGTGAAGATTGCATCGTCCCTATTCTCCCAATGCCATTTTTTGTTCGGTAATTCCCTTGCTGCCGGTTGTCATTTTAGACAATTTAGATCCCTTTTGCTTTTTCTATAAACCCTGTTCTGGAGAGTTACATCATGAAACATGCATCCTCTATTAAGGCTGCAGGCATCCTTGCTGTTCTAGCAGTTGCCCCTGTCTTCTTGGCATCTCCACAGGCGCAGGCAGATCCCCTTGCCGCCTCCATTGAAGATGCTAAGCAGGCCTGTATTGCTGACGCTCAATCCAAAGGCTTCACCCTGAAAGAAGTTGCCTCAGCAACCAGCGTCAGTGCTAAAGACATTCAAGTGGTGTTGATGCTGGACAAGGGCGGTGCTGCAGCTAAGCTAACCTGCAACTATGACACCGCGACGCGGGGGGCCGTTTTGGGCAATGATACTGCCGGGGCGACTGGTACCACAAACAATTTGGGCTGGAGCCCCCTATTGTGGCTCTTGCTTCCCTTGTTGGGTCTACCGTTGTTATTACGCTGGGCTAAAAATCATTCCGAGGATGTCATTGTGGGAGACACGGGGCGGCGCTATGGGGAGCGCACCGATGCCGTGATCAGAACAACCACAGGCAACACCTTAGATGTGCACTCTGGCCCAGGGGAATCCTATCGGGTGACAAGCACGCTTAATCATGGTCAGCGGGTTGTCTTAACCGGTCTCTATGATAACAATTGGGCCGAGTTGACTTCCGGCGGTTGGGTTGATTCTCGTTATCTGGATATAGGCCATAGCTATGCCCATAGCTAAGGTCTGATCCCCTCTCTAAGCGTAACTAATCAGGTTTGACTCAAAGCCAAACCGGCCTCCGTTCCTCGCCCCCTTTTCACCGCCCTTTGGCTTCGCTCAGGGGGCTACCACCGCAAAGCGGGACAAAGAGGAACGCAGTTCCTTTTTGTATCTTCTGAGCCCCACCTTCGCGGGGACTGATCTATCTCGCCTTAAGCGTATACCCGCTCAGGGAATAAGATAAGGGAGCATGGGTTCTAAATCCCTCTCCCTTATCTTGAGTTTGTCGAAGCAGGGAGAGGGGTTAAATTTTGCGTCGTACCCAAAAAGGGTGTAGCTTGCTTCCCGTAAGGATGGGCGGGTTGAGTAGTTTTGAAATTATTATGGACTGCGGTGCTCCAGGCCAATCGCATCGGTAATGTTGTTTAGTTGATGATATTCCAGCTTCTGGAGTAAGCCCCGTAAAATTGCTTTCGCCATCATCGGGCCTTGATAAATCCAGCCGGTATAGACCTGGACTAAGCTCGCTCCCGCTGTTATTTTGGCCCACGCATCCTCGGCTGTAAAAATACCACCGACTCCAATAATAGGTAACTGCCCCTGAGTTTCTTTCCAAATAAACCGAATCACATCAGTCGATCGCTGTTGCAGGGGGGCACCACTAATTCCACCTGATTCTTCTGTAATCGGGTTACCCGTTGCTTTTATAACTCTGGTTTGCAAATGCGCCCGGCTAATTGTCGTGTTTGTGGCGATCACACCTGATAACTGATGGGCTCGCGCCAGATCTAAAAGGGCCGCCAACTGCTCCCACTCCAAATCGGGGGCAATCTTTACCAGTAAGGGTTTGTGGGCCTGGTTGGCCTGTTGCAGGCCAGCCAGAATCGGAGCAAGTTGTTCGGTGGCTTGTAGCGATCGCAGACCGGGCGTATTCGGCGAACTAACATTTACCACAAAGTAATCTCCCAGGGGGCTGAGTAACCGAAAGCTCTCGACATAATCCTGAACGGCCTCTTCTAATGGAGTTACCTTCGATTTACCCAGGTTAATCCCAACCGGGTATGCATGAGAGCATTCTCCCCACCGCCCCTGTAAGCGAGTGGCTAGTGCGGCGGCACCCTGGTTATTAAAACCCATACGATTGAGGGCGGCCCGGTCTGCTACCAGGCGAAACAGACGAGGTTGGGGATTGCCTGGTTGAGCCTGAAAGGTTACCGTCCCTAACTCGGCAAAGCCAAACCCAAAGTCTGGCCAGATACCAGAAGCAACGCCATCTTTGTCAAAACCTGCGGCCAGCCCCAAAGGGTTTTGAAAGGTTAGCCCCCAACAAGTTTGCACCAACCGGGGATCAGTCAACTGACAAGTACTCCGTAATGATGATCTGAGCCACTGAGTGAGCGGGATCAGTCTATTTGAGTGTTGTTCTGGCTGGTCAAGCCAATCCAGTATTTGTAAGGTTTGTCGGTGTAACCACTCTGGATCAACTTGCAGGCCAGAAAATAAAATAGGTCGAAGCAGAGTTTGGTAGAGATCCATGAAAACCAATTAGGATGTTAGCATCGTCCTCACAGGTTATCATTCTTAATCATTAGTGATCTAAGTTTAGACATGTCCATCAAACAGATCCAATTAGTTTTTTATCGCTGTCGCCCCGTACTTTGGGGCGGCAGTTAGTCAAAAAGCCTCGCCAGAATCGGCATTCTCACCGCTGACTTTGTCCTAAATTTTCTGGCAACCGCTACATTGCTCTCTTAAATCCTGTTTATCCATCGCCCCATGGTTCAAAATAAAGAGCCAACGTTACATGACAAACAGCTCGTAGCCTTGGGGCGCATCTTACAAACCCTGCGGGAAGAAGGGAAGACAGATGCACTGATTGAGGCGGTGATTCAATACATTCAGACAGAGTTTGACTATGCGCTGATCTGGATTGGTCTGTATAACGAAGAGGAGCACCGCATCTCTGGTAAGGGGGGAGTCACTCCTGGTCGGGAAGCTGCGTTTTTGTATCAAGGGTTTTCCCTCAATTCCGGTGATCTTCTGGAACAGGTGGTGACCCAGCAGCGGCCACTTGCGGTCGCCGACCTGCGGATGGAATTGCGTGCTGGTGAATGGCGATCGCTGGCTGAATCCTGCAATATTCAGGCAACTCTCTTATTTCCGGTTCGCCATCAAGAACGATGCTATGGAGTTGTACTCCTTGGCTCTACCCTGTGGGGAGCAACTCCCCGAAGCGATGTCAAGGCCCGCCTGTCAATGGTCTTAGGTGAGTTGGCTTTGGCTCTTTCCCATATTTACGCTGAGCAGCAGCGACAACAGATCAAACGGCCTGACCAACCCCTTTTATCACTCTTGGAGCGGCTTGGCCACCTGGATAGCTTAGGGCTACGGTTGCAAGCGATTGTGGAAGAAACCCAGCGTTTTATCCAGCCTAGCCGCACCAGCCTTTACTGGTTTAATCGGGAACAACGCTACTTTTGGCGGCGAGTCACCCATCAACCCCGATCGCCTGTTCTTTTGCAAGACAACAGTCAGATGGCACCTGGGATTTCATTTCAAGATGTCCACGATTTTTATCAAGCATTAGCGGCGGGTCAACTGGTTGTGATTGAGGAGGCCAGCAGCAGCTTAAAGGCCGATGTCACTCCCCGCCTTTTGCAACTGATGCGGGCACAGGCACTCTTAATTGCTCCGATTTTAGTGGAGGGAGATGTCTATGGATTTGTCGCGGTAGAAAGCGGCGAGCCACATACCTGGCAGGAGGCTGAAAAGGTGTTTGTCCAGGGATCTGCGAATCTCGTTGCTCTAACAACCCCCCTGGAGGTTATGGAGGAAACGATCGCCCAGGCCAAGCAAGATCAACAATTAGCAGCGGAGGTTGCCCAGGCAATTTACAGTGAGGATGATTGGAAAGTCGCGCTTTCCATCACTTCAGAGCGACTTTGTCAGTGTTTAGCTGTCCATCGCTTCCTGGTTTTAGTGGTTGATCCTGATAATGGCACCTTTGCCATTGGATATCAAAACTATCGGGCCAACCAAACGCCACTACGTTCTCCTTTACCCGCTCTGGGAAGTCCAGATTGGCAGTTACTCGAAAAAGCCGGGGGCTCCATTCAAGTTGAGAATATTGCAGGTGATCATCGCCTGTTGGAGTGGCGCGATCAACTGATTAATTGCGGCCTTCAATCTCTCTTGGTTTGTAGTACGAATATTGGACGGTCATTAGAAGGTGCAGTTCTGGTAGGTCACAATACCCCTCGCGTCTGGAGTCACAGGGAACAGGAGTTAGTCAGGGTCGTCAGCCAGCAGATTGGGTTGATCATTCATCAATGGCAATTGCAAAAACAAACTGATCAACAAGAGAAAATTAATCAAGTCTTACACCATAGCCTGCTGAGTTTGCAGCAAATAACCCTTGTTGAGCAGTTAGAGCAAAAAGCGTTGCAGTTTCTGACACAGATGTTACAGGCCCCTCTGGCGGTTTTGGTTGGGTGGAACATGGGGGCAACAACCGGGTACCTGCGATCGTCTCCCGTTCCCAATGAGGAGTTTGCAATCAATATTGACAGATCTGTCTTACCACAAACAGATAGCTTGGTTCACTGGGTTCTGGAAACTTCTGATTTGATTGTACTATCGATTCAATCGGTGACAGCAGATACTCGGCAGTGGCTCAGTGCCAAAGGGATTGATCAAATCCTGGCGATCGCCCTGCGTACGGCCCCTGACCATGAAGCAACTGGGATGGTCTTAGTGGCCGATGGCCCAGGGCGTCAATGGTCTGATGCTCAATTGCAAGCCTTCAAAACCCTGGTGAATCAGTTGGCCTGGTATCGGCGTTGGCTTCGGCTTAGCCAACTATTAACAGAACAGCGAGAAACTTATCAGCGCTTAGCCTGGTATAAACAGGCTTACCTAGAAGAGGGCTATCGTGCAATTACGAGTGGGTTACGCCGTCTCCATGAATTAAGTGATCCCCAGGATCCATTGTTCCCCAAGCGCTACCATCAACTGGTGCGTCATCTACAGGATCTGCTCGCTCGACTCGCTCCTGTTGTCGAAACAGAACAATGGCAGCTTCGACTTTTGTCTCAAAACCTTTCTCTCATCTCTTTATTGAAACGAACCTTAAATCGGATTGAATCTTTGATCCAGCAACGCCATATCTGGTTTCAGGTCCATAATCAGGTGAATCTGACAATCAGTGGAGACATTTCAAAAACAGAGCTTATTTTATACGAACTATTACTCTACATCTGTTTTCGGGTTGAGCCTGGTGGCCGCATAGACATCTGGTGTCGCCAGATCGATAGCCGTTGGCTAGATCTCTCGATTACCGACAATGGCTTCATTGACCCTCGACTATTAGTGGAATTAGAAACTGGACGGAGCCCAGATTTACTGGTCATTTCTCCGTTAGATACCCCGCCCGGTCTCCACTTAATGCTGGGCAAAACGTTAACTCAACAAATTGGTGGGGATTGTAGCTTTTATAAACTGGAGGATGGTCGTCTGGTCACCCGTTTGATTCTACCCCTAGCGTCTACTTCCTCTGTTACAGATGTTCCCGCCACTTCGATTCAGCCATAAGTGACCTGCGCCGTTCCTGAACTTTGGCTCTCAGGGAAGCCAATAACCAGTCTTCGTATTGAGGATATATGGGTAGCCGGGGTACCAGTTGCCAGCCCGACTGCTTCAGGGTGCTGGCCAACTGATCATTCAATAAGTGAGGATAGTCAGGGTTCACCTCATCTCGAGGCCCAATTCCTCCCAGGTCAGTTGCCCCAGCCTCTAAACAGGCAATCAGGTGTTGCGCATCAAGAACCAGATTAGGGGGAATTTGGAGAGCGATCGCAGGGGGCAAAATCTGACGGGCTAATGCAATCAAAGACACTAACTCCGTCGGGGAGAATGCCGCTCCGTTGCGGGCTTCTTGATTTCCCGGGCTATAGGGTTGCAAGATCACTTCCTGAATATGCCCCCATTGCTCATGGATCTGAGCAATCGCCTCTAGGGTTTCCCTGCGATCGGATGCGGTCTCCCCAATCCCTAGTAATAACCCTGTAGTAAAGGGGATTCGCAACTCACCGGCTTGAGTCAGTTGCTCTAAGCGAATTTTGGTCTGCTTACTGGGGGCATGGCGATGCACCCCGGTCTGCAAGGTTGGGGTGATTTGTTCGAGCATCAACCCCATGGAAACGTTGACTGTCTTTAACCACTCCATTTCGCCTTGGGTCAACGGCCCCACATTGGTATGGGGCAAAAATCCTAGGTCGAGGGCTAACCGACAGAGGTCGTAGATTCGCTTCAACCAGGATTGTCGCCGCGGGCTCTTGGGATGGACTTCTCCACTTAAAATCAAGACCTCAATCACACCCTGGTTTTGTAGAGGCTGGAGTTGTGCCCCAGCTTGATCCAGCGTCAACCAGGGACTTTGCCCTGGGTCAACGCGAAAATTACAGTAGGTACAGTGATTAAAGCATTCGTAGGTAGGAACCAGGGTATAGGCAGGGCTATAGGTAACAGTTTGGGGCATTTCTCCAGCGATTTATGGCGCAGGGGCCAGTACCTTATCGACCTCACTCTTCAGGTTGACCTCTGGAGAGTCTTGCTCAGAGGGGGGCACCACCTGCCAAAACTGCGGCAGATAGGTCGCCCAGGTGGCCAGAATGGTTTTTGCTTTCTGGCTACCGGTGCGATCGGCATGGGCCTGGATCAAAGCTTTCAACTGCCGTTCACCCGCAGGGGTTTGAACCCGCTGAAGCTGGACAATCTCTGGATTGACTTTACTGGGAAAACTGCCATCTTCATCCAGGAAGTAGGCCAGCCCCCCGGTCATGCCAGCCCCCACATTCCGACCTGTGCGACCCAGTACCACAATGACGCCGCCGGTCATATATTCACAGCAGTGATCCCCAGCCCCTTCAACAACAGCTTCCGCTTGGGAATTGCGCACCGCAAAGCGTTCACCAGCCTGACCGCAAGCCAATAAAACACCGCCGGTTGCTCCATAGAGGCAGGTATTACCCACAATTACATTTTGAGAAGGGTCGTAGGTCGCTTCTGCCATGGGGGTGATGATGATCTCACCTCCATGCATGCCTTTGCCCACGTAGTCATTGGCTTCTCCCTCCAGGTGCAGAGTGATGCCGGGTAAGATGAAGGCACCAAAACTTTGCCCCACGCTACCCCTCACATTCAGGGTAATGTGACCGCTAAAGCCATTGTTGCCGTATTGACTGGCAATCACTCCGGCAATTCGGGTGGCGATCGTGCGATCGGTGTTGACTGCCTTCACCGTTTTAGCGACTGTGCCCTGGTTCTGAATAGCTGCCTTGATTTCTGGATCTTGTAGCAAGTCATCATCCAGGACGGGGCCGTTGCTATGAACCTCTTCATGATCCAACCAGGAGCGGTTTTCCCGCACATCGGGCAGCTTCAGTAGACAATCGAGATTAAGGCCCTGGGTCTTGCTGAGCGCTAATCCTGATCGGAGGGTCAGTAAATCTGCTCGGCCTGTCAATTCTTTTAGAGATCGATACCCCAGGCGGGCCAACAGCGATCGCACTTCTTCCGCGATAAACCAGAAGAAATTCACCACCTGTTCTGGCAGGCCACTGAATCGTTTACGCAGATCTTCCCGTTGGGTGGCGACCCCGACAGGGCAGTTATTGGTGTGGCAGATGCGGGCCATAATACAGCCTTCGGCAATCATGGCAATGGAGCCAAAGCCAAACTCTTCAGCCCCCATCAAGGCTGCCATTACTACATCCCAACCAGTTTTGATGCCGCCATCTACCCGGAGAATGACCCGATCACGGAGGTCATTTTGCATTAGCACCCGATGCACTTCGGTTAAACCCAGTTCCCAGGGGCTACCCGCATGCTTAATGGAACTAAGGGGGGATGCTCCCGTACCCCCGTCATGGCCAGAGATTTGAATGATATCGGCATTGGCTTTAGCAACCCCGGCAGCGATTGTGCCAATGCCAACTTCAGCCACCAGCTTTACCGAAACCTGTGCCAGTGGATTGATCTGATGCAGGTCAAAGATCAACTGAGCCAGGTCTTCAATCGAATAAATGTCATGGTGGGGGGGAGGGGAGATCAAGGTCACCCCTGGCTTAGAGCGCCGTAACATGGCAATGTAAGGGCTGACCTTTGCACCGGGGAGTTGACCTCCTTCTCCAGGTTTTGCCCCCTGGGCAATTTTGATTTCTAGCTGGCGAGCACTGATTAAATACTCTGGGGTTACGCCAAATCGCCCCGATGCGACTTGTTTAATGGCCGAATTGGCCGTATCTCCATTGCGTAGCCCGCTCAAATGAGGGAATAGGGGAGACTTGCCGCTGGCGTCCACATCCTCCAGCACCTGGAACCGGCTTGGATCCTCGCCCCCTTCGCCAGAATTAGATTTACCGCCAATCCGATTCATGGCGATCGCCAGGGTTTCATGGGCTTCCTGGGAGAGGGCACCGAGAGACATCCCTCCTGTACAAAAACGGGTAACAATCGCGCTGACCGACTCTACCTGCTCTACGGGAATGGGGCAGCGATCGCTGTTAAACTCGATCAAGTCTCGTAGGGCGGTAAGGGGGCGTTCTTCCAAATACTTTTGGTAGAGCGTGTAATGGTCATACTGCCTGGTCGTCACGGCTTTATGCAGATATTTCGCCATTTCCGGGCTATTCATGTGGTATTCGCCACCAGGGCGATACTGAACAAAACCAAAGTTTTCTAACTTCTTCACTGTCAGATCTGGGAAAGCTCGCTGGTGGAAAGATATGACTTCTTGAGCCAGATCAGTCAAACCCAAGCCCCCCAACCGGGAAGCTGTTCCAACAAAGCCGAGGTGCAGCAGGTCAGGCCCAATGCCGATTGCTTCAAAAATCTGGGCCCCGTGGTAGCTAGAGAGCAAAGAAATGCCCATCTTAGAAAGAATCTTCAGCAGCCCCTCTTCTATGGCTTTGCGAAAATTGCGCTCCGCTGTTTCCAGGCTAATGGCTTTCAGTTTGCCCCGCTGCATCAGGGTTTGGGTTCTACTATCAGACCACCATTGGCGCACGGTTGCTAAAGCAAGATAAGGGCAAATCGCACTGGCACCGTAGCCAATCAAGCAGGCGAAGTGGTGGGTACTCCAGCATTGAGCGGTATCAACCACTAGAGAGGCTCGCATCCGCAATCCTTGCCGGATCAGGTGATGATGCACCGCACCTACGGCCAGGAGGGGGGGAATATAGGTATAATCCGTCCCAATCTGTGCCCCAGAGTTAGCCTGAGCACGGTCGCTGAGAATCAAAATCGTTTGACCTGACTGCACGGCTACCGCCGCCTGTTGACAGAGGTGGTCTACCGCTTGTCGTAAACCTGAGGGGCCAGCGGCGATCGGGTAGAGGGTAGATAGGGTGGCGGTTTCAAACTGAGATAGTCGAATTTGTTCCAATTCTATTTCAGTCAGAACCGGGGATTCTAGCTTGAGCTGATGGGCAAACTCTGGCTTTGCATCTAATAAATTACCCCGCGCCCCCAGTTGCATGGTTAAAGACATAACCAGCTTTTCTCGCAGAGGGTCGATCGCCGGGTTGGTCACCTGGGCAAACCGCTGCTTAAAGTAGTCGTAGAGTAGGTGAGGCTTGGTAGACAAAATGGCTAGGGGCGCATCATCCCCCATACAGAAGGTAGGCTCCTTGCCCTGGGCCGCCATGTCTTGAATGATCAGCTCCACATCTTCAGCGCTATAGCCGAAGGCAGTTTGATGCTGCAACAGGGTCTGTTTATCCCACTCAGGGGCTGTTGCTGTGCCAGCCAATGGACTAAGCGATACCCGCTGCTTTAGCCACTGGCCATAGGGATGCTGTTTGGCAACCCGTTGCTTCACCTCCCAGTTCTTCAGAATCTCCTGGTGTTCCAGATCAAAGGCAATCATTTGCCCCGGCCCCAACCGCCCTTTTTCCAGAATTTCTGCTTCCGGGATATCCACAACTCCTGCTTCAGAGGCCACCACAAGGTAACGGTCTCGACTAATCGCATAGCGGGCAGGCCGCAGACCATTGCGATCGAGGGCAGCCCCCACGACCTTGCCATCACTAAAGACAAGCAGGGCAGGGCCATCCCAGGGTTCCTGGATGCCGCTGTAATACTCGTAAAAGTCGATGATTTCTGGATAATTGGCCAGATCCGGTTGATTTTTGTAAGCTTCTGGCACCATTAGCATCATGGCCTCAACAGGGCTGCGGCCAGATCGCACCAAGAGTTCCAGAACGTTATCCAGTGTGGCCGAGTCGCTATTTTCTGGGTTGATCACGGGTTTTAAGTCAGCCAGCCGATCGCCCCACACCGGGCTAACTAGATCAGCCTGACGAGCCATCATCCAGTTGTCGTTA
This sequence comes from Leptolyngbyaceae cyanobacterium, assembly GCA_046080785.1. Taxonomy (GTDB): domain Bacteria; phylum Cyanobacteriota; class Cyanobacteriia; order Leptolyngbyales; family Leptolyngbyaceae; genus JBJTUO01. Next base: position 26,302 of record JBJTUO010000031.1, on the reverse strand, counting down.
CCTAAGACCGTATTGATTTCGCCATTGTGGCCCAGCAATCGCATCGGCTGAGCCAGGGGCCAGCGTGGCATAGTGTTGGTGCTGAAACGGCGGTGATAAACAGCAAAGGGACTGTGGTAATCTGGATGGCTCAAATCAGGGTAAAAGTCTGCCAGCACCACCGATCGCACCATTCCCTTATAGACGATCGTCCGACTGGAAAAGGAACAGATGTAGAAGTTTTGCAATGCTTCAGGAGTGGCAGCAGCTAATTGTTTAACTGATTGTTCCACCCGCTTGCGCACCAGATAAAGAATTCTTTCTAATTCATCTTCGTGCTGCTCAGAATGGACAAACACCTGCTCAATCAAAGGCAAATTTTGCCGTGCCTGTAGCCCCAATTTTTCTGGCTGAGTAGGAACCGTGCGCCAACCTAAGACCGTTAAGCCTTCTTCCGTCGCGATTTGCTCAACGGTTTGACGAGCAGTGGTCGCCGCTCCAGGATCTGTGGGTAAAAAGACCATGCCCACCCCAATCGGGGGAACGGCTCCAGTATCAATGCCATGCTCAGCCAACCAGGGATTGAATCGCCGCCAGGGAATAGCAGTCATTAAACCTGCCCCATCTCCCGAGTCCTGGTCAGCACTACAACCGCCGCGGTGTTCCAGACAACCCAGGGCCGCCAATGCCTTCTGAATCAAATCATGACTGGCCTTGCCCTGTAAATCTGCAATGAAACCAACGCCGCAGGCATCACGCTCTTCGACCAACCAGGGCTGGCCTGAGTACCCAACAGGAGGGGTTTGACCCCAATGTGCATCTTGCTTCACAGAGCTTTATCCTTGCAATGGCTGAATAGATTATGAGACAGAAAAAATAACGAAGCAGCCCATTCCAAATCTCTGGCTGCATCTCCCATTGGTTGAAGTTGAATGGTTCACATAAAGATATTATAAAAATTTTCTGGGAGTCGCAATCCCCTGATAGTCAGATGAAGGCTGGGATCGTAAGTAATTGGACGCTTTGGAATACACCCCCTGTAGTCCCCCTTTGTAGGGGGGACGGCGACAGCCGGGGGGTATACCAGGTAATTTTTCATGTCTAGCTACTTCAGTTCATCAACTTCAGTTCATCAACATCCTCTGACAGTACTTGACGGGGTGTTCCTATCTAAGGCTATGGAATTTGATAAAACTGGCTGGTATTGTTACTAAGCTGTAGCAGTGTTGGAGAGGTTCTTTGGTGGGCAGACGCAAGCGTTCAATTTTGTTTTACTCCGCAGCACCCTTGGTGTTCCTGCAAGGAAGTTTGACCACAGGGCTGATTGGCCTGTTTCCTCAGATCGCACTGAGCCAAGCGATCGAGGCTTCCATCCCTCCCAGTTCATCTGCTGTTAACGGGGTTCCGATCAGCCAGGTTCCTGGGCCCACGCCCTTACTCCAGCGTGGGGATCAACTTGTGATCAATGGCAGAACTGTGCCAGCCAATTGGACGCAATTGCCATCTTCTGGAATCCCTCGCTTTGCAGTAACAGACGCTTGGACGATGAGGGCTATCGGTTTGGATCTGTTGAATACCTCCACCCCAGCCCAGCAGCCCGTGCAATGGTTCACTCCAAACAACGCCCAACTCAATTTGCCAGTCCGGCTTTCAGAGGCATTTCGCTATCTAGATTTGACTGACCTGGCTAGTCAGTACGGCTGGCAGGTGCAGGCTAGTGGTCGATCTCTGCTGATCTCATCCCCTGCAGCCAGTGTCATTGGCGTCCGTCAGGGCAAGCAATCCTGGGGCGATCGTCTGGTGATTGAGCTAGACCGTCCCACGCCCTGGCAGGTCGACCAGTTGGTCTCAGAATTTGTTTTAACCTTAGATGCCCAAACTGCCCCTGCCGTTGCCCAACAAATTAAATTGACTCCGGGTAATCGGGTTCAATCCCTTAAACTTGAACCGACCGGACAAAAAACCCGACTTCGGCTAACGATGCCACCTACTCTGCGGCCCAGGGTTTGGACGCTCACCAATCCCAACCGGATTGTAATTGACGTGCGCCCCGATTCAATGGTGGATCGAGATATTCAGTGGGCACCTGGTTTGCGGTGGCGGAGCCAGATCCTGTCCTTAGGTGGTGGTCGCTTTCCCGTCGTTTGGCTAGAGCTAAGCCCTCGCCAAACCGGATTGACCATGCGTCCCATTTTGCCTAATAACACAAGTGTTACAGGGATTGCCCCCCTGGCTCGTACGGCTCAGGCCAATCAGGCTTATGCAGCCATCAATGGCGGCTACTTTAACCGCAACAATCAGTTGCCATTGGGGGCTATCCGACAAGATGCTCGCTGGCTGTCTGGGCCGATTTTAGGTCGCGGCGCGATCGGCTGGAACAGTCTCGCTGATCTGCAATTTAGCCGCCTTACCCTGCAGGAGCGAGTCACCACCTTATCAGGGCAAACCTTTCCCTTAACTTACCTGAATAGTGCCTATCCTCAAGCTGGTATTGCCCGCTATACACCCGACTGGGGCCCAACTTATACCACGATCTCTGGGGATGAAATTTTGGTCTCAGTTCAGAATGATCGGGTGATTGATCAACGCAACGCTTCAACTGCCGGTAACACAACAGTAACCATCCCAGCCAACGGCTACCTCCTGGTTCTGCGCAATAACAAGGGGGCGGCTCCAGCATTGATCCCTAACACAACGTTGCGGCTAGATAGCGTCACTGACCCACCGCAATTTAGCCAGTTCTCCCAAATTCTTGGGGCCGGCCCATTATTGTTGCAAAATCGCCAGATCGTCCTTGATCCCCAACGAGAACAGTTTAGTAAGGCATTCATCGCTGAGTTAGCCAGCCGTAGCGCGATCGGCCAGATGGCTGATGGCACAATCTTGATTGTTGCTGTGCATAGACGAATAGATGGCAGTGGAGCTAGCCTGGGTGACATGGCCCAAATTATGCAGCAATTGGGTGCCGTCAATGCCCTAAACCTGGATGGTGGCAGTTCAACAACACTTTACCTGGGTGGTCAATTACTCGATCGACTGCCGGTGACAGCAGCCCGGGTTCACAATGGCCTGGGCATATTTATTCCTCCCTTCCCCTAAGTTAGGTTGAAGACATCAAGCGGTCTTAAAGGCTGGCATTCCGGTGATAAATTTCTTGTAAAGCATTGATATGGTATTTGCCAAACTTCAGATTACTTTCCATAATTGGGCTTGCATAGGTTTGACCTTAGAAAGTCAACAGTTTTTACTTTATTTGACTATTTAACCTTGCCCTAGGTGTTTTGACCAAAGCTAATTTTTTTGGTCGTGGTCATTTAATTATCCATTCTGGTTTACTCATTTCGACAATGAGAGGTTCAATCATGACTCAAGCAAAAGAAAATCACCTGGCCCCTGTCACACTCACGGTCTCCCCTTCACAAAAGACGATCGCCTCAACAGAACTGCGCCCCTGGGGGTCTTTTACCATTTTAGAAGAAGGGCTAGGCTACAAGATTAAACGAATTGAGGTCAAGCCCGGTCATCGCCTCAGCCTTCAGATGCACCACCACCGTAGTGAACATTGGATTGTTGTCTCCGGTACGGCCAAAGTAACTTGTGGTGACCAGGAGCATATTTTGAGTAGAAACCGCTCTACCTACGTGCCTCAATGCACATCCCATCGTTTGGAAAACCCCGGTGTAATTCCCCTTGTGTTAATAGAAGTGCAGAACGGCGAATATTTAGGAGAAGATGATATTGTTCGGTTTCAAGATGATTATGCCCGGACTAAGTAGATTTCTGGCATATTCTTCAAGGTGAAAAGTTATCCCCGCAATAGAATCCAGGAGTCAGAATTCAGAAGCCAGAATTTAGCAATTTGCCTAACTGCTGACTCCTTGATCTCCTGACTCCTAGCCTATCCACGATTTCCTGGCTTAAATTACCTGCCGATTTCTAACTTGAGTTGACATTAGCCTTGGTTGAATATGGCAAGATTAATTAAGTATTAGCCCATTGTTTAATGTCATGATTCAACTCAGTCCTGCGGCCCTTCAGGAAGTTTGTCGCCTGAAAGCGAGGTGCAATCGCTCTAATTCGATGTTTCGCTTGGGGGTTCAGGCTGGTAATTGTCTCGATCTGTCCTACCAAATGACCTTTGACGCTATGGTAATGCCTGCGGATCGGGTATTTGAGTATGATGGGTTGCAGATTGTGATAAATGCCAGCAGTCTGAGCTATCTTCAGGGTTTGATGTTAGATTACACCGAAGATCTGATGGGCGGCGGGTTCCGTTTCTGCAATCCCAACGCAATCGAAGCCTGTGGCTGTGGCTACTCTTTCTCCGTTACATGATATCTGTCAAGACTGTTTTGAGGGGCGAAGCCTCTTCAAAGCAGTCAATAGGTGGCTTTTGTAGATTTGAGTTAACCCCTCAAACCTGTCCTGACGGATTAATAAATTACTTAATTTGATTTTTTATTGACAGCGTTAGCTAGTTGTCCGTATGATGAGAGTTTGGAAAAACTGAAACAGCAATTATTGTGTAAGCCTTAACATGCCCACCATTCAGCAACTCATCCGCAACGAGCGCCAACAAATTGAGAAAAAGACCAAATCCCCAGCGCTGAAGAGTTGCCCCCAGCGCCGTGGGGTCTGTACTCGCGTCTACACTACAACCCCAAAGAAGCCTAATTCGGCCCTACGTAAGGTGGCAAGGGTTCGTTTGACATCGGGCTATGAAGTCACTGCCTACATTCCAGGGATTGGACACAATCTGCAAGAGCACTCAGTTGTTATGATCCGGGGGGGGCGTGTTAAAGACTTGCCGGGTGTGCGTTATCACATCATTCGCGGCACCCTTGATACTGCTGGGGTAAAAGATCGGAAGCAGGGGCGTTCAAAATATGGCGCTAAGCGCCCTAAGCAGCAGTCATAAGCTCAACTGTTTTGATTGATTTGTTTTTCTAAGTTGTGGGTATGAAGGAATCTTTCAACTTAGTTAGCAAATCACGTCCAGGTTCAATCTCTCCCAACGATTTATTGGGGTTACCTCTAATCCAAGCTATTTTTTCTGAGAGTTCAATTCTATGTCTCGTCGCACAGTTATTCAGAAACGTCCTGTCCCCCCAGATTCTGTCTACAATTCCCGACTCGTCAGCATGATGATCCGTCGCGTCATGCACAGTGGCAAGAAGTCTGTCGCTTCTCATATTGTTTATGACGCCTTTGATACCATTGCTCAACGCACCGGCTCAGACCCGATGGAAGTGTTTGAGCGTGCGGTTAAAAATGCCACTCCCCTGGTTGAGGTCAAGGCTCGTCGAGTTGGGGGTGCTACTTATCAGGTGCCGATGGAAGTTCGCTCTGATCGGGGCGTGGCCCTGGCTTTGCGTTGGCTGATTCAGTATGCCCGCGCCCGTTCTGGCAAGTCGATGGCATCTAAATTGGCTAATGAGCTAATGGATGCATCCAACGAAACGGGTAGTTCTATCCGGAAGCGGGAAGAAACTCACCGGATGGCAGAGGCCAACAAAGCCTTTGCCCACTATCGCTACTAAGTAATTTTGGGTTATAGCTTTATCCAAATATTGCAAGAAAAAGTATAAAATCTTAACATGCACCCTTGCAGCACATCGCTGCGGCAGAGACTAAGGAGGTAGCTGTGCCACGTACTGTCCCGCTCGAACGAGTTAGAAATATTGGGATTGCCGCCCACATTGATGCAGGTAAGACCACAACAACAGAGCGTATTTTGTTTTATTCCGGTGTTGTTCATAAGATTGGTGAGGTACATGAAGGTACTGCTACCACCGATTGGATGGAGCAAGAACGGGAGCGTGGCATTACCATCACGGCGGCAGCCATCAGTACTAGTTGGAAAGAGTATCAGATTAATATCATTGATACCCCTGGGCACGTAGACTTTACGATCGAAGTAGAGCGCTCTATGCGAGTGCTCGATGGAGTTGTGGCTGTATTTTGCTCTGTTGGTGGGGTACAGCCTCAGTCTGAGACGGTTTGGCGTCAGGCTAATCGTTATAGTGTGCCTCGCATTGTCTTCGTCAATAAGATGGATCGGACTGGAGCCAATTTTTATAAGGTTTATGAACAGGTGCGAGAGCGGTTGCAGTCGAATGCGGTGCCGATTCAGATCCCTATTGGTAGTGAGGATGTCTTTAAGGGTATCGTTGACCTGGTCACGATGAAGGCTTACATCTATACCAACGACCTGGGTACCGATATTAAGGAGACAGACATTCCGGAGGATGTTAAAGACCTAGCCGATGAGTACCGCTTGAAACTAGTGGAGTCGGTTTCAGAAACTGACGATGCTCTAATGGAGAAGTACTTTGAGGGTGAAGACCTCTCTGTTGAAGAGATTCAGGGCGCTCTTCGCAGAGGGACGATTGAAGGGACGATTGTTCCGATGCTGTGTGGCTCTGCCTTCAAAAATAAGGGGGTGCAACTACTGCTAGATGCTGTAATTGACTATTTACCTGCTCCCATTGACGTTCCGGCGATTCAAGGTACGTTACCGGATGGTGCCCCTGTGGAGCGTCGTGCGGACGACAGTGAGCCCATGTCTGCCCTGGCCTTCAAAGTTATGGCTGATAAATTTGTGGGGCGTCTGACCTTTGTTCGGGTTTACTCTGGTGTCTTGAAGAAGGGCAGCTACGTACTTAATTCTTCCAAGAATAAGAAGGAGCGCGTTTCTCGCCTGATTGTGTTGAAGGCAGACGATCGGATTGACGTTGATGAGCTACGGGCGGGTGACCTAGGTGCCATCCCAGGCCTGTCTGATACCCTCACAGGCGATACTATTTGTGATGAAAGTTCACCCGTAATTCTGGAATCTTTGTTTATTCCTGAGCCTGTGATTTCGGTTGCGGTTGAGCCTAAGACCAAGCAAGATATGGAGAAGCTCTCCAAAGCATTAAAAGCGCTGTCAGAAGAAGACCCCACCTTCCGGGTCAGTATTGACCCGGAAACCAATCAGACAGTGATTGCCGGGATGGGTGAATTGCACCTGGAGATCCTGGTGGATCGGATGCTACGGGAATTTAAGGTAGAAGCGAATGTGGGGGCACCTCAGGTGGCCTATCGTGAAACCATTCGTAAACCCGTCCGCACTGAGGGCAAATTTGTACGCCAGAGTGGTGGTAAAGGGCAATACGGTCATGTGGTGATCGAAGTAGAACCGGGCGAGGCTGGCACTGGGTTTGAATTTGTCTCTAAAATTGTGGGTGGTTCTGTTCCGAAGGAATATATCTCTCCTGCAGAGCAAGGGATGAAAGAAGCTTGTGAATCTGGCATTTTAGCGGGTTACCCGGTCATTGACCTGAAGGTTACATTGGTCGATGGTTCGTATCACGAGGTGGACTCCTCTGAAATGGCCTTTAAGATCGCTGGATCGATGGCTGTTAAAGATGGGGTTATGAAGGCTTCGCCTGTTCTGCTTGAACCGATGATGAAGGTCGAGGTTGAAGCACCTGAAGACTTTTTAGGGTCGATTATGGGAAACCTGATTTCCCGGAGAGGCCAGATTGAGGCTCAGGCGGTTGAACGGGGCATTGCCAAGGTATCTAGCAAGGTGCCATTGGCAGAAATGTTTGGATATGCTACTGATATCCGATCAATGACCCAAGGGCGAGGCACCTTCACGATGGAGTTTAGTCACTATGACGAAGTTCCTCGGAATGTGGCTGAAGCAATCATCACTAAAAACAAAGGGAACGCATAACTAGGAAAAGGAAGCATCATTCATGGCACGCGCAAAGTTTGAACGGACTAAACCCCACGTTAACATCGGCACCATTGGTCACGTTGACCATGGTAAGACAACTCTAACTGCTGCAATTACATCGACTCTGGCGGCCTTGGGACAAGCCACCGCCAAAAAGTACGATGAAATTGATGCGGCCCCTGAAGAAAAGGCTCGAGGTATTACTATTAATACTGCCCATGTTGAGTATGAGACTGAAAGTCGTCACTATGCCCACGTAGACTGCCCTGGTCACGCTGACTACGTCAAAAACATGATCACTGGGGCAGCTCAAATGGATGGTGCTATTTTGGTTGTATCAGCCGCAGATGGCCCTATGCCCCAGACTCGTGAACACATTCTGCTGTCTCGTCAGGTGGGTGTGCCTCGTCTGGTTGTCTTCTTAAACAAGAAAGACATGGTAGACGATGAGGAACTGCTTGAGTTGGTGGAACTGGAAGTGCGTGAGTTGCTCAGTTCCTACGATTTCCCTGGTGATGAAATCCCCATCGTGGCGGGTTCTGCGCTGCAAGCGTTGGACGTAATGACGGCTAATCCCAAGACTCAGAGGGGAGATAACGAGTGGGTTGACCAGATCTATGCATTAATGGATGAAGTTGACGAATACATTCCTACTCCTGAGCGGGATGTGGACAAGCCTTTCTTGATGGCGGTAGAAGACGTATTTTCCATCACAGGACGGGGTACGGTGGCAACTGGCCGGATTGAACGGGGTACGGTAAAAATCAACGACAAGATTCAAATTGTTGGGATTAAGCCAACCCTTGAAACCGTTGTTACCGGGATTGAAATGTTCAAAAAGAGCCTGGAAGAAGGGATGGCTGGTGACAACGCAGGTGTGCTGATGCGGGGTATTCAGAAGGATCAGATTGAGCGGGGTATGGTGCTGGCCAAGCCTGGTTCCATCACACCTCACACTCAATTTGAGTCTGAAGTGTACATTCTGAAGAAGGAAGAAGGTGGCCGTCACACCCCATTTTTCTCTGGTTACCGCCCTCAGTTTTATGTGCGGACAACCGATGTAACTGGCACCATTAATCAGTTCACTGCTGATGATGGCTCTACTCCTGAAATGGTAATGCCAGGTGACCGGATTAAGATGACGGTTGAGCTGATCAACCCGATCGCGATTGAGCAAGGGATGCGCTTTGCAATTCGTGAAGGTGGCCGTACCGTGGGTGCGGGCGTCGTTTCTAAAATCCTGGAAGATAAGAAAAAATCTGAAACTAAGGAAAAATCTAAGAAGTAAGTTCTTTGGTAGGGCTACCAGCAGCCTTTTCCCTGACTGCTGGCAGCCCGTTTGATTATGATGGCGGTGTTGCTGAAAAGTAGGATGATTTGGAACGGGGTTTCAAGTGCTCACTATCCTTTTATTCCGGAAAGCAGCAATAATCAATTCCTGGCTGTCTGATTCAAAGTTTACTTGATCCTTGGGTTAACCTTTTACTCTGAACCTTGAAAATTAAAGAGGCACGTTAGATTATGGCAACGATTCAACAGCAAAAAATTCGGATTCGGCTGAAAGCCTTTGATCGCCGCTTATTGGATACCTCCTGCGAAAAGATTGTAGATACAGCAAATCGCACCAATGCTACTGCGATCGGCCCCATCCCTCTACCGACAAAGCGTCGGATTTACTGTGTATTGCGTTCTCCCCACGTTGATAAAGACTCGCGCGAACACTTTGAAACCCGCACCCATCGTCGTATTATTGATATTTACCAGCCTTCCTCTAAAACGATCGATGCCCTGATGAAGCTAGACTTGCCCGCAGGTGTTGATATTGAGGTGAAGTTATAATAGTGCAGACTAGTAGATGCCGGGATTGCTTCCCATGGGATAAAGTAGATATGGAAGTACGTTCCTTGATTTTGACTAATGACATCGTCTTCATCGATCGCAGTTAGAGAACTTCCTCTATTTCCCCTACCTGACTTAGTTTTATTTCCCGGTAGACCGTTACCTCTGCATATCTTTGAGTTTCGCTACCGGATTATGATGAATACAATCCTCGAGAGCGATCGACGATTTGGTGTGCTCATGTGGGATCAGGTACGAAATGAGCCTGCATCTGTGGGTTGCTGTGCTGAGATTATTCAGTTTCAACGGTTGCCCGACGATCGCATGAAAGTTTTGACTCTGGGGCAACAGCGCTTCCGGATGTTGGAGTATGTGCGGGAGAAGCCTTACCGGGTGGGGTTGGTCGAGTGGATTGAGGATCATCCACCGCAGACTGATCTGCGCCCCCTGGCCCAGGATGTCAGCCAACTGTTACAGGATGTCGTGCGGTTATCGGCCAAATTGACAGAGCAGGAAATTGAATTACCAGATAATATTCCTGATTTGCCAGTAGAGCTATCCTATTGGATTGCCAGTAACCTATACGGCGTAGCAGAAGAGCAACAGTCGCTCTTAGAGATGCAAGATACAGCCGCTCGCCTGGAACGGGAAGCTGAAATCCTCACTTCCACCCGTAATCACCTGGCTGCCCGAACTGTTCTCAAAGACACCTTGGATGAAGGCCTCAGCTAGGCACTTTCCTGGTTACAAGCACCGAATGCCATCAATTAAGCCCTGACAGACTCCGGTAAGAAAATCTAAATCCAGGGTTTCCAGCCGATCGCTGGGCTTGTGATAATGGGGATTACGGAGAAAGGCCGTATCGGTCACCATAATCCCGGGGTAACCTCGATCCCAAAAGGGTGCATGATCGCTGAGTCTGGTCATTTTGAGCAATTGACCTTTCATGCCTGCGGGCAACCACTGAGCGGGCACCCCTGCCTGCTTAATAAAGCGGCTGAAGTGTAGCATATCGAGAAAAGTGGGTAAATTACCAATTAGCCCAATGAAGTTGCCCCGATCTGGATAAAAGTATTGCAACCCTGGCGGATATTTTTGTGAATCGGGTGCCTGGTCGCAGTAACCCAACATTTCCAGAGACAGCATCAGGCGTAACCGCTGGTTTTGCTCGACCAGGTGTACAGCATAGCGATCGCTGCCCAACAAGCCGTATTCCTCTAGATCAAAGGCCACCAGTTGCAGGGGATAACGGGCCGGATCAGAGGCAAACGACCGGGCTAGCTCCAGCAAAGCCGCTACTCCAGTGGCATTATCATCTGCTCCCTGGGTACCGGGTACAGCATCATAGTGGGCCGCAACCAGGATGGGTGGCTGTTGTTGACGGCTAGTCTGAGCGGGGAGGTGCAACGTCAAGTTGGTATGGGTGCGAGTTTGAATGACAAACTCATGGGTTTGCACGATGCCCCACTGTTCTAGCTGTTGGCGAATGTAGGTTTGCACAAACAGATGCCCCTCCTGAGACAGGTAGGGGTCTCGCTCTCGGGCAATCTGGCTGAGATGATCTTGCAATCGCTGTTTAAGGAGCATAGTGTCACTATTTACCCAAACACTTCCATAAGGTTCTTGCTAGGTCGATAACTTGCTCAAAGTGTAGCTCCGGTTCAGAAAACTTGACTCAAGTATCTAGACTCATTGCAAAGGTGAGGTTCACTCAACTGTTTCGGACTCCTCATTCTTGAACCTGCCAATTGAAAAGACTCTACTGGCACAGATAAAACGGCATTGTTAAACTGGGGGCAGTCTTTCATCGTGTAGAATCCGGCAGGGATGTTGTAGAACAGAGTTATGACAGTACAACTCAGGGTGCTTCAAAATACCGTTTTTAAGCAATCAACCGCTGATTCTTCCCAGTTACTGCCCCAAAACAAGGTGAGCATTGATGCGGGTAGAATTTTTAAGCTGCATTCCTGGAAAACTCTGGCCCCCAACTATATTCGGGTAGCCCTACTGGGTGAAGTTTTAGGAGAGCCGCCCCGTAATACCTGGTGTATCTACACCCCTCATGTGCAACTGTTTCGCCCACCTCAGATTAAGGTGACCCAGAAGACGGTCTTTAAACAATCAACCCTGGATTCTTCCCAGGTTCCTGCTCAAGATACTGTAGAAATTCCTGCAGGACAGATTTTCAGCCTCCAATCCTGGGCGGCAGCCGCAAATAATCACCTGAAATTGGCTCTAATTGAGCCATTAGGCAATCCACCCCGCAATACCTGGTATGCCTTCCGTCCCCATACAACCTTCGTTGAAGATCAACCAGAACTGATTGCTCCACCGGATCCTCCTCCGACTCCACCGGGAATACCGGACACTAAACGATTGAGTATTCCCTTTAAGAGTCAGCTTGATAATGCCCTCAATCCAACTGGAGCTTGCAACGTCACTTCTTTTGCCATGGTGATGGCCTATTTTCAGATCAAGGGCAGCGGCGTCGGGCAACTCGAGGATGAACTCTATCGGTACATGACTCGAAATGGGCTAAGTCGGCATGACCCCAGTGATCTGGCCGCAATGGCCAAGGCTTATGGCCTAGAAGATGAGTTTACAATGACTGGTAGCTTGTTTGAGATGCGGAAGGCGATCGCAGAAGGCCGCCCCTGCATTATCCACGGTTATTTCACCAGTTTCGGTCATATTGTAGTGGTGCGGGGTTACGACGAGTATGGCTTTTACGTCAACGACCCCTATGGTGAGTGGACTCCTTCGGGTTATCGCAATGATTTGAGTGGAGACAACCTGCACTACTCTAATGCCCTGATTCAATCCAAGTGCTCTCCCGAAGGAGAACGCTATATCTGGTTACATCGGCTCTCTAAACGTTAACCCCTCGGTACTTGCCCCGCAGGTACACCTCCCGCGGGCAGTCATTCGAGGAAGGCAGCAGCGGTCTAGGGAGAAGGCTGCAGTCTATGGTTAGATGGAAGCAAGCATACCCTTTAATCACTCAAATCTGTTATGGCCGACCCCCTTTCTCCAGCCGTTAGTCAGCGCATCTGTGCCCACATGAATGATGACCATGCGGATGCCGTCTTGCTCTATGCCAGAGTGTTTGGCAATGCAACAACAGCCAGTGCCGCCCAAATGATTGCGATTGACCCCGATGGCATCGATTTGCTCACCCAGGTGAATGGTGACTCCGTTCCCCTTCGCATTCCCTTTGAGCGGCCCCTAGCAGATTCAGAAGACGCCCACCAGGTATTGATTACTATGGTGAAGCAGGCCCGCCAGCAGGCCAAGGGTTAAGCATGCCAAGGCTTCACCCGCTTGGGGCAATGTTGATCGTCCTAGCTCTCACCGCTTGCGCTGCCCCCCATCGCACTGCTACCCCTACCCCCCCTGGTTCTACTGGGTCAGGGGCTTTAGTATACGGCTCTGGCGGCCAACCCGTTAATCTAGAACCGGGCAATATCACAGATGGCAACTCCATCATTGTGCAGAGTCAAATCTACGATCGCCTGATGGCATTCAAGCCAGGAACGACCGAACTGGTTCCGGCCCTGGCGACAAAATGGTCTGTTTCTCCCGATGGCAAAACCTGGACATTGCACTTGAGATCGGGGGTGACGTTTCAGGATGGCACCCCCTTTAACGCCGAAGCGGTTCAGTTCAACTTTGAACGCTGGTGGGACCCCAACCATCCCTACGGCTTTCGCAATGCGGGCAAGACCTACGAGATCTGGCAACAATTGTTTGGAGGCTTTAAGGGCGATCCCGCTTCTCTCTTGCAAGGGATCAAGGTGATCAATCCCACCACAATTCAGTTGGTCTTAAAACAACCTTTTGCGGCCTTCCCGAATACTATTGGTTCTGGCTTTTTTGGGATGGCCAGCCCTACCGCTATCAAACAAGCCGGAGCCAGTTACGGCACACCCAACTCGATCGCAGTCGGCACCGGGCCCTTTCGCTTTAAGCAATGGCGTACCGGAGATCGGATTGTGTTAGAAAAAAATCCCTCTTACTGGAAACCGGGTTTACCTAAAGTTAACCAGTTAGTCATTCGGTTTATCACCGACCCGGCAGCACGACTGGCCCAACTACGAGCGGGTCAGGTTGACTTTACGGTCGATCTGGCCCCAGACCAGAAGACTGAACTAGATCGGGACCCTAACCTGGAGGCAGTGGCCCGCCCCTCTTTCAATGTAGGGTATCTGGCCCTTAACCCCTCCTACAAACCCCTATCGGATGGGCGGGTGCGTCAGGCGATCGCCCATGCCATTAACCGCCCGGCCATCGTGCAGGCATTTTGGGGTGGGTTAGCAACCCACTCACCTCACTTTTTACCCGCAGCCCTCAGTTGGGCGACCGATCCAGCTTTGCAGGCCTACCCCTATGACCCCGCAAAGGCGAGGCAACTGTTGACCCAGGCGGGATACCCCAATGGCTTTGACCTCCAACTCTGGTACATGCCTGTCTCCCGTCCTTACTTCCCAACGCCCAAGCCCATTTCTGAAGCGTTTGCCGCAGATCTGAGCAAAGTTGGCATTCGAGTTGCCCTCAAGACACAAGACTGGGCTGCCTACCTTGCCGATCGCCGCCGGCCCCCTGGTTATCAGTCTTTCATGTTGGGTTGGACGGGCGATTACGGTGATCCAGATAGCTTTTACTACCCCCACTTTGGGCCGAGGTCTACCGATGATCTGGGTAACTGGAAAAACGATCGTCTGTTTCAACTCCTAAATCAGGGACGGGCCAGCGGAAACCAGGCGGAACGGGCAGCAATCTATCGTCAAGTGGATCAGATTTTGCACCAAAATGTGTTGCGTCTGCCAATTGTCCACTCTCAACCACTACTGGCGAAACGAAAATCGTTGCAGGGTTGGATGCCCAGCCCCCTGGGTACAGAACCCTTTGATACCGTGAGCAAGTAACCCTCTCACGGTAGGATCAGGAGTACAGGTTTTGATTTGAAAAGTAACGCGGTTTTATGCCCAATGCATGTGTAATTGGTCTGGGAAAATCTGGCATGGCAGCAGCCCGACTGTTAAAACGGGAGGGGTGGCAAGTAACCGTCAGTGATCTGAGTACATCAGAAATCGTCCAGCAGCAACAACAAGAACTGTCAGCCGAGGGCATTACCGTTTATTTGGGGCAAGCCTATGACCCGCTGGTCATGCCAGGGGAACTAGTGGTGGTCAGCCCTGGCGTACCCTGGGATGTCCCTGGTTTGCAGCAAGCCCGTGAGCAGGGTATTGCCACGATTGGAGAAATGGAACTGGCCTGGAGGCATCTGCAAGATATCCCTTGGGTAGGGATTACAGGCACCAATGGTAAGACCACGACCACGGCTCTGGTGGCAGCGATCTTTCAGGCAGCAGGGTATCAGGCCCCCGCCTTTGGTAATATCGGTCATGCTGCCTGCGAAGTGGCAATGGCAGACCCTAAACCCGACTGGGCGATCGCCGAGCTGAGCAGCTACCAAATTGAGGCCTCTCCCTCTGTGGCTCCCACCATTGCCATTTGGACGACCTTTACCCCTGATCATTTGAGCCGCCACAAAACCCTGGAACGTTATTTTGATATCAAGGCTCACCTGCTCAACCGGGGAAAGTATCAGATTTTCAATGGAGATGACCCCTATTTGCGAACCGTAGGCCAACAAATGGGAGAGCCGGTGCGTTCTGACGCCTATTGGACAAGCACCCAGGGTAAATCCTATCTGCCTGGCGATCCAGCCTTTGGTTTCTACATTGAGGATGGCTGGGTTCGCACTGAGCGAGAATTAATCTTACCAGCCAATTTACTAAAGATGGTGGGGAGCCATAACCAGCAAAACCTGTTGATGGCCGTGGCTGCTGCCCGCATTGCTAAGATCGACAAGCAAACGATCGCCGACGCGATCGCGCGTTTCCCCGGTGTGCCCCACCGCCTCGAGCACATTATGCATTGGAACGGCATAAATTTCATTAACGACAGCAAAGCCACCAATTACGATGCTGCCCAGGTGGGTCTTGCCGCAGTCAACCCTCCTGCCATTTTGATTGCTGGGGGTGACCCCAAAACCGGAGATGATACCGCCTGGTTAAAGACAATCCAAGAAAAGGCGACCAGCGTGTTGTTGATTGGAGATGCCGCGTCAAGTTTTGCCCAACGCTTAAAGGAGGTGGGCTATGGCAATTATGAAATCGTGGAGACAATGGAACGGGCCGTTCCCCGATCGGTAGAATTAGCCCAACAACTGCAAGCAGCCGTGGTATTACTCTCTCCCGCCTGTGCCAGTTTTGACCAGTATGCCAACTTTGAACAACGGGGCGATCACTTTCGACAGTTGTGCTTAAAGCTGTTGGCCGGTTGATTTTCTCTCTTGCTCATCGTGGCTAGAACCGCAAGGAGGGGCAAAAAAGAACGCGATTCCTTTTTGTATCTTGTTATCCCCCCTTTCGTGGGGACTAATCTCTCCCGTTTTCAGCGGATACCCTCATCATATAAATCAGAAGAAAAGGCAGACAGTGCTGTCTGCCTCAATACCTGTAGCCTTAGTCAGAACGTACAAGGGTACAAGGTTAATCGATGAAATGCCAGAAACAGGCTGACGCTCTGACTCGCCTCCGCCAGATTGCACATGGCTACGGCTCTATTGAAGCTCAAAGGCCAGCCAGTACTGCTTCGATGTTATGACTAGGTACGATCCGCTTCTTCTGGTTCAGATAACAACCGCTCAGCCCGAGAAGGCTCAAAGAAGTGATAGTAAACATAGCCAGCCAACAGCGCGCCCAGCAGAGGCACAACCCAAAACAGCCAAACTTGAGAAATCGCGGGCCAGCCAGCATACAGGGCAACACCCAGGCTACGAGCAGGGTTAACAGAAGTATTAGTGATGGGGATGCTGACTAAGTGAACCAGAGTCAGGGCTAAGCCGATGGCCAGAGGCGCTAGAGCTGCAACCGCTTCGTTGGCTTTTGCAGTCACACCCAAAATCACCAACAAGAACATAAAGGTCAGGACAAACTCAGCCAGGAAGCAGGCACCCAAGCTATACCCACCAGGAGACATGGAGCCAAAGCCGTTAGTCGCAAATACACCTGCGGCATTGGGGTCGATGGCAAAGCCAGGCCGACCCAGGTTAATCAGGTAGAGGACTCCACCGGCCAAAATAGCACCCAGCACTTGAGAAATCCAATAGGGAATGATTTCACTGCTGGGAAAGCGCTTACCAGCCCATAACCCAAGGGTCACAGCCGGATTGAAGTGGCCACCGGAAATATGACCCACAGTGTAAGCCAGGGTGACTACCGTCAAACCAAAAGCCAGGGAGACCCCCGTTAGACCAATCCCAAGGGGGAACCGGACATTCTGAGCAACCTCTGCGCCGGCAGCGGTAAATGCGGCGGCAAAAATGGCGCTGCCGCAGCCACCAAACACCAACCAAAAAGTTCCAAAAAACTCGGCTAATAGCCGTTTTCCAAAGGCAAACTTAATCATCGTATGCAAGCTCCTGCGTCAATGCATGGATTAAAGATCGAGCACAGTCATTCAGAAAGGCGTGGAAACATCCAGAATTCTACCAGGAAAGATTAGAATTCCAAACATTCTTTAGAAACGTAGAAACGGAAGAAACGGTTCTTTCGATAGAGTATTAGAATATACTGAGCCCCCCGAAAGGTAAAAAAAATTCAGCAAAATTATAGTTTTGCTCAAAACGTTTCGGACAATGTTGATATAAAACATCAAGTCCTCGTAAGCCTTCTGACCTGTTTCCGTCAGTTCAACCTAGCGACTGAGGTCTGGGCTATGTAGAGCAGACCTGCCGACGTAGGGTTCTGAAAGCCCTGATTTTATTGAGTCCCCGTCGGCGGACTTTGTTGGTGTGGCAGTGGTTTTAAATGCTGTTCAATAAAATGCGATCGACAAATTTAGCAATCAATTGATTGGCCGCATCGGTTTCCGATTGAACCGTTTCCAAGATTTTAGTCAGATCTGCCGCATTCTCTAAATAGCGAGCCTGATAGCGGGTAATGCGGGCAATTAAATCAGTAGGATCTACTTCTGGATGAAATTGGAAAGCGTAGAAGGGCCGCTCAGGCATTTTAAAGGCGTGGTAAGGGCAACGGTCAGAAAATGCCAGTAATACCGCATCTGTCGGAATAAGATCGGCTCGTTCCTTATGGCCGGAGACAGCCCAAAACCCATCCGGCACATCATGAAAGAGCACATCTGTCTGAGCCGCCTCCGTGAGCCAGAGAGGGTAGGTGCCCATTTCCATATTGGCTTTATCAACAATCACCTGCCCTCCCAGGGCTTCCACGGCTGCCTGAAACCCAAAACAGGAAGCAAACACGGGAATACTTTGGTTGAGACAATATGCCAACAACTGTTTCGCTGGTTCCACAAAGGGATAGCGATCGGGTTGAGTCACAGTGGCATCGCTAGAGCCCCCTACAAACAAAGCATCATAGACATCCATGCAGGTCGGTTCAAACTCTGGTGTGGCAAAGACATCTAAGATGTCAATTTGCTCTGGTTCCAGTGCCCCATAGCGCACAAACTCATCCAACTCTTCCTGTCGGGTTACCCCATCATCGCGAATCTGGAGTAGAAGAATCTTAAGCTGCGATCGTTGCTTGGCCATGTCCTGTCCTCATCTCCCCGACCCTACTATACTTTCTTGAAAAATCAGGACTAACTGAAGCGCACTTTTTGTCAGGGCTCTTTAACAAAAGAAGAAGATCGGCTCGGAAAAATCATAAATATTTCTGTAGCATCGACAACAATACAGCGCTTGAATGTCAAGCTAAAAATGTCCCTCCTACTATGCAGCCAAGGTAGCGTTATGGATATCCACGATCCGGTTCGGGAACAGGCCATTCAACAGCGTCAACAGAAAGCGGAATTACGGGAGAAAGTACTGACTCGCGCAGAGGCCACATTAGCGTCAGCCAGTGAGACAGAAGCCGCCCTCCAAGAACAAGCCCGTGAACAAATTGCCCATCATCGCCAGGAGGCTGGAGAGCTACGGGAAAAAGTACTAACCCGTGCAGAAGCCGAATTGGAGTCAACCAGTGAAGCAGAAGCCGCCCTCCAAGAACAAGCCCGTGAACAGATTGCCCATCATCGCCAGGAGACAGAAGAGCTACGGGAAAAAGTACTAACCCGTGCAGAAGAAGAAATTGAAGCGTAGGTTGGCGTTGCGGTGCCCCATCATAGTCTACCCGGTCAAAGGATAAACGGCTCCCAATGTCACAACCGTGGGGGCGGAGAATTGTGAAATACTTCTTCTTATCCGAAGGCTGGGAAGTCGGTCGCGTCTGGGAGTTTGGTGGTCTTTGGGATGAAGCCACATGGCGCCGTCGGCCTCAGATTCAGCGGCTTAGTCTCCATATCGTCGACGATGGGGAAAGGCTCTGGCTTTATCGGGTGGAGGAAGCAGTGCTGATGGTAGAAGTGAAACCCGGTGATCCATCAGCAGTGAACCCCCGATCCCAAACGATCGGTCAGGTGGTGCTCAAACGGCTGATTTCTGCCGATCAAGTCGTCGATCGCCTCTGTCAAACGAGCAATTAACTACCCCCTTTAGCCCCCGTTAAACGGGAAGTATCGACAGACTGGCGCAGCAACATGACGCGGCGGCTATCTACCACCATCGCCCACATGCCCTGATTAGTGAGCTGTTGCAACACCGTATTGGCAACGGTTGGGTCTGAGGTATAGAGTGCTAGCAAATAGGGACGCTGACCGTAGGAAGCCAACCCCACATTTCGCTGTAACAGGTTATGCACCTCGACGGCTGTTTCTGGGCGATTAAAGAAATTCACCAAGACGGCATAGCCGCCTCCCAGGGGTTGGGGATTGAACCCCGAGTTGCTTGAGCTAACAGGCGGCGTTGGTTGGGGCGCAGTAACCACTGGCGGCGGGGCAGTTGGAGTCGAGCCAAGCCCAGGGGCACTAGAGGGGGGGCGGGCCACAAAGGACTGCAGCCCAATGGAGGTATTCATGTACTGTGCCCAGGAAGTGACCCGTTCCAGGGTGGTAAAGCCCCCCACCCTGGTTACCGTATCTCCCAAATAGCTACAGACTGTAATCGATGCACTGCCAGGGAGTGACTGACGGGCTCGAGTTTGGGTATCGGGTGTTGGGGTCGCAATGAGCAGCAAATACTCATTATCGCGGGGAGGTTGACAGGAAGGGAGGGTAGAAGGTAAAGGAGGGGGAGCTTGAGCCATCAAGGGGGCAGCAAGCACCCCGCTGGCCAAAACCGCTAACAGGGAACGAAGATCAACGACTGATCGAACAGGAGCTTCCATAAAAATTAAGCAACAGGAGCCAATGACGCAAGGGGTTGAGGAATTGTATCTGATGGTGCCTGAAATTCACCAGTCATTACATATTCCAATCGCAATTTTAGCCAGGTAATGAATTGGGGATTGGTGGAAACAATCGCCGCTGCTGGTTGAGGGCACTTGGCTCTGGCACCAGCAAGTTCAGGTGCTTCCAAGAAAGCGGGTTGCTTTACAACCCAGAAATCAATGGCCTTTTCTTGCTCTTGATAATGGCGGATGCGCTCTCTTAACACTTCGTCAAGGGGTTCTTCTTCCAATAAGAATTTTTGGCTGGCCAGGAGATAGTAGTAGGTTTGCATGACAACTTGGCAGTCTTGAGAGGTAGTATGAAAGAGGAATGAACGGGGCGCTGGTTCACCCCCTGGAAGGGATTACCATCCCGAATACTGAGTATACAATGCCCCTACCGCTCTCCCCGCATTGCCTGTTTCATTTCATAAACTGCACGTTCTAATCCCACCAGTACAGCTCGACTGATAATGGTATGGCCGATGTTTAATTCTTCCATTCCTGGTAAGTTGGCCACCGGATACACATTCCAATAAGTAAGACCATGCCCCGCGTTGACCCGCAGCCCTCGGTCGATCGCTTGTTCGCAGCCCGCCTTCAGGATGGCCAGTTCTTTAACCCGGTTGACTTCACTGGTGGCTTCGGCATACTGGCCCGTATGCAGCTCAATAAATTGGGCCTTGACCTCTGCGGCACAGTCAATTTGCTCTGGCACCGCGTCAATAAACAAACTGACTGGAATATTGGCCCCTTGCAAGGCCGAGACCACCTGCTTCATCCGCTGTTTTTGCCCAACAGCGTCGAGTCCTCCCTCTGTGGTGACCTCTTCCCGTCTTTCGGGAACAAGGGTGACATAGTCGGGGTTAATCTCCAGGGCAATCGCCACCATTTCATCCGTGGCTGCCATTTCCAGATTCAGATGGGTGCGCACTGTTTGCCTGAGGAGTCGCACATCCCGGTCTTGAATGTGGCGGCGGTCTTCCCGCAGATGGACGGTAATGCCATCGGCCCCTGCCAACTCTGCCAGCACCGCTGCCGCTAGGGGGTCTGGCTCAACGGTGCGGCGGGCTTGCCGGATGGTTGCAACGTGGTCAATATTGACGCCCAGGGTTGGCAAAATAGCCTCCTTATTGCATGAAATATCATCCCGATTGTACGTCGATCGCTGCTAACTGCACCGTCTGGAATGTCCCCCAGCCCGATACAATAGACCGTGAGAATTATGGGGTATCCAAACATGGCCAATACAACAGGAGCTGATGCCATCGACGTGGCGATCGCGAAGGGCATTGATTTCGATGGCACACCAATCCCCCCAGCCCGGTTAGAACTTTACAACAAGGTGATGACAATTGAGGGCCAACGCCAGCGCAGTGGGGTGACCAATACGATGCGATCGCGGATTGTGCGCATTGGTGCCAAGCATTTCAGTAAAGATGATTTGAACCAGATGCTACTGGCTGCCGACCTGGCACCATTGAAGGATAAGGAAGTCGCCTTTTATTATGGCGACAAAGGTTAAACCTCATCTTCCGCAAAGATGTATTTGTAGAGATCAGCTGGATCAGGTTCAGGGCTGTCTAGAGCAAATTCGATCGCATCATCGACAACAGCCTGAATCTGCTTCTCGATGCCCTGTAGTTCTTCCTGGGTCACAAGCTTTTGCTGCACCAAATGATTGGCCAGTTTTTTAATCGGGTCACGGGCCAGCCAAAATTCTTTCTCCGATTTAGAGCGCAATTCATCCGGGTCTGCCAGGGAATGCCCCCGGAAACGATAAGTCAGGCATTCAATCAAGGTAGGCCCTTCTCCAGCCCGCGCCCGCGCTACGGCTTCCTGGGCCACAGCCCGCACTGCCAGCACATCCATGCCATCCACTTCATGACCCGGCATGCTAAACACACTGGCCTTCTTAAAAATTTCCGGTTGAGAGGTGGCCCGCTCGTGGGCCATGCCGATCGCCCACTTGTTGTTTTCTACTACAAAAATAATTGGTAACTTCCAGAGGGCGGCCATGTTGAGGCACTCAAAGAACTGACCATTATTGGTAGTGCCATCCCCAAAGAAGCAGGCCGTCACTTGATCAGCGGTTTCATCCTGCATCACCTCACGGCGATACTTGGTTTGAAAAGCCGCTCCAGTCGCAACGGGAATCCCTTCTCCAATAAAAGCAAAGCCACCTAGTAAGTGATGGGGTTCAGAAAACAAATGCATTGAGCCGCCCCGGCCCTTACTGCAGCCCGTTTGTTTACCAAACAGCTCGGCCATGACTTGACGGGCAGGCACCCCGGCACTGAGGGCATGGACGTGATCTCGGTAGGTGCTACAAACGTAATCTTGCCCCGGTCGCATCGCCTGAATCACCCCTGTAGACACTGCCTCCTGGCCGTTGTAGAGATGGACAAAGCCAAACATACGGCCCCGGTAATACATCTCGGCGCACTTATCTTCAAAGAAGCGGCCCAGAATCATATCTTCGTAGAGTCTCAGCCCTTCGTCGCGACTTACCGTTGCCTGGGAGGATTGAATTTTGGGAAGTGCTCTCTCTTGAACCATGAATGTGTCCTATTTCAGACCTCAGCTACGTTAATAATTTTTTACTGTTTAAAGATTCAGCGGCAGATGTTCTGTAAGCAAGCTTTTCGCCTATTTTTGGGGTACACTACCCGTTTAATGTTTAACGGGTTATGATAATGGCGCTCTCAAGTGCCATTAATGCCCTACCATAGCTTAACCTTACTGTTGACCGCTGGGGAAGTGTACCGTGCGTATTCCGCTCGACTACTACCGAATTTTAGGGTTGCCGATCCAGGCAACGGCTGATCAGTTACGGCAAGCCCATCGCGATCGCCTGCAGCAATTGCCCCGACGAGAATATTCTGAGGTGACAGTGGCAGTCCGGCGATCTCTGATTGATCAAGCTTATACCGTGCTTTCAGAATCAACTGGGCGGCGGGCCTACGATTCCAGCTTTTTAGCCAAGACTTATGAGCTGGCTGGTCAGCCCACTGAGTCAGGGGCAGATATCTTTAAGCGAGAGCGCTCAATCACTGCGATCTCAGTTGATAGTGATGCCAACACTCCCACAATTGAGATTGAAGATGATCAGTTTGTGGGGGCACTCCTGCTGCTACAGGAGCTAGGTGAATACGAGCTGGTATTGAAACTGGGGCGTCCTTTCCTCACAGGTGGCAGTGCCAGGGTTGAAGGTGGGCAATTTGGTGAACCAGATATCGTCTATCCCGATATTGTGCTAACCGTAGCCCTGGCCTGTCTGGAACTGGGTCGAGAGCAGTGGAAACAGGGGCAGTATGAAAACGCAGCCGAAGCCCTGGAGACAGGTGAAAAACTGCTGTTAAGGGAAAGGCTTTTTGCCAGCTTGTGCAGCGAAATTCAAGCCGACCTCTATAAGCTGCGCCCCTATCGTATTTTGGAACTGCTGGCTCTCCCGGATGATCAGACCGAAGCCCGCTATCGCGGCATACAACTGCTACAGGAGATGTTGCAAGAGCGCGGTGGAATTGATGGCACAGGGAATGATCACTCTGGCCTGGGGATTGACGACTTTCTAAAATTTATTCAGCAACTGCGGGGTTATTTGACCGCTGCAGAGCAGCAGGTCTTATTTGAAGAGGAAGCCCGTCGTCCGTCAGCGGTAGCGACCTATCTGGCAGTCTATGCCTTGCTGGGCCGAGGCTTTGCAGAACACCAGCCTGCCCTGGTGCGGCGGGCCAAGTTGCTCCTGACGCCCCTCGGTGCCCGACAGGACGTTTCTCTCGAAAATTCTGTTTGCTCTCTTCTCTTGGGCCAAACAGAAGAAGCGTCATTTGCTTTGGAACAGAGTCAGGAGTATGCTCCCATTGCCTT
Source organism: Leptolyngbyaceae cyanobacterium (assembly GCA_046080785.1). Lineage (GTDB taxonomy): Bacteria > Cyanobacteriota > Cyanobacteriia > Leptolyngbyales > Leptolyngbyaceae > JBJTUO01. The sequence goes on along the minus strand of JBJTUO010000031.1, from coordinate 2,551 downwards.
TATTCGGGAACATTCTCAAAATTCACCAGATTTGTTACCTGGTCTCTGCCTCTACGCCGAGAATTGGTTACAACAAGAAGTTTTCCCCCATTTTCGCGATCTGACCCATCGTAAACCGTCCCTGAGAGAATACTTTGCCGATGATCAGGTGCAGACCTATCTGGAAGAACTGCCCCTCGAAATCGAACCGGATCAGCCCGTGGTTATGCCCTACGCGATTGCTGGTGCGACTGCCTTTGCCGCTCAATCCACCCTTGGACATCGTGCCGCCTATGATAGTCCGGCTGTTGCCCACGATCGATGGGCTCAGGCTCCCTCAACAGAAGCTTTTAGAGCGGCTGACACTGGGAATGACATTTTACCTTACAATCCCCGTATTCACTCAGCGACCCTAGCCCCAGATGCTCAGATGCTGACTAACCAATCTCTGTCAGAGGTTGAGGGGGTTCAAGCCAGTTCTACCCTGGAAACCTCTGCCCAACCTGCTGAAAAGGCCGTTGTTTCTCGCCGCAGTCATCGGGGTGGGGGCCGGGGGCGCAGTGGCGCAAGTGGTAGACGAGAGCGTAGCAGTCACAGTAATTTTACGATCGCTGGTCGATCGTTACCGGCTTGGCTCTTACCTGCCTCTATGCTTTTGGGGATGGTGGCCTTGGGCTTTTTAGTGGCCTGGTTGGTGCGGGGGTTACAACAGGCCTCCACAAAATCGGCCAGTTCCATTCCTCAACAACTGCCATCCCCCAACTTAACCCTGGAAGAACAACCCAATATTCCACTGGAGTCGCCCCTGGTAGAGCTGGCTACGGCCCCAACCCCAGGCACTCTGAATAATCCCCAAGCTCAGAAAGTGGTGGAAACCTGGTTGGCAGCTAAATCGGTAGCGATGGGGCCCAACCATGATGCCAGTCAGTTGGATGGAATCCTCGTTGATCCAAGACTTTCTGAATGGAAGGGAGCCTCAGCCGAAGCCAAACGGGACAACTGGTATAAGCAGTATAAACATCAGGTGAAGATTGTCTCTGTGGATCAGAATACAACCAAGCCAGAGGAAGCAACGGTGGTAGCTGATGTCAGCGAATCGACGGATTACTATGTCGGCGGCACCCTAAAAGACTCAACCTCGGATCCCAACTTGCAAGTACGCTACCGTTTAATTCGTCAAGATGGCAAGTGGTTGATCCAAGATTGGGGGGTTCAGTAGCAAGGAATGGAGCATAATTTTACTGCCCTGGCTCACCAGTACAAAACAGCCCTTTTACAGGATGTGCTTCCCTTTTGGCAGGCCCACTCCATTGATTGGGAAGAGGGGGGCTACTTTACCTGCCTCGATCGCGACGGGAGTGTATACGACACCGATAAATTTGTCTGGTTGCAAAATCGTCAGGTGTGGCTGTTTTCTACCCTCTATAATCAACTTGAGCCCCGACAGGAATGGCTTAAAATTGCTGCCTGTGGTGCCAAGTTCTTGGCCCAGCACGGGCGCGATGCCGAGGGAAACTGGTACTTTGCCCTGACTCGTGGGGGGAGTCCCCTGGTGCAGCCCTACAATATTTTTTCAGACTGTTTTGCGGCAATGGCCTTCAGTCAATATGCCCTGGCCTCTCAGGAAGCATGGGCTAAAGAGGTGGCGTTACAGGCTTATCACAATGTGCTGCGCCGTAAAGACAATCCTAAAGGGAAATACAACAAAACCTACCCCGGCACCCGCCCCATGAAAACCCTGGCGGTGCCGATGATTTTGGCCAACCTGACGCTGGAAATGGCCTGGCTATTGCCCAGCGATGACCTGGAGCAGGGGTTAACAGCTACGGTGAAAGAGGTAATGACAGACTTCCTTGATACCGACAGCGGTCTGATGTACGAAAATGTTGCCCCGGATGGGTCTCCCATTGATTGTTTTGACGGGCGCCTGATCAACCCTGGTCATGGCATAGAGGCCATGTGGTTCATCATGGACATTGCCAATCGCAGGGGGGACACCTCCACTATTGATCGTGCGGTGCAGGTGGTTCTCAACATTCTCCAGTTTGCCTGGGATAGGGAGTATGGCGGGCTGTTTTACTTCATGGATGCAAAGGGTCATCCGCCCCAACAACTAGAGTGGGATCAGAAACTTTGGTGGGTGCATTTAGAAACCCTAGTGGCCTTGGCAATGGGGTATCGCTTCACGCAACGAGAAGAGTGCTGGCAGTGGTACCAAACTCTACATGACTATAGCTGGTCCCATTTTCCCGATCCGGAGTATGGCGAATGGTTTGGCTATCTAAACCGGCGGGGCGAGGTTTTATTGAACCTGAAAGGCGGTAAGTGGAAAGGTTGCTTCCATCTGCCCCGCGCCCTCTATCTCTGCTGGCAGCAATTTGAGCAGTTGAGTCAAATTCTTTAGCCGAATATACAATTCATTCTGCCTATTGTTTAGCTTACTCGGCGGGAAGCCCCGCACTGTAGACGCAAATTGTGTTTACTCAAGAGCGGCTCAGTGACGGGATGAAAGCCGCATGAGGTATAATGGACTTAAGTGGGGTTGGGCATCGCCTCACTATAAAACGCTCCA
>JBJTUO010000030.1:0-4287 GCA_046080785.1 Leptolyngbyaceae cyanobacterium | reverse complement strand
CCCCTACTTGTCCTGCTGGGTGGACTGAGATCGGGATTCTTTTTCTGAAAGGATTTGATCCAACCGCTCCTTAATCAAAACCCGGATCTTTGCGGTCATTGCCAACTCTACCCACGCCGCGTCGGTTCGGCATGTCTCGATGTCTTTCTTAATGTCAGACACATCGACTGATATACGGTCTTTTTGTCCCACGTTGGTTGATTCTGCTAGCGCATTCTGACTCATATATTACTCTCCTGCCGCTCTACACGGATGTTTTGACCCTTCTAGAATACTTTAGAAACTCAAAGAGTAAAAAAGATTCTTTTTGCTTCTAGTTTATGCTAGCATACTTTTATCGAAGTGGAACACCCTGTGAACGGCACAAGAACTACCTCCAAACGAACTCCGGCGTTCCTAGCCTGTTCCAATCCGTTCCAACCCGTTCCCGTTCAGTTCCTTCAACCGTTCCCGCGTTCCGTTAAGCCACACAAGGAGAAATTAAGTGAATACTTCACTAGGGCAATTTTCTAAGGATTACAACCTCGCCAAAACGACTGTTTACAACGTCTGCCAAAGGCTAAATATCAGCACATCTGAAGGATTGGATCCTGATGCTGTAGCCACATTGAAAGCTGAATTTAAGTTAGACAGACCAGAACCCCAGGCAGAACCCGAACCCGAACCCGAACCTGAACCTGAAGCACAAGCGGTGGATGCCGAACTGGTGCCCGAGAATTTCTGGCAGACATCCGAATTAGTACCAGTAGATCACCACGAAATCACGCTGCCGGATACGTTTGACCCCGCCGCAATGGTGCGATTCTTCGATGGAGTCACCGGATCTACCACCGATACGCAGCAGTTGGTTGAGATTGCCAAGATTGCGATCGACGCGGCTAATAGCGCAATGGATCAAAAAGTTGACGCACAGCGCGAGGCATTCAACCAAGCTCAGAAGGACGCAAAACGTCTAGAAACAATGGTTTCTGAAGCACAAACCAACATGAAGATCAAGGCACTGGAAAGCAAGATGATTGCTGAACACCAGACCAAGTTAACCACTGATGCAGAGGCAATTTTCGCCCAGCTCATGGGCTTGGGAAAGCCCACCGACGGCTGATTTTGGCATTAATCCTGTTAATAGGGATTGGCCTAGTTTTCCAAGCTTACAGCCAATCCCATCCTCAACCAATTCCCCAATACTCCAAGGAGAAACCCTATGGATTTTGAAGATTTAACTGAGATGCTCTCAGAATACAAGACTCTGCTGCTTATTGGCGCTTGTGGCCTTGTTGGTGCTGCCAACTTACTCACTGGAGGCGGACAGCAGTTACAGGCAAAGTTTTCGCAAAATGCCGCAGACTCCGCCCTGAATGATCGGCAATTCCGTGCTGAAAGCCTATTTCAGGAACAAGGCTGTATTGCTCAGGCTGTTTCTATCAATGGCACCAGTAATTTTGTGGTTGGCGACGTTGCGATCGATCCTGTCAGTATCACCGCCACAAACCCACAGGGAAGCCCCATCAATAGCGGTTTAATCTGCTCAAGTGATGGCAGCTTATTCACGGTTGAGGACGGCAAAGTGACCGAACTGATTGGCACCAGCCCAAAGATTCGACAGTTCCTTGTAAAAGAGGGTTTTGCCGACGAAGCAAAACGGATGCAACGCAAAGCACAGCAGCAGGGGGGAGTGTGATGCAAGAGAGAGCATTTCAACAATTTATTAGTTCGATTTCCCCCACCCCACCAGAGGAAATGATTGATTCACTTAGGGAGTTTTTCACCCTAGGCTGGCAGGGCGGACAAGCATTATGGAATGTTGACACCTTTGATGAATGGTGGAACCGCGATGTTGTCCCAAATCAACCACTTGACCTTCCCAATTGGTTTATCAAATTGGCACGGGCAGGGGCTTGCGTGGGTTGGCAGGCAGGTTTACGCAAAGCAGCACAGCAGGGGGGTTAATCATGCAATACACGGCAGAACCCACAAAAAGCGCCGCTCCACGCGATTATCTGGACGACCAACCCAAAAAAAAGAAAGCCGGGTTGAGGTGGCTGATTTACCCGGTCTTTTTTACTAGTGGCGTGATTGGCCTATTCCTTCTGTATCGCTCCTACGGCCTATATCAACTTGCCTTTACCCGCTGGGGGTTGGGCAATATCAGTGATTCATGTAGCGCCTTGACTGCGATACCACTGGCAGGTGGATGGATTGCGAGTGGATGCAGTCTGTTAGGGCGTTTTGTAGTTGGCACGATCGCGCTTTTGTCCCTCATCTCGTTGACGGCATTACAGAGCCTACCGACCTTGCTATATTTCCACCCTGGCAGCATTAGCGCAATGGTTGACCAGCTACGCTCCAACTTAAGGCACCGACCGGCATTAATGCCAGAGGGGAGCGACAATGCCGAAATTGAAACGCTAGTAAAACGCCACAACTCGTTAGGCGATAAGGGACTAAGAACCTTACTGTTGTTCAGCATTGGGGCTTTTGCGATCGAGGGGTTTATCATCTGGAACGCCAGGAATGGCAGGGCAGATATGAATTCAGTTTTAGTGGACAGCCTTGCCTTTGAAATGTTGGTAGCCGGGACTTTGGCCTTTGCTGGGGTATTCCGGCCCCGCCCCCGCAAGTCAAGACAGTACGGGAGTTAGCACCATGGAATTAACACAACTACAGCCACGGCAAAAAAAAGCACCGCTACTCAAAGCCCGAAGCGGGGGCTGGTTTGAGAAAATTTTGGTCATTGGGGGTGGCGCGTGTATTGTTTACAGCGCCGCCGCCACAGCCCCAATTGCAGCGGGAGCGGCCATTCTCGCAATGGCGGCGTACCTTTGGGAAGAGGCCAAGGGTTTCCAAAGCCGGGAGTTATCAGAGCAGCTAGACGCGATTTTGAATGCCAAAACCCCGAGACATCCAAGCATCAATGAGTTGCGCACTGAGCTAAAGCGAAAGTACCCGGTTAACGCCATTAATAGCGCTATTGAAAGCATGTTGGGGTACTGCGAGATTGTCCACTTTAAGGCCTCTGATACGCACCCCTTAGCGGTCTTTGGCTGCGTTTTTTGCTGGGTAAACCCTGATGATTCATCAGATGTGAAATTGCCGTTGCAGCGCATGGAGCAATTGTTTGCGCTGTGGGGCATTATCGCCACTCAAGAAACACAGGCGATCGCTATAGGGCAAGAATCATCAGTGCCAGCCCTACCAGCGTCGGTTCCGCCGCACACATCCGGCAATGACCATCTAATAGAGCGGCTACTTCTGGAATGCCCTGAATTATTAAAGCTAGTGAAAGCGCCGCCTATCCGCTGCGTAGGTGCCCAGAGAACGGGTAAAACCACATTAGCTAAGATTTTGGGATTGCTTCGATTGCTACTGCTGCCAGGTCATCAAGTGATAGCCGTAGCACCACACGTCGAGGCAGTAAATAGTTATCCTTCGCAGTTTAAGAGGGTGGGCATCACGGCTAATCAGCGAGATTATCCTGCGATCGCAGCTGAATGGCAGGACTTAGCAGAGCAAATCTATCGCTGTGAAGTGCTATCGCGTACCCATATCTGGGATGAATTTGGCACCTACGGGGATGTGATGAGTGAGGAGCAGTTAACGAATGGCCTTACCAGCACATTGAGGGAGGCTACCAAACACGGTAGTCACCCGATTTTTATCCTTCACGGTGAAACCCTGGCATTCATGCCGGGGGGCAAAGGTTTATCTAGCGTAATCTTGCGAGGTACTGTGCGAGTAGAAGCGATCTGTGAATCTATGCCGCCGTTTGGTGAAATGCGCCCAACTGGAAAATTCACCGTTCAATGGCTCGACGGCTCTAACAGCGAAGGCCAGATCCCTGCGTGGTTGACTGAAAAGTTTTTACTTGACCTACTGGCAGGTAAAGCCGAAGTACCGGCCCCTACTGATACCCCTAATAACCCACAACCAGAACCGGAACCTATCACCAAATTGCAGCCGGAAGCCACACAATTACAGGCTGATTCTGAAGTGGCAACAGCCTCACACGAAGCGGTGGAAGCAGAAGCCGAAACCGAAACCGATAACCGATACCAGATCGTCCGTCGAGTGGGTCTGAAAATCGCTGAGAAATTGGCATTGGCTAACGGTGATTGGGTGAGTGTCAGCACCCTAGTTAGGGATACATTCTCCCAGTCTCAAGATAGGGAAGTCGCCAGAGCCATCATAAAAACTGGTATTGAACAAGGCCGATTAGACAGTCAAGAGAAGGAGAACCCAAATAAAACCACTAGCACCTTAGTTAGGCTCAAGAATACTGATTCAACTAAC
>JBJTUO010000029.1:0-13896 GCA_046080785.1 Leptolyngbyaceae cyanobacterium | reverse complement strand
CTCTCAGTCAAAGCTGCGAATGCTGGGTTGATGACGATTGCTGTGAATCCCAACGGTACAACGCAAGACTGCTCCGGTTGTGGTCAGAAGGTTCCAAAAGAAATCCAGGATAGATGGCATTCTTGCCATCATTGTGGATTGGAACTAGACCGTGACCATAATGCAGCAATCAATATCAAATATAGAGCGGTAGGTCATTCCGTTCTTAAAGCTCAGGAAACGCCCGATGGGATACCAGGGGTCACTGAGAAGCCCGCGCTCTATGCGAATGCATGAGTGTCGGGAGTATGTCACTACATTGGAACTTATTTTGATACCCAAACGGTACCCAAATCGTTTGCAAAATACCCAAACTTTTTCTTAAATTTAGGTCAAACGTACTTACATAGTGGAAGGCCGGAGAAAGCGAAAGCCCCTGGAATCAGCTAATCTCAAGGGCTTTATATAAAAGCTGGTGACAAGACTCGAACTTGCGACCGGCTGATTACAAATCAGCTGCTCTACCAACTGAGCTACACCAGCGTGATAATTCCAGTAATTAAGAATAGCAAATTTTGAGGGCGGCTACCACCGCAAATGAGTGCAAATTTCGGCTAGAACTCCGCGGTAGACTGACAGAGTACCCGATCGCAGCTTCAGGTCTCTTATGCCCAATCGTCTTGCCACCTGCCGTAGCCTTTACCTGCGTAAACATGCTGATAACCCGATTGACTGGTGGCCCTGGTGTGAAGAGGCCTTAGCAACGGCACTTCAAGAGAATAAGCCGATTTTTCTCTCGGTTGGCTACTCCAGTTGCCACTGGTGCACGGTGATGGAAGGGCAAGCCTTCTCTGACCCAGCGATCGCCGCCTATCTGAATGCCAACTTTTTGCCGATCAAGGTCGATCGGGAAGAACGGCCCGATCTAGATAGCATCTACATGCAGGCAGTGCAGATGATGATCGGGCAGGGGGGCTGGCCACTCAATGTATTTTTGACGCCAGATGACCGGGTGCCTTTTTATGGCGGCACCTATTTCCCAGTGGAGCCGCGCTACGGTAGACCGGGCTTTTTGCAGGTGTTGCAGGCGATTCGCAATTACTACGACACCCAGCCCGAGAAGTTGCAATCGGTTAAAGATGAAATTTTGAGCAACCTGCAGCCGACCGCCAGCTTAGGGATTCAATACCCCCTGACCAAGGATCTCCTGCTTCAGGGATTAGACACCAGTACGGGTATTATTAGCGGGGAATCTCATGGCCCTAGTTTTCCCATGATTCCCTATGCAGATGCGGCCCTGAGAGCAACTCGCTTTACCTTTGAGTCCCGTTACGATGCCACTGAAGCCACTACCCAGCGGGGCTTGGCCCTAGCCCTAGGGGGCATTTTTGACCAGGTCGGCGGCGGCTTTCACCGCTACACAGTGGACGCCACCTGGACGGTGCCTCATTTTGAAAAAATGCTGTATGACAATGGCCAGGTCATGGAATACCTGGCTAATCTGTGGGCAGCAGGGGTGCAGGAGCCAGCCTTTGAGCGGGCGATCGACCAAACGGTGCAGTGGCTCTGCCGGGAGATGCGATCGCCAGAAGGGTACTTTTACGCCGCTCAAGATGCCGATAGTTTTGTCACGCCCTCAGATGCTGAACCAGAAGAAGGGGCTTTCTATGTCTGGCGGTATGAGGCGTTGCAAGCCCTGCTGTCTGCTGGAGAACTGGCAGAGCTAGCAGAGCAGTTTACGGTCACCCGCTCCGGCAATTTTGAGGGGCAAATTGTCTTGCAACGACAACAACCGGGCCAACTGTCGCAGTCCTTAGAGGCAGCACTGGCAAAGCTATTTACGGCTCGCTATGGATCTGTGCCCAGCCAGACCCCAACCGTTGCCCCCGCACGCAGTAATCAAGCGGCAAAACAACAACCCTGGCCGGGGCGAATTCCCCCCGTAACGGATACCAAAATGATTGTCGCCTGGAATAGCCTGATCATTTCTGGGCTGGCCAGGGCCGCTAGTGTGTGGCAGCATCCCACCTATCTGTCTCTGGCAGAAAGTGCAACCAACTTTATCCTGCAACATCAGTGGGTCAACGATCGCCTGCATCGAGTCAACTATGATGGAGTGCCTGAGATCTTGGGACAGTCAGAAGATTATGCCCTCCTGATCAAGGCCTTATTAGATTTACACCAGGCCAGACTTGCCAGTTCTGTTGAGGCTCCAGAGTGGGATGGGGGTAACTGGCTGCAACAGGCAATCCGGGTAGAGGCCGAGTTTGACCAGTATCTCTGGAGTCAGGAGTTGGGGGGCTATTACAATACCGATGCCAGTTCCGATCTATTGCTGCGAGAGCGCAGCTATGCAGACAGTGCCATCCCCGCTGCGAATGGTGTGGCGGCAGCAAATTTAGTGCGCCTGGCCTTACTCACCGATGATTTAAGTTATTTGAACCGAGCCGAGCAGACATTAAAAGCCTTTGGCGGTGTGATGGGTCGATCGCCCCAAGCTTGCCCCAGTTTATATTCTGCCCTGGACTGGTGGCAACACCAGACACTGGTGCGCACCGGCCCAGCAACGATCGTCGGCTTGGCCACCCAGTACCATCCCACCGTGGTTTGGCGCGTAGATCAGACGCTCCCTGCCGGCAGTGTGGCCCTGGTCTGTCAGGGAGTGCGTTGCCTGGAACCCGCTGCCAGTCTAGAGCAGATGACGACTCAAATTACAGGTGGGCATTAACCCCGAAAAACCGGGAGTGTAAAGTGGAAACAACTACCCCGACCGGGGGATGAGTCAACCCAGATCTGCCCATAGTGGGCCCGCACAATCCGCTGACAGAGGGAGAGGCCAATGCCATAGCCCTCTTGTTGCTCATCCCGTTCTAACCGATAACGGTCTTCAAAGATTTGCTCTCGCTTTTCATCGGGGATACCAGGGCCATTATCGCAGATCGAGACCTGGACTTTTTGAGTGGTGCGATGCAGGGCGGAGATCGTAATGACTCCCCCCACGGGGCTATACTTAGCGGCATTGTCAAACAGATTGGTTAAAACCTGCCGCACCCGCTCACCATCTGCCAAAACCATGGGCAGGTCACTGGGAATATCTTTTTCTACTGTTTGTGACTTGGCTCTAAATCGATCTTGCAGGGTTTCGACCACCTCCAGGCAGAGCAGCCCTAGATCCAATTTTTGGGGTACAATTCGCAACTCTGAGTTGGCCCCCCTGGCCGCCTGCAGAATATCAGTAATCATCCGATCAATGGCGCGAGTTTGGGTGCGGGCATGTTTTAACAACTGGGCTGTAATTGCAGGCGTCAAACGATCGGCCCAGCCCGTTTCAGCATCATGACCCATTTCTAACGTTTCCAGGGCGATCGCTGTCGCAGTTAGGGGGTTGCGCAGGTCATGGGCCAGCATTGAAATGATCTGATCCTTAAATTGTAACTGGTGCTCCAAACCTTCCTTTTCTCGCTGCAACCGAAAGACCTCATCTGCCAGTCGAATCTGATCAGCTGAGCGGGTAATTGAATGAATCGATGGGGGCAGAACTGACCCCTCAGCTACGCTGGATACGCTAGGGCTAAAAGCCCTGACCCCTGACTCTTCTTTAATCCGATCAGTGAGATTGGTGGCCTGGAACCCAACGCCTTCCGCCTCACTGGGCTCTACCGGTAAGGCTTTGCCAGGGCGGCTATCCAGGTTGATTTGAAGCTCATCTGCTGAGCGTTTCCACTGAGGCCACCAATGTTTGAGTTGCTCTACCAGCGTACTCCCCGCTAAGATGTGGCGCGGCTCGGGATAGGTTTTAATCAATGCCGGGGTTGCAATCAGACGATAGTGCTCTGCGAGGTAGGGATATTCACTGACATCAATCACCTGCAACTCAAAGGGGCAATTGGCCTGTAACTCCTTTAAGTAGCTACGAACCTGACGAACCTGCTCCCGAATACTTGATCGCTTATCGACACATAACACCAGTTGAAGGGGTGCATCATCGCCCTGGGTTGTGTCTAAAACTGCCTGCATGGAGTTGGCTTCCAATCTCTCGTTAGGGTGGGTCAGGGGCATTTCTGCTTTTGAAACGCAATACAATCACTGCAAGAAATTGATCCAATTTCCTTTATATTTACATTTTACTCTACTTGAAAATAGGCTGGTCTGCCAAATTAGCCCATGCTTGACCGACGGCAGGGCGTTGCTGAAAAGCAGTATGAATCGAAACGAAGTTTGGAGGATACAGCACTTTTTTCATCCCCACAATCAGCGACGCCGACGACAGAGTAAAACGGCACAGGGCGCATGGTGAATCAGGTAATCTTCTGTCGGGGTCAGTCGGGTGTTACGCAGGAGGGGGGGCGATTGATGGGATGGAGATGATTTACGCAGGGAAGCAAGGGGGTTGAGCAGCGATCGCCGACTGGCGTCACTGCCAGTTACGATTACATTCACCTGTAATTGTTGGGCAATCTGGCAGAGGGTTGGCCCCGCTTCCCCCACATGCCATTGGGTTTCTACCCTGACGGCCTGTTGGGCTAAAGCCAGTTTCACCTGTTGCAAAAGTTGCTCTCCTTCTTCTCGTTGCACCTCGTTTAGGGATTGATTTAACTGCCAACTGGGGGTGGGTGCAAACAATGGCCCGTACAGGTAATTCCTAGCAACAGGAGGCTGTACACAAACAGCGGTAAGCTTTTGAATGCCAGCGGGCAATAACTGCTGGAGTGCCCTGATGGCGCAGCGGGTCGCCATGGCCTTATCGACCACCAGTAAGACATGATCCCAGGTTGGGGTGGTCACTGCTGTCTCGACCGACCGGGCAATTAAGACACTACAAGGGGCATAGCGGGCAATCACGGTGGAAACACTGCCGAGCAAGAGTTCTTGCATGCCGCCAATGCCGCGATGACCAATAGCAATTAACCCTGCCCCCTGAGACCGGGCATAATTCAAGATCTCAACCGCTGGTCGCCCCTGGCGTACCGCCGTCTTGACTGTAAGTGCTGCGGGCACATCCGCTTGCAGCGCCCCTAGCAGTTGCTCTGGCGGGGCCGGTTCTGCGGCAACAGTTGAAGTGGGGGTCTCTGATGCAGGTCTGGCTGCCTCAACGACCGATCGTCGTCGGGATCGAGGCACCACCGTGATTAAGGTGATTAAGGATGCATTCTGCCCATCTTCTGCCAGAATAGGAGCGATTGGGTAGAGCAGTTGTTGAGCCATGCGAGCACTCGCTGAGCCATCGGTGGCAACGAACAAGGGGAGGTGAAGGATAGGGACGCTGTCTTGATTCATATCAATCCTGGTTCATATCAACGGCTCATTACAATTGATCTGGCCTGATCAACAGGCTATGTAAAGTAAACAGTAGACTATCTGTGACTCAATAGCGATGAAAGTGCTTGTCCTTGCCTGGGAGTTTCCCCCCCGCATCGTGGGAGGCATTGCCCGGCATGTGGCAGAGCTTTACCCAGAACTGCTGCAGCGGGGCCATGAAATTCACCTGATTACGGTGGAGTTTGGTCAGGCTCCCCGCTATGAGCAAGTAGAGGGGATGCACATCCATCGGGTAGAGGTTGGCCCTAGTAACGATTTTTTTCATTGGGTCGTCAATATGAACGAGCAAATGGGCCAAATGGGGGGCAAGTTGCTCACCCAAGAAGGCTCATTTGATTTAATCCATGCCCATGATTGGCTGGTGGGCGATGCGGCGATCGCCTTAAAGCATCGGTTTAAGTTACCGCTAATTGCCACCATTCATGCCACCGAGTATGGCCGGTATAACGGGATTCATACTCAGGAGCAACGCTATGTTAGTGGTAAAGAAACGCTGTTGGCCTATGAAGCCTGGCGGGTGATTGTTTGCACCAACTACATGCGTTCGGAGGTGGAGCGAGTACTCCATACCCCCTGGGATAAGATTGATGTGATTTATAACGGGATTCGGCCTGAGAAAAAGCACCTGTCTCCCAACTTTGAGGCCGAGTCATTTCGCCGCCAGTTTGCTAATGATTTTGAAAAGATCGTGTATTATGTTGGCCGCATGACCCATGAAAAGGGCGTATCAGTCTTGCTGAATGCGGCACCCCGTGTGATTCATGAAATGGGGGGGCAGGTAAAGCTCGTGATCATTGGGGGTGGGTATACGGAGCACCTGAAACAACAGGCATGGCAGATCGGGATCTGGAACAAGTGCTACTTTACCGGGTTTATGCCCGATGATGACCTCAATAAGTTTCAAGCGATCGCCAACTGCGCTGTTTTTCCCTCGCTCTATGAACCCTTTGGCATTGTGGTCTTAGAGAGTTTTGCTGCTCGTGTGCCGGTCGTGGTTTCTGACACGGGGGGCTTTCCAGAAATTGTCAAACACATGCGGACAGGCATTGTCACCTGGGCAAATAACCCAGACTCCCTGGCTTGGGGGATTTTAGAGGTACTGAAGCATCCGACCTATGCTCAAGACTTGGTGCAGGCTGCCTATGCCGACTTAAAAGAGCGGTTTACCTGGCCTCGCCTGGCAAAAGAAACGGAAGCGGTGTACCAACGAGTTTTGTCGGAGCGATCGCTCGTTGTTTGGAATTGATGTACCAGTTCTGTTCTATTTGCCCGATCTGAGGGTAGATTAAGATTATCACCGCAAGAGGGAATAAGGCTGTCGATGGATAGGTGCCTGTGAATTTGCAACTCAAAACCCCACCAACTGGCTCAAGCACCCTGCCTCGACAACGCTGGCAAATCGCCGATCCCCACCCTGCTCAAGCCGAAGAGATGGCTCAGGCGTTCAACCTCTCTCCGCTGCTGGCGCAGGTTTTGATTAATCGGGGGGTTGATAGCCTAGAGCAGGCCCACCGCTTCTTGAACCCAGAAACTGAGGAGTTGCCTTGCCCCCTGCAAGACTTTGCTGATTTAGCCCTGGCCTTAGAACTGCTGATCACGGCGATTCACCAGCATCAGCCCATTGCCATCTGCGGCGACTACGATGCAGATGGCATGACCAGCACCGCCCTCCTGATGCGGGCATTGCGATCGCTGGGTGCCTGGGTAGACTATGCGATCCCCAGCCGCATGACAGAAGGGTACGGCCTCAATCAGCGGATTGTGGAAGACTTTCATGCTGAGGGGGTTGGCCTCATCCTCACCGTAGATAACGGTATCGCCGCCCATGCTGCCATCGATCGCGCCAGGGCTCTGGGGATGGTTGTCATTGTTACCGATCACCACGACATTCCCCCCCAACTGCCTGCAGCCAATGCCATTCTCAATCCCAAACTGATCCCAGAAACTTCTCCCTACCGCGGGCTGGCTGGGGTGGGGGTGGCCTACATTCTGGCAGAGGCGTTAGCCAACAGCCTGGGTCAGGCCCACCAGTTGGGCTCTGCCCTGTTGGAGTTATTTACTTTAGGCACGATCGCTGATCTAGCCCCCTTAACTGGGGTCAACCGTCGCTGGGTGCGACAGGGGCTACAACTCCTGCCCAAATCGACCATTGCCGGGGTGCAGGCCCTGATTCAGGTGTCTGGCTTAAGTGATGCCGCAACCATCAAGCCAGAGGCGATTGGCTTTCGTCTGGGGCCACGCATTAATGCCGTGGGGCGATTAGCCGATCCTCAAATTGTGATTGAGTTGCTAACGACCGATGATGCGGGCAGTGCCCTGGAGCGGGCCATGCAGTGTGAACAGATCAATCAAGAGCGCCAGCAACTCTGTGCCCAGATTGAGCAGGAGGCGATCGCCTGTTACGAAGCCGGCCCCGCCTATGGGCAAGATCACCGGGTCTTGGTGTTAGTGCAACCAGCTTGGCACCACGGCGTGATTGGGATTGTGGCCTCCCGATTAGTCGAGCGCTACGGCCTGCCGGTGTTTATTGGCACCTTTGAAGACGATCACCAACAAATGATCCGGGGCTCGGCCAGGGGCATCCCAGAGTTTCATGTGTTTGAAGCACTGGAAACCGCTAAAGACCTGCTGGCTAAACATGGAGGGCACCGGGCAGCGGGGGGGTTCTCTTTTGCGGCAGATCATCTAGAAGCGTTGTGTAACCGTTTGCAAGCCTATGCTCACACCTGCCTAGAACCCGATCATCTCAGCCCCCTCGTTCAAATTGACGGGCAGACAACCCTAGAGCAGATCGATGCCAGTCTGTACCAACAAATCGATCGACTCCATCCCTGTGGTATTGCCAACCCGGAACCCGTTTTTTGGACTCCTGCTGTTACCATCCTGGAGCAACGACTAATTGGCAAAGGCCATTTACGCCTGACCCTGACCCAAACCGATGCCGACTCTCTACAACGCCCTAACCGCTGCCTGCCGGCGATCGCCTGGCGTTGGGGCGACTACCATCCCCTACCCAGCCAGGTCGACATAGCTTATCGCCTGCGCTTAAACGAGTGGCAGGGAGACGCTACCATTCAGCTAGAACTGGTGGGGGTGCGCCCCGCCAGCACCCCGACGAGCAGTCAGGAACAGGAATTTGACTACGCCGATCGCCGGTATACCTGTACCCTGATCCAAGCCAGCCCCAGCCCTGAACTGAGAATTCGCAACGACTCCGGTAAGCTGCTGGTGGTGCAACAGGGCCAGCCCACCGCCCTATTAGGTACGTCTTACCGGGATGCTAAGCTGGTTAATGTCTGTCAGGCTCCCTATTACCAGATTGTCAAAGCTGCGGTTCAAGCCCTGGGCCTGGGGTCAGTTACTGGTCAATAGCCTGGGGTTGTAGGCGTTGCCATTCCCCTTGCAAAAACTGCCCCCACTGGGCGGCTAACTGCGGTTCGGTAAAGGGGATTTGAATCGGGGCGGGCCGGTCGCGACAAACAAACTCTAACACCGCCTTGCCCTTAGGGGGGGCGATCTCCAGTGCTATCGGCTGCTGATTGACCAACAGACGAATGGCTTGGACATCTGCCAAAGAAAAGGTTTCCAGATGCACCGGCCCCTTGACCGTTGGTTTGCCCCAGGTTAGGGTATGACCGGTTTGGCCCAGCACCGAGTAAATATCATACTTGGCTCGATCGAACTTGCTGGCCCAGGTTTGATAGGCTTCTACCTTGCGAAACTCTCGCCACCCCGCCCAGGCAAGGCCAAAGAATACGATCAGCAGCGGTGTCCAGATTAGTCCCCGTTCCATAAGCCTCTTCCCTCCTTGCGTAGATGGCAAATACCCTCACTTTCATCATTCTTTACCATCTGCCCCCCTGGAACATCGCCCATTTCTAAATGGCCTGAGCTATGGTGGTAGACATCCCTAACCTGGACGCTGCCGTGAAAAAGTGGTTGCTGGCTTTACTCTTTATTATCGGTCTGTTTTGGGCCTTGTCTAATTTTCAAGGTCTGGCCGCCCAGGGCACCTACGAGTCTATTATTCTCGACTTTCGAGAAGATATTGGGGCCGCTCAAATGCAGCAGCAGGTGGAGTTCATTACCCAGCAGTTTAAACGCTCACCCCGCTTAAACAGTGCTTTTTCACTAAATGACCGCATTTTTATCGTCCAGGGGGATCAGGAGTTCTTGCAGCAACTGCGGCGATCTCCGGTGCGCAAGTACACAGAGTACATTGAGCCCGATTATATTTACTCTGCGTTGCTGACGCCCAACGACCCTGATTACGACAAGCAGTGGAACCTCCGCAGTATTAACATGGAAGCGGCCTGGGATGAAACTAAAGGTAAGGGGGTTACGGTGGCAGTGATTGATACGGGCGTCACCCCAGTGCCAGATTTGCAGGAGGTCACCTTGGTCAAGGGCTATGACTTTGTCAACGATCGGGAAGATGCCAAAGACGATAATGGCCATGGTACCCACGTTGCAGGCACGATCGCTCAGGCCACTAACAACGGTGTAGGGGTTGCGGGCATTGCCTACGAAGCTGCCATTATGCCGCTAAAGGTGCTGTCTTCTGGTGGGGGTGGCACCGTGGCAGATATCGCCGAGGCCATTCGCTTTGCGGCAGATGAGGGAGCCGATGTGATTAATATGAGCCTGGGGGGTGGGGGAGAAAGCCACCTGATGCAGGAGGCGATCGACTATGCTCACCGTAAAGGGGTGGTGATTGTCGCCGCCGCTGGTAATGCCAATCAAAACGCAGTGGCCTATCCTGCCCGCTATACCCATGTGATTGGGGTGGCTGCCACCGATGCCTCTGGAGTCAAAGCTGCCTACTCTAACTATGGCGCAGGGGTGGATCTAGCGGCCCCCGGTGGAGCGATCGTCGGGGACAATAAAACAGGCGGTATTTTGCAAAACACGATCAACCCGGAGACCGGAGAATCGGTTTATGAATATTTGCAGGGAACCAGTATGGCGGCTCCCCATGTGGCAGGTGTTGCGGCCCTGGTAAAGGCAGCGGGAGTGAAGGAACCCGATCAGATTGAGGCGGTGCTCAAACAATCCGTCATCCCTGTCCAGGATGATCAACAAAACCACTATGGTGCCGGTAAGTTAAATGCAGATGCAGCCGTGAAACTGGCGCTGAAAGGCAAAATCACCTTCAAAGACTTCTTCCTCTGGTTGCGAGATAATGGCTACCTCAATCCCCGCTTTTGGATTGATGGTGGCGTCGTCGCGCTTTGGCCCAAGCTCATGATGGTGGTTGGCTCTTACCTGTTGGCCTGGATGTTAAAAAATTTCTTTCCCTTCCCTTGGACTTTACCCCTCTCCGTTGGGCTAGTGGCTGGTAGTTCCGGGCTGTTCTTTTTCAAGGGCATGTACCTGTTTGATGCCCCCCAATGGCCGTTTCGGGTAATGGGCAGTTCCATTCCTGAATTGGGCAGTGCGATTCATGGGGGGGGGTTACATCCCCTCACAGCCAGTCTTTTGATTCCTGTGGTTCTAATCCTGCTGTTGCTGGGGCATTCCCAATGGAAGTGGTTTGCAATAGGGACGACAATTGGAGTGGGGGTGTGTCTGGCGGTGAGCGCAGTGCTGCTGCCCAGTGTGCTGTGGCTAGGAAGTGGGGCGATCGCTCGGTTGTTCTTAGCGGTCAACGCAGTGCTGTGTTTGCTTTTAGCTCGATTTGTCATTCGGACAGAGGCGCGATCGATATGAAAACCGTTGCAGGCAAGGTTGAAAAGCAGGGGTTTGGCACGGGTACCTGGGCTTTAGTGGCAACCAGTGGTGAAACCTACGAGCTGCACCAACCACCGAAGGCGTTACAAACCGCTGGTCTCAAGGTCAAGGTGACAGGAACCATCCGTGAGGATGTGATGACCATGGCGATGATCGGCCCGGTGTTAGAGGTAAGCGAGTTTGAGATTCTCAGCTAGCCACACCTTCAATCACTGCGGTGGTAAGTAGTTGAACCCGATTGAATCCAATCCCCGGTGCTCCCCCTTTCCTTGGACTCTACTTTTGAAGAACGGGCGATGGGGGTCCAGCCGTCACAACCACCAGTCGATCGGGATGGAGTAGGGTTTGAATCGCTTGATTGACCTGTTCTAAAGTGACAGCCTGAATTTTTTCAGGAAACTGGCGCAACTCTTCTTGACTGAGGCCATAGGCTGCGTTGCGGGTAATGGTGTTGGCTAAGTTATCCGGGTCGGCTTGCTCCACAGCGTAATTACTGATCAGTGATCGTTTGGCTTCCTCCACTTCCGCAGCAGTTACTCCCGTTTTACGGAGCTGTTCTATCAGTGCCATAGTACTGGCGATCGCCCGGTTGGCATCTTCAGGCGCAGTTTGCATCACGATGAGGAAAGGCCCAGGGAAGCGCCCCCCGGCAAAGTAACTGTAGATGCCGTAGGTGAGCCCTTGGCGATCGCGAATTTCTGTGCCCAGGCGACTGGCCAGGGTGCTGCCTCCCAATATCTGGTTTAGGATCGTGGCCGCGTAATACTGGGGGTCTGTCCGAGCGATGCTGTTATATCCCAGGTAGGAGATGGATTGGGTTTTACCCGGTAAAACAGGAGTCAGTCGCTCTGACTTGGTTGGCAGCGGCACATCGGGAACTACTGGGGCGACATCCCTGGTGGGGTCTTCCCAACTCCCCAGCTCCCGATTCAACAGGTTTCGCACTTGGGCAGGGTCAAAGTCTCCCACCAGGGTCAAGATGGTCGAGTCGGGATGATAATGCTGCCTGTAGAATTCCACTACATGATCACGGGTAATGGCTTTCAGACTGACGACGGTCGGGAAGTTGTGGAAAGGATGGCCTGCCGGGTAGACGGCCTGCTGAAATGTGCGACGGCCCAGACGAGAGGGGTCATCCAGATCAAGCTTGAGTTGGGTTAATGCCTGTTGCCGACTAAGCTCTAACTGGTCAGCAGGGAAAGCGGCATTTCGCAGGACATCAGCCAGGATATTGACCAGCACAGGTAAATCCTGAGACAGAGCAGTGCCCAAAATCGAAACCCCTTCCCGGTTTGAAGAAATATCTAAGGAGGCACCCCGGTCTTCCAGCAATTTGGCGATCGTCAGGTAATCCCGCGATTGCGTGCCATTCAATAAATTCTTGGCAGTCAGACTGGCAAGCCCGGCAGTTTGCTCTATATCAAAGGCAGAACCAGCATCCACATGCCCGCTTAAGGTAACAGTAGGGGTACTGCGATCGGGGAGCAACAACACTTTGAGCCCATTGACCAGGGTCAGTTTCTCAGGCAACGGTTGGGGTTGGGATTGGGTCTGGCTTGCAGCAGTGGAAGGCAAATATTTTTGCAGCTCTGCCGGATCGACCGGCTTACCGGGGCTAAAGTTTTCACTGGTCTGCCCCTGGGGAGTTGTGCCGCCCCCTTTGGCTGTTCCCTGGGTTGGCTCAAACAAGCCAATAGCCCGATTGTTAGGGGTGAGATAGGTGCTCGCTACCCGCTGCACATCGGCTGCGGTGACTTGATCGATCTGTGCCAGCAATTTCTCGGTGTAGCGGTAATCTCCTGTGGAAACATAATCATCACCTAACTGCATGGCCTGGTTAGTAATGGTTCGATTATTGAGGATAATAGAGGCCCGCAGTTGGGATTTAGCCCGTTCCAGTTCATCAGCGGTAACCCCTGTCTGAGCCAGGTCAGACAGGGTTTTTAATACAGCCTGATCAATTTGTTTTAAGTCCTTACCAGGAACCGCTGTGGCTGAAATTTCATACCAACCCGCTCCAATCAAATTGGCAGCATAGGCATTGATCTTGCTGGCTAAGCCTGCTTCAACCAGCTCCAGATCAAGGCGGGAGCTCCGCCCACCAGACAAAACTGCATCCATGACTCGCAGGGCGGGTACGTCTGGACTTTTGACATCCGGTAGGGGATAAATTGCGGTGTAGAGAGCGGCACTACCTGGCTCTCGCAGAACGATCGGGGTGGTGTTGGGTTTACTGACGGTACCCAGCTTTGACGCGGCTTGCTCAAGGGGTAAGGGCTGACTTGAGTTGGGTACCTTGCCAAAGGTGGCTTCAATTTGTTTCAGCAGGGTTTTGGTGTCAAAGTCACCCACAACAATCAGGGTTGCATTGTCAGGCCGATAAAAATTACGGTAGTACTCCCGCACCTGTTCAACCGTAAACTTTTCCACATCGGCCTTCGTGCCACCCACCATTAAGCCATAGGGACTGGCGGGTAGAGCAGCCCGCATCACAGCCCGCCCCAATCGATAGTCTGGGTCATTTTCATACCCCTGTAATTCCGAGATCACCACCCGTTTTTCGCTGGCTAGGGCGTCTTTGTCAATGATGGCGTTTTGCATGCGATCGGCCTCTAAGACCAGCAGAGGCTCCAATTTATCGCGCTCAACGGTGCCAAAGTAGGCTGTCACATCGTAGCTGGTAAAGGCATTTGAATCGCTCCCCAGGGCATTAAAGAAACGGCCAAATTGAACGGGGCGGTCTTTTGTGCCCTTAAACATTAAGTGTTCTAGCTGATGGGCAATGCCATTGACTCCCGCTGCTTCGTTGCGTGAGCCAATACGATACCAAACCTGGACTGTAACGACTGGCGCTGTTTTGACTTCCTT
>JBJTUO010000028.1:0-29383 GCA_046080785.1 Leptolyngbyaceae cyanobacterium | reverse complement strand
CTAGCTATACACAACATATCGTGGCGTTAGCTTTTACTTGCACACAGGTTTGAGTCTGCGTCACAGTGGCTAGTTAACTGTATAAGCAGGTGATTTTTTAAGATTAATTACATCTTTCAATCTAGAAATCACGAAACTTTTGTCTAAGTAAGAGAGTAAAGCTCCAGCTTTGGGGCCACGCTCCTTGCCCAAGAAAGACAAATAAATGGCCTTAAATGCAGAAGCTTGCTGTATTTCAATTTCTTTTGACGTTGAAAACAAGGTAGATTGAATTGTCTCACTATCCCAACTAGGTTCATTTTCTAAAGATTCCGTCAATTTCTTCAAATACTCAATTTGCTCTGGAGAAATCTCACTAACCTTATCAGGAATTTTTTCAAGGTGAAGTACTAGTTTTTCTTCTTCATCAGCATAATTTTCTAGCCAATTCCGAGCAACAATAATTCTTTGCTCTAACATTTGCCAGTCAAAATTACTCAAAGGCTTAGAGCTTCGTTTCTTCACTGCTTCACGAATATCAAGATGCGGGATCTGAAGAAGCGAAATCAGTGTACTAAAATCAAAAGGCTGATAGGCCTTGATTACTCCATCTACTTGTGAGTAAAGTAACGGAAGTAATTCTTCAGGTAAATCAGCAGTTTGCAGCGTATTTGATTCTACCCATGCCTGATACTTTTCTATCATGGCATCATAGTCTCGAAACAGCCGGACAATAGTGTCGTAATTAGGCGAAAAATTGATGCCTGACCTTGGTTGAGTTCGCAGCATTAAAAAGCGCATTAACTCTGGTGGTAGCAATTCAGCAATATCCTTAGCACTTGAGCCTACCCCTTTAGATGAACTCATTTTAGTTCCATTTACCAAAATAAATTCATAGGGAGAATGGAAGGGAGGATTTTTCTGTAAAACCTTTCGGCAGACTGCATTGGCGACATCTCTAGAGCCACCTTTTTGAGAGTGATCTTTACCAGCTAATTCGATGCTTACGTCAAACAGTCCCCATTTAGCTACCCACTCAATTTTCCAAGGTAGTTTTCCATTACCATCAAATGGTGAAATCCAACCTGAGTGCCCACAACCTTGTACCCAGTCAGTTGCATCGGGCTTGCAGGTATAGAAAACCTCTGAACCATTGAAGTCTGTTACTACCGTCGTTGCAATTTTTCCACAACATTCACAGATAACCTGAAATGGATACCAGTTATCTGGACGCTCAGCTTTACTGACTTCTTTATAGACTTGCCTCACAAGATGAGCATTTTTGAGAAATGTATCAATATAGGTATTTAGCTGACCAGAGCGATAAAGGTTCCGCACATGGTAAATTTCTGGCGTAACACCTAAATACTCAAAAACTTCGAAGAATTCCCCAATAAAATAATTGGCATAATCACTAGCCTTATCATCTGGAGAAGGAACATTACATAGAGGAAAACCAAGATAGGGAGCAAATTTTTCTTGGTCTAAATATTTAGGTACAGTATCTAAGGCATCATAATCATCGACACCATAGATGAATTTGGCTGGCTTGTTCATGTGCTGCAATGCTCGATAAATCACATCATGAATAACTACGCCTCTCACTGACCCTACATGCACTCTTCCGGAAGGAGTCTTAGAATCGTTGATAATCTGATAGCCTTGCATGTCCGCAGCAATCTTGTCAGCCCAAAACATACCTTATTCCTGGCGAGTTCTACAGTCTTCTTCATTCTAGGGGATCATTTTGCAATCTGCTCTAATTGAGAAAATCAAAAAGTCGATAGTGAGATGATGGAATCACCCGGCTACCACCGCAAGGCGGGACAAAAAGGAACTGAGTTCCTTTTTGTATCCCTTAACTTGTCCCGCTTTAAGCGGATACCCGCGATGAGTTTCATCGGGTTATCAAGTAGACTAAAACCATTCATCATAGAGGAGTAGTTGGAATGAACCCCATGCCGTTTTTGAGCCAGCGACTGGCTAAGTACACGTCAGTTTTAATAATTGGCTTGATTGGGTTGTCTATAACAAACGCTACAACGGCCCAAGGCCTTCCAGAAAAATCGAAGGTTACACCAATGGCTCAAGCACCAGCCTCGATCGCGGGTAACTGGCGGTTGGCAAACATGACGGAAGACCCCTTTCCGACACCAATGGTTCCTGTGGGCGACTTAACCGTAGAGTTTGCCAACGGTAACGTTTTTGGTTCTGGAGGTTGCAATCGGTTTAAGGGGGGCTATAAAACCACGGGTAATCAATTAGCCATTGGGCCCTTAGCTTCTACCTTCATGGCTTGTGAGCCTGCAGTCATGCAACAAGAAACTCGTTTTCTGGCGGCTTTACAGGGAGCGCAACGCTACGAGGTCAATGCTCAGGGCTTACAAATCTTCTATAAAACTGACAAGGCATCTGGCGTCATGCGCTTTACTGCCCGCGTCGTTCCAGCGCTGTGGTAGAGAAAAAGTATACAGGTTAAAAGAAAAAGGGTATGGCGTTTATCCATACCCTCCTTGGTGTGTAGATGGTTAGATGAAAAAGTTGGCTTAAGGTGCCAGCGCGTGGCCCCGCAACAGACTCCCCACGGTTTTAGCCGTAATCTTTAGCTGCACCAGGGGGTTAGCGGGAACAACTGTCTTATAGAGGTAGCTGTCAAAGGTAAGCCGTTGGACATCAATGTCAGAACACATCTCAACAAAGGCTTCCCGGGTGGCATCTGAACGATAAAACACACGCTGCAATAGATCTAGCACCAGGTAGGTCATGCCGTATTGTTTATCCCACTGCTTGATATATTGCTTCAGATCTGCTTCCGTCGGCACCCGTTCTCCATTGTTAGAAGCCTGCACAATGGTTTCGGCGCACATGCGGGCAGACTTGGCAGCAAAGTAGATGCCCTCACCGGAAGATTTGGTAACCGTACCTGCCGCATCCCCCACCAGTGCCACGCGACCGACGACTCGCCTGGGTCTAGGATGCTCTGGGATTGGGTGAGCTTCCACCCGAATGATCTGACCGCCCCGCAGTTTAGCCGCCGCCCGTTCCCGAATGCCCCGTTGCAATTCCTTAATCCGGGCTTGGTTGGGCTTCATCGTACCAGTGCCCACTGCAACGTGGTCATATTTAGGGAAAACCCAGGCATAAAAGTCAGGTGAGACATCATCTCCCACATACATTTCGGCCAGGTCTTCGTAGTAGGCCATCTTGTCTTCCGGGATGCGAATCCGTTCCTGGAAGGCGATCGCATAGTTGTAGTCACCGGCATCAATGGCCTTAGCAACCCGGGAATTGGCCCCGTCAGCCCCCACCACCAAGTCTACCTTGAGGATTTTGTTATCGCCTTCCAGGGCCCCATTGGAGTGATCGGCGTAATGCAGAACATAGGGGTCAGTGTCATTAGCAGGGATCTCCAGCTTGTGGAGGGTGCCATTAATCACCTGAGTGCCCGATTTTTCAGCCCGCGACCGCAAGAAGCCATCTAGCACTTCCCGACGGCACATACCAATATACTCATCTTGTTTGAGGGTGCTGCCGATGTTGACCTCGATATTAGAGGGCGAGATCATCTTCATCTTGCGCACCCGACGATCAATGATTTCAGGTGGTAAATCAAACTCGCTCACCATACAGAGAGGAATCGCACCACCGCAGGGCTTAATGTTATTTAATTTGCGTTCAATCAAATAAGTTTCAATACCAGCCCTGGCCAGAACTTCAGCAGCAGAAGAACCCGCTGGACCTCCACCCACAACCGCAACCCGTAATGCCACAGGCTCTCTCCTAAAATTGCTAGCAGCTACGACAAAGCATCCTATCACGGAGATTTTGAATCGCAGGCTCTCTTGCCCCTAGATGGGCCAATTTGAAACAGAGCGTAATACTTGCGCAACAGAGCTTAACGCAAGCGCAAATCTTTGGACAACCTGGCGTATAGTCAGGATGGATTTTTGCCATCGCACTTATGATTCCCCAGACTTACCACTACTGGCTCACCCATGCCCATGTGCCAGACCCATTGATCGTGCGCAGCAACCAAGGGAGAAGTCGGGAATGGTCAAGGGCGGCGGGGGCTGACAGCGATAATTTGTTACGGGTTGATCTAGAGATTCTGAATGGGACGATCGCCAGCATTGCGACTGCTGGTACCCTACAGACCTACAACGCCCCCTCGGTAGATCTAGGCGGAGGGATGGTGTTTCCCTGTTTTGTTGATCTCCACACCCATCTAGACAAAGGCCATACCTGGGATCGGGCCCCCAACCCCGATGGCACCTTTAATCGGGCCTTAGAGACCATCCGCCGGGATGCTGAAAACCACTGGCAAGCAGAAGATGTCTATCGACGCATGGAGTTTGGTCTGAAATGTAGCTACGCCCACGGCACCAAAGCAGTCCGCACTCACATTGATGCGGCTGGAGCCCAGGGAGATATCAGCTTTGCCGTCTTCCAGCAATTGCGGGAAGAGTGGCGCGATCGCCTGCTGCTCCAGGCCGTCTGCCTCGTATCCCTTGACTATTTCGCTACGCCAGAAGGAGAACGCCTTGCTGACCAAGTGGCAGCCCTAGGGGGGATTTTGGGCGGGGTCGCGTTCATGAATCCAGCGATCGAGGAGCAGGTCGATCGGGTGTTTCAACTGGCGAAAGACCGCAACCTCAACCTGGATTTCCACACCGATGAAAATAATGACCCCGACTCTATCACCCTGCGCTACGTGGCAGCAGCTTCCCTGCGGCATCAATACCAGGGGCGGGTCGTCTGTGGTCACTGTTGCAGCTTAGCGGTACAGTCGCGCCAGGAGGCCGACAAAACCATCGCCCTGGTCAAAAAGGGCGGCGTCGGGGTTGTCAGTCTGCCCCTCTGTAACCTGTTTTTGCAAGACCGCCAATCAAGGGCGACGCCCCGCTGGCGGGGGGTGACCCTGCTACATGAGTTAAAGCAGGCGGGGGTTGCCCTTGCCCTCTCCAGTGATAATTGCCGGGATGCCTTTTATGGCTATGGCGACCACGACGCCCTAGAAGTACTGGCGCTTTCCACCAAAATTGCCCACCTAGACCGGCCCTATGGCACCTGGTGCCGGGCTGTCACCATGACGCCCGCTGATCTGATGGGCCTACCCACAGTCGGTAGGGTTGGGGTCGGGTTACCGGCGGATCTCGTCCTATTTCGGGCACGGCGATACAGCGAACTTTTCTCTCGGCCCCAGCACGATCGCATTGTGCTCCGAGGGGGGCAACCGATTGATACCCGCCTGCCAGATTATGCAGAGTTAGACCCTTGTTTTCCAGGTCGCCGGTAGGAGGCGGAAGGGTGGTACCCTGAAATCAGCAGTGCTTGTTCCCTGCCTCGCTTTATCAACAGGGGGCGCTTGGAGGATTTTTGATGGATGGAAGACAGCGACTGGTTTGGCAAATTGCAGCAATGGCGATCGTAACCGTGCCAGCCATGGTCAGAGCGGCCCAACCCTTTGAGGACAAAACCTGGCAATTATCAGACTGGACAACTGAGGGCGACCCTCAGGTTTTAGTCGCGGGCACTGATCTGACGGTTCGCTTTAATCAGGGCCAGGTCAATGGCTCCGCTGGCTGTAACAATTTTGTGGGCCGGTATACGGTCGGCAGTGATCAACTCAATATGGGTGGGCCAGTCGCCACTACTCGTAAAGCCTGCTCACCAGAGGTGCAAACGCAGGAAGATCAATTTATCGCGGCTTTGCAGGGGGCGTCAGGGGTTGATCTCACCGCTCAGGGCAAGTTGCGGGTTGCCTATACCAATGCTCAAGGGAGTGGGGTTTTGATCTTTCAACCCCCGCGACCCGCAGTGCAATCTGCAACGCCTGCCTCCGTTCCCATTACGATTCCTGGAGCTTCTGCCCCCGTTACTGGCCCCGTTCCTGCTCTATGGTAAGCATAGTGGCGTCACTCCTATCCAGGGCAGGGTAGGGCAATGTCTCCGGGCGATCGCAATGCTGCTCAAAAAACAGTTTTGGTTTGCCAACATCACACCTGCCGTAAACAGGGGGCAGGCCAGGTATTGGCCGCCTTTCAGGCCCAGGCTTCCGCCGGTATTGTAGTCACTGGCGTCTCCTGTATGGGGCAGTGCGGCAATGGGCCAATGGTGAGGGTGTTGCCGGAAGACATCTGGTATTGGCGGGTTTGTGCAGTTGAGGTGGCCGCTATTGTTGAACGCCATTTAGTCGGTGGGCATCCGATTACGGCAATGCTTTACCCCTATGCCCCCGATCGGTTTTAGAGGTCTGGCTTCGGCTCCGCTTTCTCGCGGGTTAAAAACGGCACTTCCACCACCACCCCTGGGTTGCCATCAACCGTAACGGTCAATCCGGCACCGCCGGCCTTAGTCCGAATATAGGCCAACCCGATCGGGCCATTTTCGCTCTCTGTCAGACTGGTGAGGACGCCGATTTTTTCTTCCCCCTGGGTAATGGGTTGACCCAGCTCTGGTTTGCCCTCTAAGCGAATGCCCCAGAGTTGCTGTTTGACGCCCTTGTAAGCATCCAGGCGGGCGATCGTCTCCTGGCCGATATAGCAACCTTTATTAAAAGAAACTGCATGCCACAGCCCTGCTTCTAAAGGGTTATAGTCTTCCGTCAGTTCCCGATCGGGGCGGGGCCGGCCCTGTTCAATCCGCAACTGCTCCCAAACCCGCTCGCCCAGGGGCACTGCTCCTGCCTGGGCTAAGGCACTCCACACAGTTGCAGCCTGCTCTGCCGCCATCATCAGGGTGTAGCCTGTCAGCCCTAACCCACTCCCCACAGCGAGTCGCACAGGTTGACCCGCCAGTTGCACCAGTGAGTGACTGGCCGTAGGGGCTTCAGGGTCTAGCGAAATGCCAAGTTGAGCGAATAAGGCTCTACTCTCTGGCCCAATCAAGCTAAATAGGGCCGTCTGATTGGTGACATCTGTCAGTGTTACCTTGTCTCCAAAAAAAATGTAGTGATCGAGCCAGGTCAGCAGATAGTCTTTGCGGTTGGGAGACAGCACGGCCAGGATGTCCTGATCCATGACGTAGGCAGTCGCCAGGTCAATGGTGCGGGCCGTCGGGGTGACAAACACCGTGTCACACCCCTCACCGGGCTGGAGGCCGTTAAGGTTATTGGTGCTCTGGTTATGCAAAAAAGCCTGACGATCGCTGCCGCCCACCTCAACCCGGCCCCAGTGGGAGCGATCGCAGAGGGCGACCCCCTGTCTGGCCGCCTGGAGGGCAACCCCATCATTACCAAAACTCAGGGGAACAAGGTCGTCGGGTGCAAATAGGGCACCCATCTGAAGCTGGCAGTCTCGTAACAGTTGATTCATTTCACAATTATCTCATTTTCGTCGCTCTATGCTAGATTTTAAAAAATGAGGAAATTATGAAAAGTGGTGATGCGACTCCCCTTACTCTGGTTGCCTGTCTTGGGTGTAATCTTTGGGGTGGCGTTAACCGGATGCAGCCCCCAAACCCCTTCACCGTCGCGATCGCAGGGTGGCACACCGGAGATGCAGCTTGAAGCTCAGTCAGATAAGGGCGATCGCAAGGTTGTGCTCACGACCTTTACCGTGTTGGCAGATATGGCTAAAAACGTTGCTGGCAATCACTTAGTTGTGCAATCCATTACCCGCGTTGGTGCCGAAATTCATGGCTATGAGCCAACCCCCAGCGATATTGCAAAGGCTCAGCAGGCGGATTTGATTTTATACAACGGCCTCAATTTAGAGCGGTGGTTTGACCCTTTTTTGCGCAACCTTAAGGATGTGCCTGCGGTGCTATTGACCGAAGGGATTCAGCCCATTCCGATCGCCGCGGGGCCTTACAGCAACAAACCCAATCCCCATGCCTGGATGTCACCCCAAAATGCCCTGATCTATGTCGAGAATATGCGTCAGGCCTTTGTCAAACTGGATCCGCAGAATGCCAAGACCTACAATACCAATGCAGCCGTCTATAGTGACAAAATTCGAGCCATCGATCGGCAACTGCGCCGGGATCTAGCGCAAGTCCCTGGAAATCAACGCTATTTAGTCAGTTGTGAAGGGGCTTTTTCTTACCTGACTCGCGATTATGGCATGCAGGAAGTCTACCTGTGGCCGATTAATGCTGAGCAACAGTTAACCCCAAAACAGATGCAGACCGTCATTGAAAAGGTAAAGCGGAACCCGGTGCCCACTATTTTTTGTGAGAGTACGGTCAGCGATAAAGCCCAGAGACAGGTGGCTGACGCAACCGGGGTACGATTTGGCGGCAATCTTTATGTCGATTCTTTGTCTACCAGGGCTGGGCCGGTTCCGACCTATCTAGACTTACTGAAATACGATGCTCAGACCCTGACAAAAGGCTTGCTGGCAGGCCGCAATGCTCACAAGTGACATCCTCCCAAACTCCTCAAAAGTTAAATCTGCTTAAAAATGATGCCTCCCATCCCCCAACCCCTGGATATCTCAATCCATAACCTGACGGTTACCTACAACAATGCTCGCCTGGCCTTGTATCACGTCAATTGCCTGGTGCAACCAGGCACGATTACGGGGTTAGTCGGCCCCAATGGGGGGGGCAAATCCACCCTGTTCAAGGCGATCATGGGCTTTTTACAGCCCCGCCAGGGCCAGATTCGGATCGCGGGTTTGCCAGTGCAACAGGCTCAAAAGCGCCAACTGATGGCCTATGTACCTCAATCTGACGAGGTGGATTGGAACTTTCCAGTCAGCGTCTTTGATGTGGCCATGATGGGGCGGTATGGCTACATGAACCTGTTACGCATCCCCCGTGTCAACGATCGGCGGGTCGTCATGGAAAGTCTGGAACGGGTGGGGATGACTGATTTGCGCCATCACCAGATCGGCGAACTCTCTGGGGGGCAAAAAAAACGAACCTTCCTGGCGCGGGCGTTAGCGCAACAAGGCAAGGTGATGCTGCTGGATGAGCCGTTTACGGGGGTGGATGTGAAGACAGAAAAACAGATGATTGATTTGTTAATGCAGTTGCGCCAGGAAGGGCATACGATATTGGTGTCTACCCACGATCTGGCCTCCATTGCAACCTTTTGCGACCGGGTGATTTTACTCAATCGCACCATCCTGGCCTCTGGAACAACGGCAGAAACCTTTACCGAAGAAAATCTGGCCCTCACCTTTGGCGGCCTGCCAATCTTGGGGCCGCAGCCCCTATCCCACCCGTATTAGATGGATTTATGAACAATTTGATGGGGACGATTTCTCCCTGGCAATGGCTAGTAGAGCCCTTGCAGTACGGCTTTCTGGTGCAAGCGATCTGGGTCAGTGCCTTTGTCGGTGCGGTTTGTGCCGTCCTCTCCTGTTACATTACCCTCAAAGGTTGGTCTCTGATGGGGGATGCGGTTTCCCATGCGGTTGTGCCGGGGGTGGTGATTGCCTATGCCCTCAATATTCCCTTTGCCATTGGCGCGTTTGTGTTTGGTTTTGGAGCGACGGTGGCGATCGGCTATATCAAATCTAAAACCCGACTAAAGGAAGACGCGGTAATCGGCGTCGTGTTTACAGGCTTATTTGCATTGGGCTTGGTACTGGTGACTAAAATTCCCAGCAACGTTGATTTATTCCATATTTTGTTTGGCAACGTCCTGGGAATTTCGCAGCAAGATATTGTGCAAACCCTGATCGTTGGCTGCATCACTCTGATTGTGGTGTTACTGCGGCGTAAAGACCTGCTGCTTTTTTGTTTCGATCCCAATCATGCCAAGGCGATCGGGCTCAATACTCAGTTTATGTATTACACCCTGCTGACGCTGCTGGCCTTGACCATTGTGACAGCCCTGCAAACGGTGGGGGTCATTCTGGTGATCTCTTTGTTAGTCACCCCCGGTTCTCTGGCTTACTTGCTAACCGATCGGTTTGACCGCATGTTGGGAATTGCCATTGCCAGCGGCGTCTTTGCCTGCGTTGCAGGCACCTATGTCAGCTATCACCTTGATGTTTCGACAGGGGGGGCCATTGTCGTTGTCCTGACGCTGCTGTTTGTAATAACCATGATCCTTGCTCCTAAATACGGTATTCTGGCACAGGCATACAAACAACATTCCCAACAGGCCTACAACCAGGAGCCCAGGAGTTGATGGCCTGACTGGCCTACGATTCCATCCCTCTGCTTACGTGCTGCCGTTTTGTGCCATGTCCCGACCCCGTTCATCCTTTAAACTGCACCTATTTTGCCGCCGGGAATGCTGGGTCTTGACCTGGCAGGGCTGGGTCTTGACCCTGGCCAGCCTGGGGATTTGCCTTATCCTTGGAATTACTCAACTCTACCCCTTTCTTGCAGTCAATCAACCGATCACCGCCGATACCCTGGTTGTGGAGGGTTGGATCCATGATAGAAATCTGCAAGCTGCCGCGACGGAGTATCAATCGCACCCCTACCAATCTCTCCTCACCACTGGCGTGCCGTTGACTCAAGGGGGGTACCTGAGTCAATATAAAAATTATGCTGAGCTTGCCGCTGCTACTTTCAGGCAACTACAGATCCCAGCGGATCAAATCACTGCCGTGCCTGCCCCCGCTGTTGCAAAAGACCGCACCTACACTGCCGCGATCGCCCTCAGAGCATGGCTGGATCACAACCCTGCTTCTATTCGTGCTGTTAATGTCCTAACCACCGGTGCCCACGCCCGTCGCACCTGGCTACTTTATCGCAAAGCACTGGCACCCCGCTACTCAGTCGGAATTATTGCGTCTTCCGTTGGGCAAGAATACAACCCCAACCGGTGGTGGGCTTCCAGTAGTGGGTTTAGAAGTGTGACATCAGAAGCGATCGCCTATCTGTATGCCTCCATCTTTAATATTCTGGACTGAGCTATTCATCCTGTCAGGGTGAGTCAGATCGTCAAAGTCATTACAAACTGAACTTTGGACTAATAGGGTGACAGGGGCGATCGCGTCCGGACAGGCAAAATCACCCAGTTCCTTCAAGAAACTGGGTATAGTTCAAGCGTTCGTACCTGTCACTCGAAACTAGACTGCTATTGGCTCAGACTGTTTCTGGGATTTCTCGGATTTCTTCCGTTTCGAGGCATGTTTTTTGACCGTCGGATACCGGAGACGCGGAGACGATCGCAAGCACACTGATCACAACCCATTCCAAATACAGAATGATTCGTAACCGAGGAACCTGGGTTTTGAAAGAAAATTTCACAGGCACAAAGGGTCAATGTCAGGATTTCTTTTATTATTAACTGCACCCGATTTGCATGGCCACTGTTTGCCCTGATTTCAAGACTTTCGTTGAGCCAAGTAAGACGAAAGTCGTAAGTATTGATGAGCTTGGCTGGCAACTTTGTTTACACATAGTGAAATACAAAATACAGACCAGGATAACTGTCATTTACTCACTATCGCAGAGGAGGGAGAGACAATCTCGACCGTGGAGTGTTGATGCTCAAGAAATTCACTGTAGTCAGCAAGACTATCTAAACCTAAGAGATTCAGCCAAATTTCGGCTGCAAGCCAAATTAGGGATTTAGCTATGATCTGGTTCCAGTTGACTTGCATGATCGTGCCCTAACTCATTGAAATAGCAGTTATGATTTGCAGGTTCTATACGTGGTAGCCTATCCATCGAATAGCTTTTAAGCCGGAAGTGCTAGCAGTAGAGGGAAACATCTTCACCACATTGATCCGCCAGGTAGGATAGGGATCTGAAGCGAATTTGCATAATTTGCTCGTAGAAAGGATTGAGTTTGCAAAGCGGAGGAATTTGCACAATCGTGAAGTTCAGCAACTTGACTGTTCTAGCGAAAGGGCATTGGGATGGAATCCATTTGCAAATTATGCGGGCAATTTTTGGATCTTGAATTTCCACAGATTCCAACCAGGTGCGAATCAGAGCAAAGAAACCATAATGGGAAAATGAGATCGGGCGTTTCATAGAAGTACTCCAGGTTAAATGTAGGCAGTGATGGTTTGAAGTGGGAAATAATGCTCTGAGAAACTCTACTTAGGGTCAATCAGTAGCACTTCTTAACTAAGTTCCAGCAGCGCTCCAAATGAATGATTTGATTAAATAGAGATAGGTTTGGATGATGCTCAAACATCAGGTTGTCTTCAAAAGTATCTAAATTCCAGCAATATTGCAAAAGTTCAACTCGATGTTGCTGAAAGAACTGATTCAAATCGAGAATAGCCGGTTGTTTAGAACTGAATAAGGGTTGATTGAGGTATTTCCAAAACAAATAGAGATTGACAGAAGACATAGCGACAAACTCCTTGGTGAAATCATGACTTTATAGTAGAGATTCCATTTGGGAGAAACTTCTGAAAAACGTCCTGATCCTGGCTATGACTAAACTCGCGAATTGCTCCAGGACTTTAGTAAGAGCTGCCTTCCCTGGACTAAACTTTCGTTGTACAAGCCATAAGGGCTAACACCAGAAAAGGCTGACCTGAGAAGCGATCGCTTCATCATGCCAGCCAATAGCCGCTAGATGTGGTTGATGCAGCTGAGTGGAATGAAACTGTTTAGAGCGTCTGCCGGGCAATCAGTTGGGCAAATAAGCCTTCCCGATTGGCCAACTCTGCAAAAGTGCCTTGCTGAACGATGCAGCCCGCCTGGAAGACATAAATGCGATCGGCATTTCGAATCGTACTCAGCCGATGGGCGATCGCGATTCGGGTCACTTTTAGCTGTTCTAAGCTCTGGCTAACAATGGCCTGAGTCCGATTATCTAAAGCGCTAGTTGCTTCATCAAACAAAAGAATCTTAGGCTTGAGAACCAGCGATCGGGCAATTAATAATCGTTGGCGCTGTCCACCTGAAAGGTTAGTTCCGCCTTCACTGACAACGGTATGCATCCCCATTGGCATCGACTCAATATCTTCTGCAAAGCCTGCCATGCGTGCGGCTTCCCAGGCTTCATCCATCGTGATTTGAGCGCCGCTGGCAATATTTTCAAAGATAGAAGCAGACATCACCCGGCTATTTTGCAGCACCACCCCCAACTGACGGCGCACTGCATGGGTATCCAGGCCAGATAGATCCTGGCCATCATAGTAGATGCTGCCCGACTCTGGGGTATCAAATCCCAGCAGTAGCCGGAAGAGGGTAGATTTACCACTGCCAGAAGCTCCCACCAGGGCAATAAACTCTCCTGGCTCTGCCCGCAGGCTGACATCGTCCAGGGTGAGGGGCCCATCATTTCGGTAGCGGAAAATAACGTGATCCACTACTAAACGACCTGACAGACGGCCCGGATCGGTCTTGGTAGAGTCAACCTCTGGTTTCGCCTCTAGGATAGGTTTTGCCCGATTCCATAAGGGAACTATCTGCAACACATCTACGACTGTGCCGCTCAGGCTGGTTGCCCCACCAATAAAAGTACCAAAAGCCGCGTTAAAAGCTAAAAACGTTCCAGTCGACAGGCCAGCGGCCTGGGCCTCGCTGGGATGCAGCAACCCTGCCGCGAACCAGAATAAAATCCCTGTTGTCAGAGCTGGCAGAATTTTGTTAATCACAGTCAGGCAATCTTCGATCCCTTGGGTGCTTAGCATCAGTTTGATCTGGCGTTGATAGTGTTTGCCCCAGTAGGCAAAAGCACGGGACTCAGCTCCGGCAACTCGGAGTTTTGTCACACCATCCACTAACTGCACCATGATT
Organism: Leptolyngbyaceae cyanobacterium; assembly: GCA_046080785.1. Taxonomy (GTDB): domain Bacteria; phylum Cyanobacteriota; class Cyanobacteriia; order Leptolyngbyales; family Leptolyngbyaceae; genus JBJTUO01. The sequence continues at coordinate 15,790 of JBJTUO010000028.1, read as the reverse complement.
CCCAGCAGTTGGCCTTGCAGTTCCATTAGAGGCTGCGCCTTCTTTAAGGTGAGGACGCCAGATACAACGGTAACAGCGATATTCATCAGGGCCACCACAAAGGCGATCGCAGCCAGGGCACCATTGTAGTAGAACAAAAGTCCTAAATTCAGCAAAGAAAATAGACTGGAGAACATGGTCCTGAGGATGGTACCGCTGAGTTTTTGTCGGATTTGGGTAACAGCGCTAACCCTTGAGTTCAAGTCTCCAATAGCATACTGCCGAAAGAACCCAGGTTTAAGGGAAAGCAGTCGATCCCAGATAGCTGCCTGAGTTGAAGCATCAGCAAAGGTTTCTAATCGCATAACTGCAAAGCTCTGCGCCAGTTGAAACAAATTACCCCCCAGAGCTGTAGCGCATAGCCCTAAAGCAATTTGCATCAACAAATGACGATTTGCATCAGGAATAGCCTGATCAATCAGGATCGCCATTGCTTGAGGGGTAATCATTCCCAACAGGGTTGTTGCCACACCTGCTAACAACACGATAGAGACCTCTTTCATCTGGCCCCGCAGGGCAAACTTCAGCAAATCAGCTGTTTTGAGGACCTTATCTGGCAAAGGACGATAGAACATATAGGCCGCAGGTGCCAGTTTTGCTGCCAGATTGGGGGTAAGGGGAGTGCGCTGGTGCTGTTGGGGATTGAGAAGGTCATAGTGATGGTTTGCATCGGGCAATAGGGCCACCGGCTGGCGGTCGTGGGTGTAGGCCAATAAGGCTCCGCAATCCTTTTTCCACCACTCTCCTTGTAAAGTAATGCGACGACTACGCAGACGGGAGGCGCGGGCGATCGCCTCTACTGGATCAATGACTCGACTTAAATTTTCTGAACGAGCGGGTGGAAAAATCGGTATCCCTAAATAACGCCCGATTGCCCCAGCAGCAACCAGTAGGGCCTGATCAGGGTCTAGTGCCGTTTTAAGCTGGCTTTCCTGTTCTGAAGTGGGATGCAGTAAGGATGCAAGATCACCCAAGGTATCGTGCATAACCTGCTGATTTAGTTTTTGTAGAGAGTGAAAACGATGGTAGTCAGTACTTTGCTGTTGCTGCTCTAAACAGGCGATGGCTGAGAGGACATAGACTTGAAGCTGGAATAGCCCGTCTAGCCAGCGATCGGGATTGGCGATTTCGGCTCTCTCTAAAACAGCAAACTCAACAGGAGATGCCATTTGTAACCACAGGGTGGAGCTTAAGGGCAAGATGTCGTGGGCCGGAGTCAGAGGCAGTTCCTCATAGGCCATAAAGTTGGCACATCCCGTTTGTATCTGAACCCAGATGGGTTTGTTTTGGGTAGGTTGAAAAACGTCTCCCGGCGATAGGGCAAAGTATGTCAGGCCTTCTAGGGGCTGCGGGGGGGTGGGGGATACCTGTTCTGCTAAGGCTGCGCCAAGCTGCTCAATCCAGTCTTCCAGCAGTCCGATCGCCTGCGGGTCATTAGCCCAAAGTGCTTCCCGAAATTGATCTAGTGGAACTTGGATTAGTTTTGCATCAGCGATCGCCACTGCAACGAGCTCAACTGATGCGGCATCAGTGGGGCTAGCAAACATGGCCTGACCAGCCTCAAGGGTTAACAAATAACGACGGGAGCCTGCGGTAATTCCCTGCTGCATCGGAATTGCAAATAGGGCCATCGAACCCGACTCTACCAGCCAAACCATCTGGGGATTATCTAGCGTAATCGCTTGATTTCCTTGCACTTGATAGGTGCGATCGATTAATGCTGAGTGTTTTACAGGCGTATGCATAATCTTCTCTCCTTAAAGGGCTTCCCCTTCGCTCCGAATTAACTGTAAATATTTGCCCTCAACCTGCCGAAGTTGCTCATGGGTGCCGCGTTGGACAACCTTGCCCTGATCCAGCACGATAATTTCATCACAATCTCGAATAGTGCTTAACCGATGGGCCACGATGATGCAAGTGCAACCGCGCTTCCGCAGGTTTTGGTCAATGATCCGTTCTGTTTCCGTATCCAGGGCACTGGTTGCTTCATCCATGACAAGGATGGATGGATTTGTCACCAGCGCACGGGCAATTTCTAACCGTTGGCGTTGTCCGCCACTTAGGTTTGTTGCGCCTTCAGCCAAATCAGCCTGGTACCCCCCCGGTATGGAAATCACGACTTCATGCACCATTGCATCCTGACAGGCTCGAACAATCTGACGGTGCGGAACCGTCCTATCCCACAGGGTTAAGTTGTCTTGGACGCTACCTGCAAACAGCGTAATATCTTGCTGAATCAGGGCCATGGAATGGGCCAATACAGATCGGGGAATAATTGCCCTGGGACGGCCATCAAAAATAATTTCACCTGACCAGGGTTCATAAAGGCCACAAATTAATTTAGCAACGGTTGACTTTCCCGACCCACTGCCACCCACCAGGGCAACTCGCTGACCCGGTTTAAGGGTGAAGCTGAGGTTTTCAATTAAGGGCGCTGCTGTCCGGTTATAGCCAAAGGTTAAATTGCGCAGTTCTACAGCCCCTCGAAGTTTGACAGGGGGTAGTGGGGTCATGGCGGCTTTAGCAGAGCGATCGCGGGCGGGGTGGGTGTCAGTGTGGGTAATACCGGGGGAGGGCTCCAATGCTGAAAAAATTGCATCCCGGTAGCTCGGACCTTTAACAGCGTCTTTAGCGGTTAAATTTCCAGGTTCAGATCCCCCCAAACCTGCCTTCATCGCAGCACTGGCTGACACTAGGGGCAAAGCTGGATCGATGGGATTTTGCAAAACATCATCCAATCGATTCACAGCACCCTGCATTTCCTGAAGCTCACCTGATAAACTCACAAGGTCAGTAACAGGCTCCAGAAAGCGCTGCATTAATCCTTGAAAAGCAATCAGCATACCAATACTAAGAGCGCCATCCATAACCCGCATCCCCCCAATTACAAGTAGCAACATAGTCGTAACCGAGGTTAGAAACGATGGCAGAATACCCAGCGTCTGGTTCGTGATATCCAGCTCCTGACGAACGTTAATTGCTTTCGCGTAATAGCCAGCCCAACGAGCAAAGAAATCAGACTCCAGGCCAGAGGCCTTCAGGGTTTCCATGCTTTGCAGGCCAGAAATTGAGACACCATTGACTTTGCCCTGCTCCTGCCCCAGACGCATATTGGCATCGACTCGCCGCCGAGCAACCCAGCGCCAAACCCCCATATTGATTGCCACAAATACAATGCCGATCGCGGTTAACAGACGGTCATATTGCAGCATGATCGCCGCATAAAATATCGCTGTAGCTGCTGAAATAATCGTGGTTGCTAATCGGCCCGATAGGAGTTGGGCTAACTCATTATTGAGATGAATCCGATTGCTAATCTCTCCGGCAAATCGCTGGTCATAAAAGCTAACCGGCAACCGCAGAATATGCCAGAGAAACTGGCTAGATAGGCCTACAGACAGTTTAATTTTCATGCGGCGCAGAAACTGTAACTGGAGTAGGGTCAAAAATCCATTTAAGACAGCAGTAAAAAGAATCCCTAGAATGAGGGGGCGTAGCCAATCATCTCGACCTTCAATTAAAACGTTATCAACAAAAGCCTGGGAAAATGCTGGAATCGCCAGTCCAGGAATGACTAACAATAAACCTGCAACGACACAATAGGTGAGGGCACCCAGTGAGCCCCGCAAACGGCTCCACAGGGCTAACAACAGATTGGGTCTTTGCCCTCCCGGTTTAAACTCAGGCCCTGGCTCAAATACCAGCACAACCCCCGTGTAAGATTGATCAAATTCTTCAAGGGAGACAGAGCGGGGCCCGGTCGCAGGATCATTCAGATAGACCTGGCGTTGATCAAAGCCTTCTACAACCAGGAAATGGTTAAAGTTCCAGAATACAATGTAAGGGCAGGGCAGTTTTCGTAAGGCCTGTAAATCAACCTTAAAGCCTTTTGCCTGCAGCCCATACTGCTTAGCGGCTATCAGCAGATTAGAAGCTTTACTGCCATCGCGAGAAATGCCGCAGACTTGCCGCAGTTCTGCCAAGGGAACAATGCGATCGTAGTAGCCCAGAATAATTCCTAATGCTGCTGCACCACATTCTACTGCTTCCATTTGTAGAAGGGTGGGCGTCTGTCGTCGTTGATCTGGCCGACGATTAAAAGCTTTAACCCGTTTGACTAGAGTTCGCCAGCGCATAATTAATACACTCCACTCCATGATCTCAGGATGGGAAAGACAAATGTAATGGGAGCCTGCTGTTCCACCGTAACTCGCACGGAGGTCGTAGTCCCCGATGTGATGGGCATCTGAGGGCCTTTGGAAGACGACCAACGAAACCCACTTGTCGTTGATGTATCCGGTTGAAGCTCTGCAAAGACCTGCAACTGTGGCCCCTGGGCTAAAAGCCCCTGCAGGACTTCTGCCCCGCCTACGACACTGGCAGCTCCTTCTTTAGTAATCGGAAAAGCTGAAACAGCAGTAACAGTGCCAACAATGCCACCAAAGCGCTCCCGTTTAACTGTGGAGGGCGTAATTTGTAGTTGCATGCCCTTTTGAATTTTCTTGCCCTCACTCACTGGGAAAAAGGCTACACTCATTAATTTATTCGAGGAATCTTGAGCCTCAATGGTGCCCAGGCGGGTTCCCGGTTCTAAGGTTTGCCCTGCGATCGCAGATAATTCCAGGATGCGACCGTTGTAGCTACTAACAATTTGGCTTTTATCTTTCAGTTGTAGCTCTAGTTGGGCAATGGTTCGCTGTGTCTCTTGAATTTCCTTTTTACGATTTGTTTGATTTGTCAAGTCCTGTTCAGTTTGATTGATGATTTTACTGTCTAAAGCCCTAATTTGGGCCTGTAAATCCTTGACCTGGTTAAGATTTTGAAGATATTGACGTTGTGCATCTGCTTCTTGCACATCCAGTTGCTTCAATTCAGATTCAATTTGATTAATTTTGGATTGACTATTCAAAAAGTCTTGCTGCGCCTGTAAAACAGTATCGGCAGGAACAGCACCCTCCTGAAGGAGTCGCTGGCGATTATTTAGCCGTTTTTTGAACGTTGGCAGCAAATCTTTAGCAGTCTGTAGTTGTTCCTTTAAATTTTGGCGTTCCCGCTGTAAGGCTTCCAGTCCCTTTTCCCGCAAAATTGGAGTAACGGCTTGGGTTGCATTCAGGCTCTGCTGTAACGCCTGACGTTGCTGTTGAATGGCATCCTGATCCACACTATGCCGCTGAGTTTGCATCAGGCTGGCATTGCGGTCCTGTTCTTGTAATTGGGCGAGTTTAACCCGTGCAAGCTGCAAACTCTTTTGCAATTCTGTCTGATCAATAGTCGCAAGCACCTGTCCTTTTTTAACAACATCCCCCACTCGCACGTTGACCGTTTGCAATTGACCTACAGATGAAGCCTGAAAAGCCACTACCCGACTAGGAAAAACCAACACACCCTGACCACTAACAGTAATTGGAATGCGACCAAACACACTCCATGTGAGACCTGCTGCCACGATCGCCCCCATTGCTGTTAGGGGAATCCATTTTTTGGGATGAACGACTTGCATCAGCTGATCAAGCTGTTCAGGAGATGACAGACGCTCGATCGCTTCTTTGCGGAATAGATGATTATTGTGAGTAGTCATGGTGTTACCCTCTTAAGTGGGATAGTATTGATTTAGTTGCCACGAATTTGTTTCAACATCCAGTCAAACTTCGTACCTGCAAGAGTTACTTGAGCTAAAAAACCAGAACTCAATTCATCTTGATAAGTTAATGCGTCATCCAGGGATTGCCCTTTGCTGTAGGTTAGCCGCCCATAGCCCAAACGACTAATTACGCCCTGTTGTTTATCCGCTAGCAATATTGCCAACACCCGGTAGAAGCGGGAGGCAAAGCCCTCATCTTCTAATAACTTGGCCGCTAATCGAGAACGGGGAATGGCCAATACCAGAGAATCTTCAACCGCCCTGATGGTTACGGCAGGGGGGGCTACTTCTAAAAACGGGTTTTCTCCTACAATGTCGCCCTGGGATAGGCGAGCAAACTCCCGTTCCAGGGAAGTACTGGAACGTTCTTCTAAAGTGGAAAATGCCCGCGCCAAAGGATTCCCTATATTTTCCTCGACTGCTGCGACCATTCTGCCATCCATCAGAATATAGAGGGCTTCCACTGGTCGATTGCCCTGGATCAACACAGTTCCTGCCGGGATGCGGACGGCCCTACCGGCTGCAATCATCCAACCAATATCACTGTCATGCAGTTCTGAGAAAATAAAGAGAATTTCCCGCAGTTGGGGCTGACAGAGCACGGTGGTGCTATAGCCTACTTGTCGAACAATGCGTTCTAACCGATCGGCTAACAGAATCGCGATCGCCCGATAATAATGGGCCGCAAAACTGCTATCTTGTTGCAATTTTTTCAACAACTGAGATTGGGGAATGGTAAGAATCACAGACGTTTTCAGGGCTTTGACGGTAGCAGGTGCCAGGTAAGCGTCCATAAACGATAGTTCTCCCACCAGCTCTCCATTAGATAAACGAGCAATTTCTCGTCCACTCAGTTCGCCCCCCTCCAAAGCCGCAAAGGCACGGCTAACAGGGTTATCATTGGGTGGGCAAGCTGTAACAGTTAAGGAACCTTCCAAAAGCAGATATAGTGCAGTTACAGGTTCTCCCTGGCAAATTAATGTCGTACCTGCTGCGATCTCGGCTTGGCTACCCGTGGTCAACATCCAATCAATATCATCATTGCTTAGCTCTTTGAGTAAAACCTCTGTCATAATCCATGTGTCCTTTACTAACTAAGGTCGGGTTTGGCCTGTCAGCTCTTTCAAAAACAGGGGGGACATCGTTTAGGAGTCAATAAACTCTCTGAGTGAACTAAAGATTCCACTCAAGAGTTTTAGATCCTCTGTGGAAGCATCCGAGATGATCAGTTGGAAACCATTGGAGCGCGTGTCCCGTGTTTGAAAGCCTGGCTGTCTTGAGGAGAAGCGGGAACGATGAGATGACTGATAGGGCCTGATGGCTGCGTTTTCTCGAAAAGACCCGGCGCTGAAATACAGGTTTAACCCGCCAGCAACTTGATCCAGTTCTTCTTCAGACAGCTCCACACCACATAAAAAAGACTGCGTAGTTTGGCCATCTAGTGGCAATGGTTCATCAATTGACATAGCTACTTCTCCTGAAAATAGAAAAGAGGCGCTCTATTAAATTAAAATTTTGCTAAAACGCCCCTTGTGTCTTGTCTATCACCAGGCCAGTTAGAGGTTTTGCCTGAGCTGGCCTGAAGTAGAAGAGGAATTATTTCCCGGTTTGAGTGAATTCAAACAACGCGGCAGAGAAGTTATCTGTGGCTTGTCTGTTGAAACTGGTGATGCCATCACGACCGACCTTTAAGCCACTTTCCTGTATATCCACCAGTTCATGAGTTGAGGCACCAACCACGCGGGTTGCGCCGCCTGCAACGAGATCGAGATCTTGAGCGGATAGTTCCATTACTTCGTTAATGTTTTCCATTGTTCTTGCTCCTTTGTGTGTAATTTGTGTGTAATTTGCGTGTAGTTGATTGACGGTTCGCCTATGAACAGGCCAGTTGGAGGTTTTGCCTGAGCTGGCCTGAAGCAGAGGAGGAATTATTTCCCGGTTTGAGTGAATTCAAACAGCGCGGCAGAGAAGTCATCTGTGGCTTGTCTGTTGAAACTGGTGATGCCATCACGACCGACCTTTAAGCCACTTTCCTGTATATCCAGTAGTTGATGGGTTGAGGCATCAGCCACGCGGGTTGCGCCGCCTGCAACGTTATCGAGCTCTTGAGCGGACAGTTCCATTACTTCATTGATGTTTTCCATTGTTCTTGCTCCTTTGTAGGTAGTTGGTTTATGACAAGTAAGAAAAGTGATGTGGTTGTTTGAATCTCATCTCGTTCCTTGCTTGTACTCTCAGAATAGAGATTCAGCCTTGAGAAAAACACTGAAAAACGTCTTAACTTGCCTTTCAGCGAAATGGGGAATTGCGCTACGACTTTCGTTGACCCCTAACTCGGCTGGTCTCTGATATTCGTTGAAGTGGGGGCTAAACTATGGCACAAAAGTCGTGAAAACACCGGAAATACTAGCTTTTCTAAGACGATCGCAGTATGAATAAAACAAGTTCATTAGAAGATGAATTCAGGAGCCACTATGATCGGGTCTTCTAAATTAGCCACTAAGTTTACCCTGATTCTTTCCATCGTATTTGTCAGTGCAATTATTCTGAGTGGCTTTGCTTTATCTAAAGCCTTAGAACAGAAAGTGGAGTCAGAAGTCAATTATCGCAGCCAGGTGCTTGCTGAAGTCGTAAACTCAATTCGAACTTATACCAGCACCCATGTTAACCCGCTGCTGACTCCTCGAATTGAAACAGAGGCAAGGTTTACCCCTGAAGCCATTCCCAGCTTTGCCGCACGGGAGATTTTTGAAATCCTCCGTAAAAATCCAGACTACAAGGATCTGTTCTATAAAGATGCGGTGTTAAATCCCACGAATCTACGGGATCAAGCCGATGACTTTGAAACCCAACTGACTGAACGATTTAGCGATCGCCCAGAGCTCAAGAACCTGACCGGGTTCCGTGTTGTGGCCGGAGACCAACTATTTTATAGTGCCCGTCCGTTATCATTCAAAAATGCATCTTGCCTGCGGTGCCATGGATCTCCAGAAAATGCCCCTAAAAGTCATATTGAATCCTACGGTAAGGAGCATGGGTTTGGTTGGCAGCTCAATCAGATTTTAGGTACACAGATTGTTTATGTTCCAGCTCAGCAACTGTTTGAGAGTGCTCATCAAGCCTTTCTTCTATTCATTGGCATTTTCATTAGCATTTTTACCGTCGTCATTTTGTTGATTAATTATCTACTGCAACGCAACATGATTCAGCCAATCAAACCGCTTGCCCAGTTAGCTCAAAAAATTAGTGCAAACAGTTTGAGTGCCGATGAAGCCACAGAGTTTGAACAAAAACGGCTGGTTGCGATCGCAAAACGCAAAGATGAATTGGGCCATTTGGGACGAGTATTTCAACGCATGATGCACGAAGTTTCTCTACGTGAACACCAACTGCGGGAACAGGTGCAAAAACTAAAAGTTCAGATTGATCAAACCAAACGAGCTCAACAGATTGAAGAAATCGAAGGTTCAGAGACCTTTCAACGAATTCAGCAAGAAGCACAGGATATCCGCAATAAATGGAGAGCGTCCCAGGAGTAGGCTGCTGACCAATTTTCCAAACTGGAAATCGTTACCAAACTAATTTTTGTTCTGATCCAGCAAATTACATTTCTAATCGAGAGGTCATCCCCATGTGTAAAGTTATTTCTGTTCATTCATTTCGCGGCGGCACTGGCAAATCTAATATTACGAGTAACCTGGCTACTCTGATCGCCCGCTCTGGTAAACGGGTTGGCATCGTCGATACCGATATTCAATCTCCCGGTATTCATGTCTTGTTTGGGTTACAGGAAGAGGCGATCGGGTATACCCTAAATGATTTTCTCTGGGGGCGTTGCCGGATTGAGCAAGCGGCCTGTGATGTCAGTTCTATTCTGAAGCAAAAGCCGTCATTGTTTGGTAGCAGAGGCAGTATTCACTTAATTCCTTCCAGCATTAAAACGGGTGATATTTCCAGAATCTTGCGGGAAGGCTATGATGCTCGTCGCTTAAATGAGGGGATGGGTGAACTGATTCGCAAGTTGAAATTGGACTATTTATTGATTGATACCCACCCCGGCATTAACGAAGAAACGCTGATCTCCCTTGTCATTTCAGATGTTCTGGTACTGGTGCTCAGGCCCGACAGTCAAGACTATCAGGGAACTGCCGTCGAAGTTGATGTAGCCCAGAGACTGGGAGTTCCTCAAACTTTACTCGTTGTCAACAAAGCACTACCATCGCTTAATTTTACAGACCTACAGCAACAGATTCAGCACTCATATCAGACTCAAGTAGCCGGAATTTTGCCCGTTTGCGAAGAGATGTTCCATCTTGCCAGCAGCCATATCTTTTGCCTGCGTTATCCAGAGCATCCTTGGACACAGAAAGTCAGTGCGATCGCTCAAAACATCTCTGGCTCAGTTAAAGCCAGTACTTAGGGCTCATGAAAAAATAACCTGATCCAACCCTACTAAGGGCTCGCGCAAAAATAACTTGAACATTTTTTCCTTAAAATTGTTTGTAAATCTAGCTATTGACTCGGCAACTGTTGTCAATACAGACATGAATGAGCACTGCCCCAAGGCCATGCTTCTGGCGAACCGGCTAGCCCTGCTGCAACGGGATTTTCTTCGATGTAGCTTTTGGCAATTAGGAAGTGGTGATCGTTCCGAATGAAGCGATCCCAATAATCTCGCTGCCACAATGGGGGGATGGCCGCCCCTGGGAGTGCCGACTTGTAGTCGGCATCGGTCGGGATAACCGAGTTGCACTCGGTATTAGGTCGAGTACAACTCGACCATCCCAGGGTTAGGCGATGGATTTGGCGAGAGGTATGGCGTTTCCAGGACTGAACGACCTTTGCCATGGGCCAACCAGGGATTTGCTCAATCAGTACGTGAACGTGATTGGGCATCACCACCCAGGCCAGAAGATGATAGCGATCGCCGTCTCCAAACAGCAGGGAATCCTGCACAATTTGGGCACAGGCCGCGTCACGCAGCACACAGCTTCCCAAGCCACTATCCAATAAGGCCTGAATTCGCTGGCGGCGAGCTACATCTCGCTCTGCTTCTGGCATGGCAGCCAGTTCTCGCTGCATTCCCTCGATCGCAGCGCGAGGCAACGAATCCGCCAGATGAAAGGTAATGTGCTGAATCAACCCCGGTACATCAAAATGCGGCAACCGCTTCTCCCCGGGTCGCCGAGTTGTACTCGGCACCTCCCCCTTCCCGGATCGCCGAGTTGAACTCATCTCCTCTCCCCCCCGGGATCGCCCAGTTGTACTCGGCACCTCTCCAACCCGGGATGGCTGAGTTGTACTCAGCTCCTTTCCCTCCCCGGATCGCCGAGTTGTACTCGGCACCTCTCCGGCGTTATCTACTTCAGAACCGACTACAAGTCGGCGATTCCAGGAATCCCAGGAATCTGTGGGGGTGGGAGTCGTCATAGGGACTGCTTTCTTTTAGTTTGCTTGTTGTCCTCAGCCTGAGCGGCGTTGGAGGTACGGATTCGTTCTAGCAACACCGACGCGGGTTCATCGTTGGGGTCTTGGGGAACCAGCTTACCCTCAAAGGCTTGCTTGAGAATGCTCTGGCGCAGGGCTTCGGCGCGTTGGAGGTTGTCGAAGATCGTGGCATCGAAGCTATCGCAGATGGAGAGGCGGGATTCGATTTCTTCGACGATTTGGACTTGTTCAGAGAGAGAACATATCGGAAAAATCGTATTTTCAATAATGCTAAGGTTTAAGTTAGGTTGTACCCCTCCAGAAGCCTTCCGTCGTATGGCATCATAATTCTTCTGTAAAAACCACTTGAGATATTTCCGTATTTTTACCTCTATCCCCTCTTGAACAATTGCCGCTATAGCCTGATTGGTAGTTGCCTCAATTAATAGTTCAGAACACTTTCCCCTTGTTTTACCTTCTCCATACAGCGCAACTAATAACGTATGTACAGGATAAAGCTCCAGATTAGTCTCCTCTAATGCCAAGTACGTTACATAACCGGAAGGTTCCCGAACGTATGCATCATTAAGAGCGCCACTTGTCACCCAAGGAATTGTGCCGCCCTCATAGTATTCGATCTTTTTCTTTAACGGAGTCACACCTGTTCCAACATGAGAGAGTGATCCTATTTTGATCCATACCCAGCCTTCAGGAAGCCTGTCAAGGTTTTCAATTTCATCAGTACTGAGGGGGGCTGGCTCTTTATACTTACTCGGCTTACCCGGCTTCTTCCCGACCTTGCCATTTGCCTCCCAAGCCTCAACATCAGCCTGCCACTGGGCAAGTTCTGACTGATAGCGCTGCTCTCGCTCCGCTTTGATTTGCGCCAGCAGGGTTTCTGCAGACTCTAGCTTGCCTTGCCGTTTCTGCTCTTCGCGCCACTGGGCGGTAAGCTTACCTTCAAAGGCCCACTTTAGCACTGCCTGACGATAGACCTTGAGCTGGTGCTGGGCCTTCTTGAGGGAGGCAATTCCGTCATCCAGATCGGAGAAAAGTTCCTCGATTTTGTCTACGATGCGGTGTTGTTCGGGGAGGGGAGGGAGAGGAATTTCTAGCTCTTCAAAATACGCCTTGGGTACCCGAAGTTGACCGGCACTTCCAGTCATATGAACTTGAGGATCCCGTCTTGTTCTCTGTTGAACAAAAAAGTAAAAGAAGTACTTTTTGTTAGTTAACTCTGACAGCCGGGAAACATGAAACTCTGTAGATCCAAAACCAATATTATTATGAAGATCCTTAAGTAGGGCGACCTTTCCATTTTCCATGCAAGGGGTGATCTTAGCAAAAACCAAATCACCAGCGATGAAAGGAGTGTATCCTTTCTTAACTTCTCCGTAGGGCCTTATTTCGGAATAATCATACTTTCCTGAACATTCTTCAACGGCTGCCATTGGAATAAATGAAACAAGGTAGCCATCATCGAGTGCATCTTTTGGAATCTTTGGATTTATGATTGCCACATCGTGATGTTGTACAAGGCACCATGTGTCTGGAATATCCTTATTCTCGCCCACGTTTTCGACCATTAGAACTCAACTTATCATTTACTTGTTAGGCCGCTAACGCCTCATTCATCTCATCAATCATTTTCTGGGGATGGGGCAGTTCAACTGCCCGCTCCCAGGGTGTCATGCCGCTAACGCCTCATTCATCTCATCAATAATCCCATCCATCTCATCGCCAAAAAGCTGGTACATCTTGGCCAATCCGCCCTGGGCATCGAAGGGGGCATAGTCTAGATCGTCCCGCTCAATATGGAACGAGCTGATCATGTGATCCTTCACCATTCGCAGCCACTCCATCTGCTCGGGGTTAAATTTCAGTGCCCCCGCCTGCTTCTGAAACACCCACTGCTGAAAGTTGCGGTTCACCGTCCGCTCATAGGGGGTCAGCTCTTGATCAAGCCCCACCACCTTGCGAATCAGGGACACTAGGGCAGTCAATTCACTAATCGGAGTACCCGCTTTCTTGCCCTCCACTAGCTCATAGGCTTGCCAAACTGACAGGGGGGCCAGCATCGGTTTTTCGGTTCTGAGGATGTCTAATACCTCGCGAATCATCTGAAAAGTCAGGTCACGGCGTTGGTAGGGCTGATTGTAGTAGATTTTAAGCGCGGTGATCTCATCTTTGTGGCGCTCGATGAAGGAGGTGAAATCCTGGATCAGGTGCATCGCCCGCTCTCTGGCCTGGGCATCCCACCCCACAGCGGTGACACGATCGATATTGATGGTATCGATAATCTGCTCATGCACCCGGCGAACGTTCTCGATAAAGTCAATCACCTCGCCGGTAAAGGCACTGGCCGCAGTGCGGATCAGCGCTTGCTGGGCGTTCTCGATCGCCACTTCTGATGGCTCCGCCGTACTTGGTAGGCCCCCATCGATTCGGGCCTTGTCAGCTATGGTGTCCGGGTCATAGGCATGGAGCAGAGCTTTGGCGATCTGTCCGGCACTCAAGCCTCCGGTCATCTCCGCTAAGCGTTCCCGCTCTTCGGGTTCCATCTGTTGCTCTAAGCGCGAAAGACGGCCCGCGAGTGACGTAAACGCATCTTCATCCTGGGCACCCATCATGACACCCATCATCAGGTCTTTTAGGGGCACTCCCTGCTTGCGCTCCAGGGGGCGGCTATCGGTTTTTAGGGATTTGGTAACCCCGACCGCATCCACAATCACGAAATGGGTCTTACGCGAAATAACTGAAGGGCTTACCTTTTTGAGGTCGTCAGCGCCTAACGTGCGGGTTCCCCGTCCCTTCATCTGCTCAAAGTAGTTGCGGGATTTTACATCCCTCATGAACAGCAGGCACTCCAACGGTTTGACATCGGTTCCCGTAGCGATCATGTCTACCGTTACCGCAATGCGGAGATAGTAGTCGTTGCGGAATTGGGCCAGCACCGATTTGGGATCCTCTTTGGATTGGTAGGTCACCTTCTTGCAGAAGGCATTCCCCTCCCCGAACTCCTCCCGCACGATTTGAATAATGTCATCGGCGTGGCTATCAGTTTTAGCAAAGATCAGAGTTTTGGGGACTTCCTTCCGATTCGGGAAGATCTCCGGCAATTTATCGCGGAAGGTGCGGATGATATTGCGAATCTGACTCGGATTGACCACATCTCGATCAAGCTGACTCCCAGAATAGGTAAAATCCTCATCAAGCTGCTCCCAGCGACGCTTCCGGGTGAGTTTGTCTCGCTTATCGACAAATTCCCTGGCAACCAACCTACTGCCTTGCTGGGTGATCTCAGTTTCGATGGTGTAGACATCAAAGCCCACGTTCACCCCATCCGTAACAGCCTCTTCGTGGGTATACTCACTCACCACATTCTCGTTAAAGAAGGCAAAGGTACGCTGATCGGGTGTCGCGGTCAAGCCGATTAAGAAACCATCAAAGTAATCCAGCACCTGCTTCCACAGGTTGTAAATTGAGCGGTGACACTCATCAATAATGATGAAATCGAAGAATTCGATCGGGATTCTGGGGTTATACACTACGGGCATCGGAGCCCTGGGCTGCATTAGCTCGTTGGGATTGACTTCCTCTGCCTTCTCATCCAGCTCTTCCCCTTTCAAGATGGAGTAGAGCCGCTGAATCGTGGAGATACAGACCTGGCTATCGGTTGCCATATAGCGCGACTTCAATCGCTGCACGTTATACAGTTCCGTGAACTTGCGATTATCGTCTACCGGGGTTAAAGGCCATGAACTCTTGCTCGGCCTGCTCTCCTAGCCCCTTGGTATCCACCAGGAAGAGCACCCGTTCGGCCTTGGCAAACTTGAGCAATCGGTACACTGCGGTGATCGCGGTAAAGGTTTTACCGGATCCGATCGCCATCTGAATCAGGGCGCGAGGCCGATTGTCCTTAAAGGAATGCTCCAGGTTTTGAATCGCCCGTGTCTGACAGTCCCGCAATCCGGTGGTATCCAGTCCGGGAAGATCAAGTAACCGTGCCCTCAGGGGCTGATCGGTTTTCAACCATTTCTGAAGAGTTTCGGGGCGGTGAAAGGAAAAGACTGGGCGCGATCGCGGCTTTGGATCGCGGTTATCGGTAAAACGAGTCAACACCCCTGTGCTTTCATACACAAAGGGGAGCGGTGCGTTATTGTTAGCCTGCGCCGCTACTACGACGCTACTGCAAACTCCGTATACTGCCTCATTTTAGGTTCATGAAATGCCAACACAATATCCTCTTTAGGAACCCCTGCACGAACCAAATCATTTGCAATACCGTCTTCAGTCCAATCCTCTTCAATCCAGAATTTACTATTCCGAACCCGAACATAGACTGTCATACCAGTAACACGCTCTCCGTTCTGCCAACCAAGATTCATCCAAATATAGTGAGATTTCGCCTCATCCACAATCAAAAAAGTTTCGATATCTGGGTTCGGATGGCGATTACTCAGTTCTACATACTCAGTAAGAATTCGCTTAATTAACTTAGGGTACTCAGTTAATTTATCCATTGCATAATCTCCTCTGTCCCTAGGTCTACAACAATGATTGGAAGTTGATGTCTATTGAGAATGAGTTGAGTTACATCCTGAGTAAAGAAGGTATTGTACGCGACTTTGCTAATAGCGATATACAACTTACGGTCTGGGGCTGTTTCCTCTAGAAGATAGC
>JBJTUO010000027.1:0-21432 GCA_046080785.1 Leptolyngbyaceae cyanobacterium | reverse complement strand
ACCGATGTATTGGGCCGGGATGCGGACAGAATGCCGACCCCCACCCCCACCCCAATCGCGACCAACAAGCTAAAAATGGCTAACTCCACCGTGGCGGGAAAGAACTTAAAGATGATTTGCCAAACCGTCTGCCCCTGACTCACCAGGGACTTGCCCAAATCTAACCGGAGTAACGCCCCCATGTAGGTGAGATATTGGATCCAGAGGGGTTGGCCCAGCCCCAACTGATTGCGTAGTTCATCCTTGACGGCTTGGGGGGCCCGGGGCCCCAGCAAGGCATCGACCGGATCACCAGGAGTTGCCCGCAACAGTAAGAAAACGATCGTACTGATCACTGCGATCATGAGCGGTGTTAGCAATAGCCGGGTCAAAATGTAAAACCGGAGGGAACTGGAGCGAGACATGGGGGTTCGCGATAAGATCAAGCCAACAATGGTTCATTCTATCGGTGTTCGGGGGATACCTCGGCTAACGTCTGATTTTGTTAACCTGCCATCCCGGCTCAATTGCACTGAAACTCATCCATGATGTCTATCCAAACCCAATTACCAAACCCGATCGCAACAGTTTCGCTATTGCAGCAATGGCAATGGATTGTTGACCCTGTTAATTATATGGAGACAGCCGCTCAGCGCTATCCGGATATCTTTTCAGCTTCTGTGATTGGATTTGGCGATTCTTTTGTATTTGTCAATCATCCCAGGGGCATTCAAGAAATTCTGACCAATGACCGCAAGATTTATGGGGCGTTGTCTGAGCCCAATCGCTTATTAGAGCCATTGGTTGGTCAGTATTCAGTCATCTTGCTCCAGGGCGATCGCCATAAACGAGAACGACAGTTGCTCATGCCAGCTTTTCATGGCGATCATGTGCGCTCCTATGCCGACATCATTTGTGATGTGACGAACAAGGCATTTAGCCGCTTACCGGATGACCAACCCTTTAAGGCGCGTCAGGTCACCCAGGAAATTTCACTGCTGGTAATTCTAAAGGTTGTATTTGGACTGATTGAGGGTGAGCGCTACCAGCAGTTAAAGCAATTATTGACCACAATGCTGGAGCAGTTCAATTCTCCCCTCAAATCGGGCTTTTTATTTGTCCCCTTCTTACAGCGAGACCTGGGTTCTTGGAGCCCCTGGGGCCGATTTTTGCAAGAACGGGCAAAGCTCGACGCCCTGATTTATGCCGAGATTGCGGAACGCCGTCAAAACCCTGATCCCGATCGCACTGATGTGCTCTCGATGCTGCTGGCCGCAAGGGATGAGGCTGGTCAGCCCATGACCGATCAGGAACTGCGGGATGAGTTAGTTACCTTTTTAACGGCGGGCCATGAAACAACAGCGACTGCCATGGCCTGGGCTTTGTATTGGACCCATCGGTTTCCTGAAATTAAGCAGAAATTACGCCAGGAAATCGCCACCTTGGGTAATCAACCCGACCCCTTAGCGCTGACCCGGTTACCCTATCTGACAGCGGTTTGTTATGAGACCCTGCGCATTTATCCTGTCGCCATGTTGACCTTTCCCCGGGTGGTACAGCAACCAGTAGAACTGATGGGATACCCCCTGAAGCCAGGGACAATCACCATGGGCTGCATTTATCTGGCTCACCAGCGAGAAGACCTTTACCCCAATCACAAACAATTCAGACCAGAACGCTTTTTAGAACGAACCTATTCACCCTACGAGTTTCTGCCTTTTGGTGGTGGGGTGCGTCGCTGTATCGGAGAAGCACTGGCACTCTATGAAATGAAGCTGGCCTTAGCAACGGTGTTGACTCACTATGATTTAGCCCTTGCCAGCGATCGCCCGGAACTCCCCCACCGGCGAGGAGTGACCCTGGCACCCAAACATGGGGTGCCAATGGTGAAGCGGTAGATTGTAGCGATAAATTATGTTGTTGGGCTCACCACATGCAAGCCACATTCCTTCTTGCCGGCATCTTCCCACCACCAGCGACCTTCCCGCTCATGTTGATTGGGTAAGACCGGTCGGGTGCAGGGCTCACAACCAATACTGACAAAGCCCCGCTCATGTAAGGCGTTGTAGGGGACTTCGTAGGTGCGAATGTACATCCAAGTGTCGGCAGAAGTCCAGTTGGCCAGGGGATTGAACTTAATCAAAGAACCATCAGCCGTAGAAAATGCCGTGTCTAGTTGGATGATCGTTACACCTGCCCGTGTGGCGGGGTTTTGATCTTTGCGCTGCCCCGTGATCCAGGCATCCAGGGTAGAGAGTTTGCGTCGTAAGGGTGCGACTTTACGAATGCCGCAGCACTCTTTATGCCCGTCTTCGTAAAAACTGAATAACCCTTTGGCTTTGACCAGAGCTTCGACTTCAGCCGCATCGGGATAGACCAGGTCGATCGCAAGACCGTAATGCTTTCTAACTCGCTCAATAAACTGATAGGTTTCGGGATGCAATCGCCCGGTATCTAGACTAAATACCTGAACATTTTGGTTTAATCGATGGGCCATGTCGATTAACACCACATCCTCGGCTCCACTAAACGAGATGGCAATATGATCAAACAAGCTCAAGGCCCGTTCTAGGATTTGTTGAGGACTTTGGGCAGCAAACTCTGCCTCTAACTGGGGAATGTTCAAGTCAGTCAGGGATTGCACCATGGGGGAGCCTCTTGCATCAATAGAGTTAGCCTTTCAATCCCCTATTCTACCGTGAGGGGGGATTCCCTTGATCCTGTTAAAGCCCTTGCATACGGCCATACCAGCGCAGTAAGACGCGAGCCAAGGACTGGGGATTGTGACGAATCAGGCCGGTCTGCTCGTCTTCATCCATAATATTGGCCAAAATAATGCGTCTTCCCAGGCGAGTGACGACATCCCGATCGAGGGGTACCGGATTGGAATTTTCTTGGGCGTAGCGAATCAGGGATTTAGCAGAGGGTATTTTTTTCTGCACCAATACCGCATCAAACAATTTTTGACCGCAGGCGGCATCGATCGCCTTAATGTGGTCTCCCACAGAGTAGCCGCGGGTTTCTCCATCCTGGGTCATCACGTTGCAAACATAGATGCGGGGAGCTGTACTCGCCGCAATTGCTTCGGCAATCTCAGGCACTAGCAAGTTGGGAATAATGCTGGTATAAAGACTGCCTGGCCCGATCACAATGTAATCGGCTGACTGGATGGCCGTAATTGCCCTTGGTAATGCAGGAGGCTGGCTTGGCACACATCCAATCTGAACAATCTTCCCTTTTGCATCTGTGATATGTGACTCGCCCTCAATCCGTCGACCGTCAGTCAAATCGGCCCAGAGACGCATATCACTTAAGGTGGCGGGCAGCACCTCTCCTCGAATGGCCAAAACCTTAGAACTGGCGACCACTGCCTGCTCCAGGTCTCCTGTCACTTCACTCATGGCTGTCAAGAAGAGGTTGCCAAAACTATGGCCAACCAGCCCATCCCCAGCCTTAAAGCGATATTGAAACAACTCGGTGAGCAGCTTTTCTTCGTCTGCTAAGGCAGCTAGACAGTTGCGAATGTCTCCTGGAGGCAAGACCCCGATCTCTCGCCGCAGTCGCCCAGAGGAACCACCATCATCAGCAACGGTGACGATCGCGGTAATGTTGGCACTGTAAGCTTTCAGGCCCCGCAGCAGGGTAGAGAGCCCCGTACCTCCACCAATGACCACAATGCGAGGGCCTCGATGTAGACGGCGGTGGGCTAACAGCAGATCAATCAGTTCTTCATCTCCTTCTGGCATCAGCACCTCTGTAATTGAGTTGAGGGTGCGAGCATGCCCCCACCAGACCAGCCAGAGGCCACCAGCCATCACAAGGGGGCCGCTGACATAACTCGGTATGAGATCGGTAACCTGTTGCAAAATTAGCCCAATAAACTGGGTCGTGTAAAACACTGGCGTCAGCTTTAACCAGATGGCAAATCCCAGCGTCGCCAACATCACGCCTGTCGCACTCAGGAGCAGCCATCGTTTGACCAGCAGCCCAGGAGCTAACCACTTAAACCACTGGCTCATGCGAGCAAGGCCATGACTGCTAGACTCAAACCGAACCATATGGAGTGCGTGCTTAAACAGACCAACAGTCATAGATGCGGGGGTAGGGGAAGAAAGTAAGCGGGGTTTCATAGACCCAGGGAGATCCGTTAGTTGTTATTTTCTTATTTCTAGCAGCAGGATACCCTAAACTTCGCAGATCTCGGTCGTTGCTTGTCAATCACTTTAAAGTATTGCCTCCTGACTTTCTTCCCTGTCTCTGCGTCTCGGCTTAAGTAGTAGTGTCGGCACTGCCCACCTGATCCCAGCGCCATGGCTGAGGGCTTCTCCTGACCCATCTCCTTCATCCCCCGCTCCTGCTTATGTCCTTCGGACAGCAAGCAATGGTTTACTCCTTAGGGAGAAGGGGCTCTGGATTGAAGTCCCTCTCTTCGGTTCCTGATCCTGTCGAAGGAGAGAGAGGGCTTAAAGTTTGCATCATAGCGGAAAAGTATGTAACTTGTTTCCCGTAAGGGTGGACAGGCTGAGTAGTTACTTCGGATGTTTAAATATTTGTAAAATTAAGTTCTGTCGGGAATTGTGGCGAGTAGGGTTAGGTAGCATCTACCCTACAATTCTATGGCTTCCTATACTGAGCGAGTAGCGGCGATCGCCCAGACCACGACAGCAACCGAAAACAAGCTCCCGCTCTTGAATCAAGACTGTCGGTCGCGCTTTTTGTTGCATCCAGAAGCCCGCGATCGGGTGTGTTTATTCCTGCATGGGTTTACTGCTGGGCCCTATCAATTTATTCCCATGGCGCAAGTCTTTTTTAAGGCTGGCTACAACGTCCTGATTCCCCGATTACCCGGTCATGGTCAGGCTGGCACCTGGGGGAAGGGGAGCCCGCCGCCCCTGCCAACAGATGCTGCTGTCTATCTGGAGTTTGCCCTCCATTGGTTTGAGCAGGCTCGGCAACTGGGCCGAGAGCTGATTGTGGGCGGTTTGTCTGGGGGGGGCACCCTGGCCGCCTGGTTGGGGTTAGAAAAGACGGCGGCCATCTATCGCACCTTGCTATTTGCGCCCTATCTCAGTAGTCGCAATCGCCTGGTAGACCTGATTGTCAAAAATTCTGGCAGCTATTATGCCTGGGATTCTGCATCGCCCACTTCTCCAAATCAACCGAAACCCGCAAAGGGAGGATACCATGGTTTTGCCTTGCCTGCCCTCCGGGTTTTTCTGAATCTTGGTAGCGAGATCCTGCAACGGGTAAAGTCTGACCCCATTGCGCCCCTGTTTATTCTCTCCACTAAAAATGATGTTGCCGTCAGCATCGACGATCATCGCGTCCTGGTTGAAGCAGCTCTGGCCCATCAGCCGATCGCCTGGCACCACTGTTTTGATCAGAGTCTGGGCATTCCCCATACGATGCTGACTACAGCAGAAGGAAATCATTGGCAGAATCTGCTGATTGTGATGACCAAAGCCTTTGTGGAAAGTAACCTCACTTGGTCTGAGGTAGAAGAAATTGCAATTCGCATGACGGATGGCCGCACCTTTAATAGTGTGGTGGCGGAACTCAATTTGCAAAGCAAGGTATCGCCAGATATGCCAGCTATGATGACCATGGTTGACAAGCGGTCGATCCTGGAAGAGCGGAACCTGAACCTGGCAGAGCGGTAATGACAGGTTTAGGCGTGACCATAATTGGGGGGGGATCTGCTGGTTTTTTTGCCGCGATCGCTGCGGCTGCGGCCCAGCCCTCCGCCCAAATCACGATTTTAGAAGCAGCCCGGTCTGCCCTAACAAAAGTACGGATTTCGGGGGGAGGGCGTTGTAATGTCACCCATGCCTGCTTTGACCCCGCCTTATTGGTACAGCATTATCCCAGAGGTAACAAAGCTCTCCGGGGGCCGTTTACTCGCTTTCAAGCCAAAGACACGGTGGAATGGTTTGCCCAGCGTGGCGTCCCCCTCAAAACCGAAGCGGATGGGCGTATGTTTCCTGTAACGGATGATTCTGCCACCGTTGTGGAGTGCTTAATGCAGGCGGCAAGGGCGGCTGGGGTCGAGCTACGCACCGGGGCTCTCGTACAACAGGTGAGCCGGGCCAATCATGCATTTACTATTTCCCTTAAATCGGGAGAGACGCTGGACTGCGATCGGCTGGTACTGGCCACAGGCAGTAGTCTCCAGGGCTATGCGATCGCCCGCCATCTGGGTCACCAGATCGAACCTCCCGTGCCTTCCCTATTTACGTTTCAGATTCGGGATGCCCGTTTGCATGATCTGGCGGGAGTTTCTGTCCCATCCGCGCGACTCCGACTGCAGGTGAGCGGCCACCCCCCGCTGGAGCAAATTGGCCCAGTGCTGATCACCCACTGGGGGTTAAGTGGGCCAGCCGTTCTAAAACTGTCTGCCTGGGGGGCACGGCTGCTGCACGATGTCAATTATCAGGCCACCCTACAAATTAATTGGCTGGCCCAGTCTAATCCTGAAAAGCTGCGCCAGCAGTTAATGGCCATGCGATCGCAACTAGCCCGCCGCCAAATCGCGACCAACTGCCCGGTTCTCTTGCCCCGCCGCCTGTGGGAACGACTGGTTGCAACGGCAGAGATTGGAGCCGCCAGCCGTTGGTCTGAGTTATCCAATCAGGGGCTAAACCGACTGCTGCAGGAGCTAACCCAGGCAAATTACGCCATCACAGGCAAAGGCGCTTTTAAGGAAGAATTTGTTACCTGCGGTGGGGTTGCCCTCAAAGAAGTGGATTTTAAAACGATGGAAAGCCGTATTTGCCCTGGCCTGTATCTGGTCGGTGAAGTTTTGGATATTGATGGTGTGACTGGCGGCTTTAACTTTCAAAGCGCCTGGACAACCGGATGGATTGCGGGGCAGGCGATCGGTAAAGATTGAGATGGGCCGTCAGTACTGCCACCCCAGGGCTAAGCCGTTCAACAACACTCCCTTTGCTTACCCTTGTTCAATATCCAGTAATACCTTGAGCACACCCCGCTGTTGAGCTTGCTCAAAGGCGGCTAAACCAGCCAGTAAAGGATAGCGGCTATAAATCAGAGATTCCACATCTACCTGACCTGCCTGTAGCAGGGCTAAAGCGGGAGCGAAGGGGCCGCAACGGGATCCAACCAAGGTGATTTCATCCACTACCAGGGATGAAGCATCCACCGTCAGGTATCCGGCGTAGGTACTTTTAAGCACCAGGGTGCCTCTGGGTCGTAGGGCGCGACGGGCGATGGCAAAACCATCGGGATTGCCTGTGCATTCCACTGATACATCGAAGCTGCGATCGGTAACTGCATCTACTAGCCCTACCCGAATGCCTCGATTTTCGAGATTGGCCAACTTGTCTCGGTGACGCCCAATCACCAATAAATCGCATCCAGTTAAAGCTAGGGTTTGAGCCACCAGTTGCCCCAACTTACCATCACCCACCACCAGGACTTTGTCGGCAGCAGTGATCATTACCTGCTGTTGAATCTCCAGGGCAGCGGCTAAGGGTTCTGTAAACGTAGCGGCATCAGTGGAGACGGTATCTGGAACCGGATGGAGATTTTTAACCGGCAGGGTCAAGTACTCGGCAAAAGCCCCATGGCGATTGACAATGCCCAATACCGATCGACGTTCACAGTGAGTCGGTATCTGCTTCAAGCAAAAGCGACAATTGCCACAGGCCGCATTAATCTCCCCGACGACCCGTTGGCCTTGTAAGTGATCTGGCCCCTGCTCTACCATACCCACAAATTCATGGCCGGGAATGCCGGTATAGGGGTAGTAACCCCGCAACAACTCTAGGTCAGTGTTACAGATACCTGCCCGCAGCACTCGTACACACGCTTCATCTGGCCTGGGGGTTGGCCGGGGCAGAGTCGTTTTCAGGCTAAGTTGATTGTTTTCTAACCAGAGAGCATTCATCGTCGGCATCAGGCTAATGCAATTTGCTTATATCCTAACTTGAGCTCGACGGACTAGTGGTCTGTCAAGATTGTGCGGACGCCTAGAAAAACCTGCCGAAAAGACTGAGACTGAATGTAATTCAAATCATAGAAAAATCTGAGCGATCGCAGTGCTAAAGCCTGGAAGCAAGGGCGAAGTTAGGATGTCACCTTCGAGCAGGGTGGCGACGAGTTGAAGTTGAGCCTCGGTGCGACGATAAATTTCCAGGGTCTTTAGTTGCCAGTTGACGATCCAATATTCGTGAACCCCATGTAGGGAATAAAGCTTAAGTTTGACTTCTTTGTCCCGTTGCTCGTTGAGTTCGCCGGGAGAGAGGACTTCGACCATTAATTCAGGGGCAACAGTCAGGTGTCCAGCCTCATCAACGCCATTATCGAGGCGTTTCTGGCTGATCCAGACAACATCAGGAATGACCGCATCGGTCGGAGTGAAAATAACGCCTGGAGTTTGGAAGGGTTTACCCAGTTGGGTTTGTCTTGACCAACTTCCCAGCTCAAAATAGATGTTGCCGCCTGCGTCTTGATGGTGAATGTGGGGAGCACGAGTCACAAACAATTCTCCATCAATGATTTCATAGCGTTTCCAACCGCCATCATCGGGCATGGCATCCAGATCTCGGGTTGTCCAGTGGAGGGGATTGGGGATCATCGGGATTAAGGTTTTCAGTAACCTGCGTCGGTAGGTTTTCTCTGTATAACCAGGACTTCAATTCCCAGGGTGATTATTTTCCTAATAACTTGACCAGGCCAACCCCCCCCAGATACAACCCCAGTACTGCTCCAGCTAGCAAAGTCTGGGTAAATGGATCGGTTGAGGGCGTCACTACAGCGCCTAAAACGGCGGCTCCTACTAACACATAGCGCCAACCTGCTAACATTTGCTTTGAGGTGACAATACCCAAAAACCCTAAAAGCGCCTGAATC
The DNA here is from genome assembly GCA_046080785.1 of Leptolyngbyaceae cyanobacterium. Taxonomy (GTDB): domain Bacteria; phylum Cyanobacteriota; class Cyanobacteriia; order Leptolyngbyales; family Leptolyngbyaceae; genus JBJTUO01. Next base: position 12,582 of record JBJTUO010000027.1, on the reverse strand, counting down.
ACAGGAACCTGAAAAGTCAGGCCCGTCGCTAGTAACAGGAGCAGCACAAAGTCAAAGTAGCGTTCGATCGACCAGCTTTGCTCCACCACGTCTGCCCCATAACTGATAAAGAAGTTCAGGGCCGCCGGGATTAAGGCTACGTAGGCAAAAGCCAGCCCCGCCACAAACAAAATACTGGAACCAAAGACGATCGGCCCTAAAAAGCGGCGTTCTCGTCGGGTCAGGCCGGGAAGCACAAAGGCAGTAACCTGGTACAAAATCATTGGGCTAGCTACCAGAATGCCGCAGTAGGCCGCGACTTTTAGTGATACAAAAAAGTATTCCCCAGGAGACAGTTGCAAAAACCTGGCCCCCCTGGCTGGCGCTTCTAACAGGCGCACAATCTGTTTGACGACCGTAAAACAGCCCATAGCCCCGATCACCACTGCAATCAGAGCATAGAAGATTCGCATCCGCAGTTCTTCCAAGTGGTCAAATAGCGACATCTCCAGATCATCTGACAACTCCTCTTCCTGGTCAACAACCGGGGTAGACAACACCGATGTTGCAGTACTGGCTTCAATGCCCCTTTCTTGGGTCGTTGCGGTTTCCAGGTCAGAAGGAACGGTCATCAAAATTTCTCCGAGAAACCCCTGCCTTTAGGCAGGGGGAGGGATAGGAGCAGTGGCCGAAAGGCCGCCAAGCTTAGGTGCTAGTTTTTGAGTGGATATAATCCCAGGAACTAGCAAACCTGTTTAAGTCCCTTCGCCCAACTCAACTAAGATGTCTTGGCTTTACCCAACACCTGACCAATCAGGCTTAGAGAGGGCAGAACTAGGGAAATATTCTGCCGTCTGTACCAAGTTGAGTCTCAATGGGCTAGTCAAGACTTACGTTGTCCGAATTGGTTCAGACAAGCCCCTGCCTTCAGGCATGGAGTTCCTGACATCCGATTGTTGTCTAACAGATTGCTACTTATTGTATCTGTGTCAGCAACGGTAGGGTAGGGATTGATCCACCGTGGCAAACGTTGGGGACTTTAGCCGCCTGAGAGCGCAATTTTATCGTTCAATATACCCATGACTGACCTGTTTTATCGATTGGCCCCCTTTATTCAAGCATACATTTACCAGCAAGGCTGGGCTGCCTTAAGGCCCGTGCAGGTAGAGGCCTGTCGCGTTTTATTTGAAACCGATGCTCACCTGTTAATCGCAGCGGGAACGGCTTCCGGTAAAACCGAAGCGGCCTTTTTGCCTGTGTTAACCCTGTTGCATGAGCAGCCGTCTACCACTGTTGGGGCTCTTTACATTGGGCCACTCAAGGCGCTGATTAATGATCAGTTTGAGCGTTTATCCGATCTGTTACAGCAGGCCAATTTGCCCGTTTGGGCCTGGCATGGAGATATTTCCCAGAGTCGTAAGCAAAAGCTGTTGCGATCGCCTAGGGGCATTCTGCAAACGACCCCGGAGTCCTTAGAAAGCCTGTTGATTAACAAACATCGAGACCTAGAACGATTGTTTGGGGATTTACGCTTTGTCGTGATTGATGAAATCCATGCCTTCATTGGTAGCGATCGGGGCAGTCAGGTGCTCTGTCAACTGTCTCGCCTGGCCCGCCTCACCCACAATCAGCCCCGGCGGATTGGGCTCTCTGCCACCTTAGGAGACTACTCCCTGGCCGAAACCTGGCTACGATCGGGCACCCATCGTTCTGTAATCACCCCCAGCTTTGTAGGAGAGCAACGCACAATTCATCTAGCCCTGGAGCATTTTTACGACCGGTTTATGGTGCGGGCTGCGGGAGATAGCCGGGAGCAGGCCTTTAAGCCTCACCACCGTTACCTGTTTGATCAGAGTCAATCACGCAAGTGCCTGATTTTTGCCAATGGCCGCATGGAGACAGAAGAGGTAATTGCCACCCTGCGCCAAATCGCTGCCGCCAGAGGCTACCCCGACATTTACCATGTGCACCACGGCAGCCTATCTCTCGATTTGCGCACTGCCGCAGAAACCGCCATGCGGGCAACCAGAGGACCCACCGTGACTGCTGCCACCGTCACCTTTGAGATGGGCATTGACCTAGGCCAACTCGATCGGGTGCTGCAACTGGAAGCGCCATCCTCCGTCGCCAGCTTTTTACAACGACTAGGGCGGTCTGGTCGCCGGGGTAGCCCGGCTGATATGCGGTTTCTCTGTGTAGAAGACCCGCCTACTGGCGCTGAAATCATTCCCCAGCGCCTTCCCTGGCAGCTGTTGCAGTGCATTGCCATCATCCAACTTTACCTGGAAGAGAAATGGATCGAGCCGATCGCCCCTCTGCGCTATCCGCTGACGCTGCTCTACCAACAGACCATGAGTACCCTGGTGGCCGAGGGAGAGTTGTCACCGCCAGAGCTAGCCCAACAGGTTTTGACCCTGCCCCCCTTCCAGGCCATTACCGCCGATGATTTTCGCCTGTTTCTACGCCATCTGATTAGTCTTGATCACATTCAACAGAGCCAGGAGAACGGTCTGATCCTAGGTCTGACTGCCGAGAAGATTGTCCAGAGCTTTAAATTCTACGCGGTGTTTCCCGATGTAGAAGAATACCAGGTCTGGCATGAGGGGCTGGAGATTGGTAGCATTGTTGTGCCCCCTACCCCCGGCGACAAGCTCTCTCTGGCGGGGTTGACCTGGCAGGTGATGGCTGTCGATTTTCGTAATAAACGGGTTTCTGTCAAACCCACAACAGGGGAAGTGACGATCTCCTGGCGGGGCAGCACAGGAGATATCCATACTCGGATCTTGCAGCGCATGCGCCAGGTTTTACTGGAAGATAGGGTCTATCCCTACTTGCAGGCAGGTGCCAGAGACCGATTGCAAGAGGCCCGCCAGTTAGCCGCGAAGCAAGGCCTGGGCCAGTCCCACCTGTTTCCGATGGAGGAAGACGGTTACTGCTACATTTTGCCTTGGGCGGGCACCATTACCGTCCGCACCTTGGAGCGTTATCTGCGTCTGCACTGCCGCGAAACTCTGAAAACACGGGGTGTGACCGGACGCCCCCCCTATTACCTGGTGGTCAACCTCGGCCCCTGCAAGTTAGAGCAGCTTGACTACGAGATCAAATCTCTCGGCGATCGACGGTTCTCTGTCGAACAATTGCTGGCGGAAGAGGAAGCCCCCAAGCTCCAGAAGTACGACGAATTGATGCCGCCTCAACTCCTGCGCAAAGCCTTCACCATCGACTACCTCAACCTGGAAGAACTGGCCCAGTTTGTCAGGGGCTGGTGATCTGGGAGAGTCCTTTTGCCCATCCCAGGCAAGACTACCCAGCGGTACAGTACAAGACTACGCTGGCTGTGGTCAAAAGGTTCCAAAAGAAATTCAGGATGGATGGCATACTTGCCGTCAGTGTGGATTGGAGCTAGACCGTGACCATAAGGCAGCAATCCAGATCAAATGTAGAGCGGTGGGTCATCCCGTTCTTAAGACCGAACTACAATAGGATGACGGGTAAGATCAGAATGAAAACACCATCCAGGGTTTATTCAGGACAGTCACAGATGGGTCGATTAGCAAGCGCCATCATTATTTTATTGGGCTTAATTGTTGGGGTGCGGGTTGCGGTTCCTTACTTTCAGCAACAGACAAGAATGACCACTAACCGAGGCACACCTCAAGTCACTCCCCAGGTCACTCCCCAGCCTCGTAGTGCTGGCTTTAGTTCTGTACCAGGCAATCCCTCCAGCCCCACCCCCAGCCCTTCCCCCACCACACAAATTTACAATCCCCCGACTGCTCTACCAGCAACCCCCTACCCCCCCAATTCCTCTGGGCCTCCCCAAGGCATTCGCGGGGGGTGGTGACCCAGCCAGGCTATGAGCAAGACCACTGATGTTGTAATTTTAGGGGGAGGGGTGATTGGCCTCTCCATTGCTCTGGAGTTAAGGCTAAAGGGGGCTTCTGTTGCCGTCCTGACTCGCAGTCTGGCAGAAGCTGCTGGTCATGCAGCAGCAGGGATGTTAGCGCCCCAGGCAGAGCGGATTCCCCCAGGCCCAATGCTAGACTTATGTTTGCGGAGTCGAGCACTCTATAGCACCTGGGTCGAAAAGTTGGAGTCGATCGCTGGCCTGGATACAGGCTACTGGCCCTGTGGCATTCTCTCCCCTGTATATGAAGAGCATCTGGCGATGGGGTCGGCGCAGCCCCAGGCTTTAGCCCCGTCGGTAGAATGGCTCGATCGCCAAACGGTGCACCAGCACCAGGCGGGCTTGAGTCCTGCTGTGGCTGGCGGTTGGTGGTATCCAGCAGATGGCCAGGTGGATAATCGGGCCTTAATGCGAACTTTGATCACCGCCCTACAAGACCTGGGGGCGGCGGTTCAAGAAGGTATTGAGGTTCAGCGCTGTTTACATCACGCAGACCGGGTTACAGCAGTCGCCACCAGTGCAGGTCAGTGGCAGGCAGAACACTACATCTTAGCAACAGGATCCTGGAGTCAGGCCCTGTTAGCGGTGCCAGTTACCCCCCAAAAGGGACAAATGCTGGCAGTACGAGTGCCACAGAACAGGGATCTGTGGCTACGGCAGGTCTTATTTGGCGATTGCTATATTGTGCCCCGCAAGCAGGGGCGGATTGTGATTGGAGCTACCAGCGAGGCGGTAGGGTTTGCCCCCTACAATACGCCAACTGGGGTGCGATCGCTCCTGGATCGGGCGATTCAATTGCTGCCAGCTCTAGCTGAGTTGCCGATTGAAGAGTTGTGGTGGGGCTTTCGGCCACTGACGCCCGATCAACAGCCAATTCTGGGCAGTAGCCCCTATGTCAACCTGACCCTGGCGACGGGGCACCATCGCAACGGCATTCTGTTGGCCCCCATCACGGCTGAGCTCATTGCCAACTGGGTGTGGCACCAACAGGCTGATCCGCTTTTGCAGTCCTTTCATTGGTCGCGGTTTGCTGCAGGCTAAATTTTGCGGGGGCTGACATCGGTGACTATTGGCCTGTCAAGACTGTTTTCAGGGGCGAAGCCTCCTCAAAACACTCAATAAATAGTTTTTGTAGATTTGAGGTAACCCTCAAACCTATCCTGACGGACTACTATTTCAGATCGAGCAGTCCTGCATCCTTGAGCTTGGGGTTAAACCGCATCTCTGTTTGAACGCCACGGGCCCTGAGCAAATTGATCAGATCAGCCTCCACTCGACGGGCAGCCTGTTTGAAAACTTTGGCTTGAGCTAACTCACTTTCTGCCGTAGCCACAGCTTGCTGTTCCTCTGGGGTCAGTTGTGCTTTCACATCAATGGGTTGATTCCATCGGGCTTCATCTGGGCCGTTACCGACGGGGGCGGCTCCATTTTCGGCAATCCAGGCTGCCCGCAGGCCTTCTAAAACAGCCCGATTGGGGCGATCGATGGTCTGCACCTTCACCCAGTAGCACTGTTGGGGCTGGCGGACTAAATGTTGCTTCAGGCTGAGGCTGACATCACGGGACAGGCCAATATACTGCAACGCCCTGGCTTGATTAAAGATGGCATAGACGCCCACCTTGCCGTGAAATTGGTCTGGCAACTCTCCTGCCCCATTAATGTAGGGGATCCATTCAAGCTCATGCAGAGAGGGACTCGCCATAGAGACCTGGGTTTAATTTACGATAGATGGCACAAAGACGGCTGGGGTTAAAAATTTTAGCCTTAAACATAAAATTGGGCGGCACGTTGATAATGGCATGATCGGGAGAACCGTAGTAAGGCTCTAACTCCGCAGGCATCCCTTTTGGGGTGCCTGGGCTATAGGGGACAGGTTGAAACAGTAAGCCTGTAAATTCGGCACGATCGCACTGAAGTTGCTCAGCGACCTGATTTAAGAAAATCTCGCTGTGTAACAGGTCAAATAAACACCGCTTTGCCTCAGGGGTGAGGGTAAAGCGGTCATCAAAGTTATCCACAATCCGGATGCCCATCATCAGATCCAGGGTTAGGGTTTGACTGTTAACAGGGGTTGGCCTGTAAACACTTAGCATCCTAACCCGGTTTCGTATCGTTTTCGCAGAGACTACCCTGTTGCTAGAAAAGCTAGCCCTATCCCCGAAGCGCTATTAATCTATTGGGGTGAAGTTTCGGCTGTTGCTACAGATTGCCCCAGGCGAGGCTCTGTGCCATTCAGAAGGCGTTGAATGTTAGCGCGATGGCGCACAATCACGTAAATGCCACCTAGCAGGCCAAATAGCACATAAGGAAGGGGTTGGGCGGTCAAGAGCATGAGACCCGTCACGGCGCTTGCCCCAGCGATGGAGCTGAGGGAGACAATGCGAGAAAGACCCAACATGGCTAGAAATACGCCGAGGGTGCCCAGCCCAACAACCCAGTTTAGAGCCAGCAAAATGCCCAGGCTGGTGGCTACAGATTTACCACCCGTAAAGTTAAGGAAAATAGACTTACTGTGGCCCAGGAGAGCAGCAAGGCCGGCCAGAACCCCCATCCAGGGCAGCCAATCAGCCATCTGGATCAACTGGGGTGCCTGAAGCTGAAAGGCTGGCAACTGATAAAGCCAGCGCACCAGGACGATCGCCGCCGCCCCCTTTAAAACATCTACCAACAAGACAACTAGGGCAGGAATTTGACCCACCGTTCTTAGCACATTGGTCGCCCCGGTTGAGCCAGAGCCATGTTCCCTAATGTCAATGCCCTTCAGCGATCGTCCCATCCAATAACCTGTAGGCATCGACCCCAGCAGATAAGCACTGCCCAATATCAGCCCATTGAGCGCCAGCCAAATTGCCATAACTCTCTATGCTCCCTTAACGGCGTTGCTGATTCTGGGTATTAAAAAAGTGTTGTATGCTCGAAACTTTGTTTCGATTCATACTGCTTTTGAGCAACGCCCCCTTAACCCATACCTGCAACCACTCTAATAATACGAGTAGGCTGGCGTTTGTTGCGGACTGGGAGCAAAGGCCAACCAGAGAGGAAATTGGAGCAACGATAGGTTGACCATCAAGTCCTCTGTTTCATCAATCACGATCAGGGGTAACAACCCTTCTTTTTCTAGGCGTTCAGCCCGTTGGCCCAGGGCGTAGGGGTCTTCGAATAAGGTGACGCCCCGATCAGGGCCAAAATCGCTGCGAGTGATGCCCAGACAATCTTGTAACCCCCGACGCCATTCTCCCAGTCGCTCTGGCGAGTCGGCCAAAATCAGAGTGTGCACCCGCTCATCATAGATGTCTCGCAGAATGGAGATGGCGGCAGAGGCAACCAGAATATTTTGCAGGCGGCTATTCATTGTCCGGACGGCCCCCCGACCTCCCTGGTTAAAGAACCAGTTAGAAACTCGCTCTGCGTGGATTGGCTCAAAGGTGCGGCGCAGTTGCCAGGGCGGCCCGTAATAATCGGGAGCGCGGCGGTATAGATCTAGCAGATCTCGAATATGCCCGGTTTGTTCTTGAAAGCTTTGTTTAGCAAATTTTGGTGTGAGCGGCGGTTCTGGGCCCGTATCTGAAGCAAGGACTGGGGGGCTACTCGACGACTCTGGCAGCTTAGGAAACTCCAATTGCTCCGCAGCCAAGGCCAGATCTTGCAAACTGCCAATCAGGTAGTCCTTAAAGCTCTGCACCCGAATGGCCAGGTCTTGAGACACCCCAGCAAAAGTGGTGCGCATTTCAGCCCGCACCCGTTCCTGACGGCGCTCCAGTTGTTCAACCTGAATTTGCAGGTCTTTTTTGCGCCGTTCCAGCTCTTGTAGCCCGTCTTGAATGAATTGCCCGATCGCGGCCTGGGCTTCTACCATTTGCTGCCGCAATTGGGCCAGATCGGCTTCTGCACGAATGATCTCTGCTTTTAAGCCCTGTTTTCGTTGCTCCATGTCCTGGGGGTCAGACACTTCCAGGGTTGGGCTGAGGGCTGACTCAATCACCACCTCCGGGTAGGTCTCTACTCCAATGGCGTCAATCAGGGCTGCCTGTTCTTGATCTTCTAATACCTGGGCAGAGGCTTCCTGGATCCCCACAGGGGCTGGCTCTGTGGTCACGGGTGTATCATCCCAAGGATCTGTAATCACCGGCTCAAAGACACCCGTTGTAGAAGATCTCCAGCCCTCTTGCTGGCCCGCTTCGCCCACAGGATGTTTTGACGGAATGACCAGCGGCGGGCCTAACTCGTCTGATGGTTCCATCGCTTCGGAGGAAATTTCTTGAAATTTAAGGCCTTGATCAAGCGGGAGTTCTTCTGAATTCATGACCAATTGCATAGAGGGACAAATCGGAAACGCCAAAACCGTTGCTAAATGCGAGGACAGCGAACCTCCAGGCATGTCTTTAGCATGGCTGGGTCAAATAAAATGGGGAGAAAATGGATACTTTTAACTTCTTTGAAGTAGAACAAAACCGGGAATGATGGCCAGAAGATGCGCCAGTTTTGCCATTCTTGATAGGGAAATCGCCGAATTAAGGTTTCACCTCGATAAATATCTAGATCGGTGTCAGTAAAGCGCAATCGCAGGGTGACGGTTTGAATCAGCAGAAACAAGCCAAACAGGGCGATCGCTAGACTAACCCAGGCCCGCACAAAAAATAGGGGAATGGCTGCCAGTACCAGGATGATGGGAATCGTGTAACTAGGAGCCAGCTCGATTGGTTGCTCTGACAGGGGTAAGGAAGTTGCAGTAGTCACGGTGTTGGTTGGCACGTCCAGAAATACAACAATTAGAGTTCTTCTATTATTCTATCGAAACTCTACTTCCCGGCACTTCCCGGCCCCTGAAACATGATCCAGGAGAGAAAAAAGTTGGAAATAAAAATGGCGAGCAGGGAGGTCACCACTGCTGTCGTAGTGGATTGCCCCACCCCTTTGGCCCCACCGGTAGTGGTTAACCCCCAACTGGAGCCAATTACTGCAATTAAAGCGCCAAAAAAGAACCCCTTAATTGGGGCACTACAGACATCCCAAGTGCTTAAGAAGAGACGGGCAGAATCGAGAAAAACGGCCTGAGACAGGCCATAAAAATGAGAGGCAATTAACATGCCCCCAGCTAGACCAGTAAATAAAGACAAAATGGTTAGAAGGGGCAGCATCACACAACAGGCAATTACACGGGGAATCACCAGGTAGTCGATGGGGTCAGTCTTGAGCATATAGAGGGCGTCTACCTGTTCTGTAACCCGCATGGTGCCGATCTCAGCGGCAAAGGCAGACCCTACCCGCCCGGCAATGATAACGGCAGTGAGAACTGGAGATAACTCCCTGGCCAGAGCGATCGCCAGCACGCCCCCAACTGTGCTGCTTGCCCCCAGACTAATAAACTCTCGGGCCACCTGAATTGTGAACACCATGCCGACAAACATAGCGGTCAATAGGGCAATTAAGAGTGACTCTGGCCCTACCATCGCCATTTGGTCGATCGTGTTACGACGATTGATTTTGCCAGCCAGGACATGCACCAACACCTGACCGCCCAAAAAAATGGCGGCCAACATTCGCCTGGCCCACTGACGAAAATTAAAGCTAATTGAAAATTTTCTCACACCTGAGATGAAGCAACATCGATAGTCAGAATAGCGGAATTAAGTCCGCGTTGGCGGAGTTTGTTAGTGTAGTATTAATAGTGCGTTTAGTGATTTAGTCTTGCCTATGACGCGGCTCCCCCGATCGTCTACCTGGTTCCGTCATTGGTCGCCTCCATTTCGGCACCAATCACCTCACTTCCTTTTCTGTATAGCGTTAGTCTTTGTCTATCTGGTAGCTGTTGTCAGTTGGGTTGGGCTTACCCAGCCAGTTCTTGCCGGAACCCTCTCTGCCCAGGGTGCGGCAGTTTCAACCCAATCGATTCAGCCCTACCTGGATCGAGCGATAGAGCGGGTGACAGAATTTAGCCTGGAAAATGGCATGAAATTTTTGGTGATGGAACGCCACCAGGCCCCTGTGGTCTCCTTTGTCACCTATGCCGATGTGGGAGGAGCTGATGAACCAGATGGAAAGACTGGCGTTGCTCACTTTTTAGAACACCTGGCCTTTAAGGGCACTACCCAAATTGGCACAGTTAACTATCAACAAGAAAAACCCTTACTGGATCAGCTAGATCAGTTGAATCAACAAATTGCAGTGGCAACAACAAAGAATGAGAAAGCCACGGTAACTAAACTCAGCGCTGAATTTGCTAAAGCTCAGGCATCAGCTGAAAAACTGGTGCAACAAAACCAGTTTGGGCGAATTGTTGAACAGTCAGGAGGCGTGGGATTAAATGCGACTACTTCAACAGACGCTACTCGCTATTTCTACAGCTTTCCCTCAAACAAGCTGGAGTTATGGATGTCCCTGGAATCGGAACGCTTTCTTGATCCCGTACTTCGCCAGTTTTACAAAGAGAAAGATGTCATTCTAGAAGAGCGTCGCCTGCGCACCGATAACTCTCCCATTGGGCAACTGGTAGAAGCATTTCTTGACAAGGCCTATACAGCGCATCCCTACAAACGACCGGTAATTGGCTATGACCAGGATATCCGGGGCCTGACCCGGCAAGATGTGCAGCAGTTTTTTGATACCTACTATGTACCCAGTCATTTAACCATTGCCGTCGTTGGCGATGTCGATCCGGCCCAGGTTAAGCGGCTGGCTCAAATCTACTTTGGTCGGTTTAAGCCTGCAACAACAACTCCCCCTCAAGTGGCGGCGATCGAACCCCCCCAGACCCAGTCTCGGGAAGTGACCTTGAAATTAAAGTCAGAACCCTGGTACCTGGAAGGCTACCATCGGCCCGCCCTCAGCCACCCTGATAATGTGGTCTACGAAATGATCAGTAGCATTCTCAGTGATGGTCGCACTTCCCGCCTTTATAAAACCCTGGTTGAAGAAAAGCAAATCGCTTTGGTGGCCCAGGGGTTTAATGGATTTCCAGGGGATAAGTTTCCCAACATGATTGTGTTCTATGCCATGACGGCACCAGGGCAGAAAGTTGATCAGGTTGGCGCTGCTCTGAGAGCTGAAATTGAACAGCTCAAGACCCAACCCGTCTCGGCAGAAGAATTAGACCGGGTAAAAACCCAAGCCCGGGCCGGATTACTGCGATCGCTTAGCTCTAACATGGGCATGGCCCAGGCTCTGCTGGACTATGAAGTAAAAACGGGGGATTGGCGCAATCTATTTGCCCAGATTGATGAGATTTCTAAAGTAACATCCGCAGATGTACAACGGGTCGCCCAGGCTACTTTTACCCCCCAAAACCGCACAGTTGGTCGGATTTTGCCCCAAGACAAATAAATTTTTATTCCTATGAGACAGGCTCGATTTTCCAGGAGAAGGGATATGCAGCGACTGAGCCAGAAACAACAGGTGATTAAAGTTGTCACGGTCACCTTCTCCCTGTTAATGATTCCTCTATTGCTGTTGACCTTGGCATGGCTCCTCCCTGCAACGGCTCAGCAGGCAAAGCACTATACCGACTTGACCTTTCCTGCCTTGTCCGCGGTTAAGCTGCCGGAGTATAGCCGTTTTCAGTTAGCCAATGGCATGGTGGTCTATTTAATGGAAGACCATGAACTCCCATTAGTGGATGGTTCAGCCTTTATCCGCACGGGCGATCGCTGGGAGCCTGCGACTCAAGTAGGGGTAGCTTCCCTAGCAGGGACAGTGATGCGAACGGGCGGCACAGATAGCCGTTCAGCGGATACAATTAACCGATTTTTAGAGCAACAGGCCGCCTCCGTTGAAACTGGAATTGGAGAAACCTATGGGTCAGCGGGTTTTAGCGCCTTGGTTGAGGATCTAGAGCCTGTGTTTCAGGTGTTTGCCGATGTTTTACAGCATCCCACATTTTCTCAAGATCAACTGACCATCGAGAAAACCAAGCTCCGCGGTGCGATCGCCCGTCGCAACGATGACCCCGGTGGTATTACCAGTCGGGAGTTTCAAAAGCTTATTTACGGGCAAGATAACCCCTATGCCCGCACCGTGGAGTATGCGACCCTTGATAATATCTCCCGTCAAGATCTAGTCCGCTTCTATCAGGAATACTACTACCCCAACAATCTAATTTTGGGGATTGTGGGAGACTTTGACAGCCAAAAAATGCGCCGTTTGATTGAAACGGCCTTTCAAGATTGGCAGCCCAACCCAGACCTAAAGGTTCCGCCTCTTCCTACGGTCTCTCCAATTATCCAGGGCGGCGTCTTTTTGATTAACCAACCTCAACTGACCCAAAGCAATATTCGGATGGGGCACCTGGGCGGTCAATTTGATAGTCCTGACTTTCCTGCGCTGACAGTCATGAATGAAGTGCTAAACGGGTTTGGCGGGCGCTTATTTAATCAGGTGCGATCGCGGCAGGGCCTAGCCTACTCCGTCTACGGCACCTGGGACGCTCGCTTTGACTATCCTGGTATGTTTGTCGCAGGGGGGCAGACCCGCTCAGAGGCGACAGTTCCCTTTGTTCAAAGTCTCAAGGTCGAGTTGGAAAAAATTCGCACCGCACCCGTAACAGAAACTGAATTAAAGGAGGCAAAAGACTCGGTGCTCAATTCCTTTGTCTTTAACTTCCAGGCACCTGGGCAGACCCTGTCTCGCCTGTTACGGTATGAATACTTTGGCTACCCTAGTGATTTCATTTTCCGCTTCCAGAAAGGGATTGAAGCCACAAC
>JBJTUO010000026.1:0-11181 GCA_046080785.1 Leptolyngbyaceae cyanobacterium | reverse complement strand
CAATTCGATTACAGTCGGGGCACTCTGCCCCTCTCTGACCTGATCCAACGGTTACAAAGCTGGGAAGCTCACCTGCTCCACGGTGACACCTGGAAACTGAGAAGATGCATCTTTGACTCTCTTGTATTTACCAGGCAATAGTTAATTATGCCGTAGATGCGTTAGCGGCAGCGTAACGCATGATTCACAGCATTACAGCCTCCCCTGCCAGGAGGGGAGGTTAGCCGATATATTCACTATTTGTGTGATCTCACCGTATCCTAGAGGTGGGCCAGGTCGGTGAACGCGGCGGTTCTTGGATCAACAATCCGAGGAATTGTCGCTCCGCCTATCGCAACTATAATGCGCCCGACAACCGAAACAACAATATCGGTTTTCGAGTTGTATGTAGTGCACCGAGTACTCTTCAGTATCAGAGCTGGCAGATGGGATATCTGTCGGGAGCATAGGGAAGAGTCCAGACCTGTTCCAGTGATGCGCTCATTGAGTTGAGGGCATCCGAAAATCAAACCGGGTTCGGTAGCCTGGTAAGCTTGGCTGAACGGTTACCGGACTCACCCGATCTGACTCAGTAACCTCCCTCATGACAGAACTGATCCTGCGTACAGAAACTAAGCAAGCCCGTTATTTTGTTGAAACGCTCGGCAATGATATTGGGCTGGATATGATTCTCATTCCCGGTGGCACCTTTACGATGGGCTCTCCAGAGGATGAACCTGAACGCAGTGACCGTGAAGCCCCCCAGCATTCAGTAACGGTGCCCCAGTTTTTTATGGGCCGTTATCCCATCACCCAGGCGCAATACCAGGCCATGATGAGCACTAACCCAGCTACTCAGTACGAGGCAGACCGCTTTGTCGCGCCTGATAAACCTGTAGTAGGAGTAACCTGGCATGATGCAGTGGAGTTTTGCGATCGCTTGTCTAAGCACACCGATCGCCCCTACCGTCTGCCCTCAGAAGCGGAGTGGGAATATGCTTGCCGAGCCGGGACTACCACGCCCTTCTACTTTGGCAAGACCCTGACGACGGAAGTGGCAAACTACGACGGTACCTACACCTATGGCTCTGGCCCGGAAGGGGAATACCGTGAAGCAACGACGCCAGTGGATCACTTCGGGATTGCCAATGCCTTTGGTCTCAGCGACATGCACGGCAATGTTTATGAGTGGTGTCAGGATGTCTGGCATGACAACTATGAAGGTGCCCCTGATGATGGCAGTGCCTGGAGCGAAGGAGGAGACCCATCTTATTGTGTTATTCATGGTGGCTCCTGGTACTACAATCCGAGGTTTTGCCGTTCCGCTTCCCGCGGCAACTACAGGCCCGATAGCCGCTACTACAATATTGGTTTTCGAGTCTGTTGTGCGGCCCCCTAGACGCTTTGCGGCTTCCCGATGGGTAGACTAGCCCTTTACCCTTTTGCCTTCTCAATCGGTCACACCCTGCCCTACGGGCACCCCTCTCAATTGGTCACACCCCGCCCTACGGGCACCCCTCTGAAGAGGGGATGGTTGGGGGGGAGTTTTTTTGTGAGAAAAGAGTAGAGGGTAGACCATAGCGCCATCTTGCCCCATCCCAACTATCTGCCCAAAAACATCCCCTCCTGGGAGGGGTAGGGGTGGGCCAAGTCTCCTGGGAGGGGTAGGGGTGGGCCAAGTCTCCTGGGAGGGGTAGGGGTGGGCCAAGTCTCCTGGGAGGGGTAGGGGTGGGCCAAATCTCCTGGGAGGGGTAGGGGTGGGCCAAGTCTCCTGGGAGGGGTAGGGGTGGGCCAAGTCTCCTGGGAGGGGTAGGGGTGGGCCAAATCTCCTGAGAATTCCATCTTTAGGTCTTGAGCTAGCTGATCAATCACTTTTGCACCCCAACCTTCTTCCTGCTGCCGATGGAGAATCTCCCGTCCAATTTGCCAGTAGAGAAGTACCAGTTCCCGGTTAACCTGGATTATTCACGAACCCCTCAATGATTGGCTGTCATTCCCGTGCAGCTTCCACCTACGAGTGGAGAACGGGAATCCAGGTTGGGCAACTTTTACCAGGGTGGATTCCTGCCTACGCGGGAATGACGAACAGTTCAGTTACCTGATGAATTATGCAGGTTAGAGCAAATCTGTTTTGTCAGAGCCAGCGCCCTGTAAAAGTTCTAGCATTTGGATAAGATCGAGCTCAGTAAAACTCTATCTTTTCTAGCTCAAGGGAAACGTTTCCCTGCAACAAAATCATCCCATGGCAAAGCAAATGGGATTGCCTTGATGATCAACTCGGGAGCTGATTCTTGAGTTGTTGATAAAGACCGCTAGCTTGATCAGCAATTAAGGGATGCACAGAATATCCGGAAGGAACTTGGACAATTCTCTTGAAGAGAGTAATATGCAGAAGCAGGTCAGACTTTGAACAGGTCACAAGCTATCTCAGCGTGTATAGGGACAACAGCAGGAGATGCGGCAGCAGGATTTTTTTCAACAAATCACACAAGTCCAAGTTCCATGGGGAAGCAGAAAGCTTTGCTTCCCGGTCTTCTACTATGATGTGGCGACGCTCTCGGCACAATTCTTAGCACCGCTGAAACGAGTCAAACAGTTCTTGCCATCCTCACGGATGCATCCCTTACGGGTGTCCCCCTGGCATTGTGTCGTCTCCATCTCAGCATTTGAATATCGAGACAGTGACATTGGTTCCTACAATGAGGTGTCGATCGGAGTCCCTGTTGTGGTGGATGAACCTTCTCCCTTGTTCATTGGGACTCTACGTCAGCCGCCGAAAGTCCTCAAGGTCTATATTCGGCACTTGCCCGTGACGACGGAAATCGCTCGGGATGCAGGAGTGGAATTTGCGGGGTACCCCAAGTTTCTGGCCAATATTACATTTGAACGGGATGGCACCTGGGTCAAGTGTCACCTCAGCCATCTCGATCAACCAATTCTTACCCTCATTGGCAAAGAAGGCGCACTCAGTCCAATGCCACGTTCACGGATACAGCCAATTACTGTACGGGAAGGGTATCTGCTGCGTTGCGAATGGATTTTGAGTGAGCGAAATCAGTGCAATGGGAATGCCTTTTCAGGCGGTCGGCTTGAACTTGGGGATCATCCAATCGCTCAGGAAATGAGGGAGTGGCCGTTGGGTCAGATGATCGCATATCAATATTCCCCAGGTTATCAAGCAATCCTGACACCTGTAATTGAGAGCTTGGTGGTGTAACGATGGGAAATACACTGGTGTGTACACCGTAGCCAACCATCCCCTCTCAATCGGTCACACCCCGCCCTACGGGCACCCCTCTCAATCGGTCACACCCCGCCCTACGGGCACCCCTCTGAAGAGGGGATGGTTGGGGGGAAGTTTTTTTGTGAGAAAAGAGTAGAGGGTAGACCATAGCGCCATCTTGCCCCATCCCAACTATCTGCCCAAAAACATCCCCTCCTGGGAGGGGTAGGGGTGGGCCAAGTCTCCTGGGAGGGGTTCTTGCCTCTGCGTCTTGAGGATGACCTTCTCTCAGGCAGGGACTTCAATTTTTTCACGACCTGATAGATCAAAGGCCCCATGAATGACCTGTAACGCTTTCACCCCATCTGCTTCAGCGACGACGCAACTGACCTTAATTTCAGACGTAGCAATCATCTGGATATTGATCTGCTGTTTTGCCAGAGCCGCAAACATGCGGGCTGCGACCCCTGGCTGATGAATCATGGCAGACCCAACAATACTGACCTTGGCGATCGCTGAGTCAACAATGATTTCGCCATAGCCCAATTCACCGACAGCCCCCTGCAACACTTCGCGGGCAATCTCAGCATCCATGCGGGCAACGGTGCAGGCAATGTCACGGGTACTGTTCCCAGCCACAACACGACAACGTTGGGACTGGATGATCATGTCTACACTGATATTGTGATTGGCCAACAACTGAAAAATGCGTGCCGCCATACCAGGACGGTCAGGGACATGGCGAATGGCCAGCCGGGCCTGGTTGCGATCGAGGGCTACCCCCCGTACCGGTGGATCAGACCGGCGCGGCAGAGATCGATCGACGCCGGGATGGGCAACCGGAGAATGGGTTAGCCCAAAGGTCTGGCACAGGGCTGCAATTGCTTTGTCACAGTCTGCGGCTGCAATCACACAACTGACCTTGACTTCAGAGGTCGAGATCATTTGAATGTTGACCCCTGCCGCAGCCAGGGTCGAAAACATCTGGGCGGCCACCCCAGGCCGACCGATCATGCCAGCTCCAGCAATGGAAACTTTAGCAATATCTGATTTTACCAGTACTTCTGAACCATCCACAGCAAATGCCAGCCCCCCCAAAGCGGGAATGATGGCATTGGAGACAGCCTCGGCCCGGTTGAGAGAAGCTTTGGTGACCGTAAAGGCAATGTCATTGGTGTTGCCCTCATGGATGGACTGAATGATTAGGTCTACATCCAGGTCTTGGGTCGCGATTTCGCCAAATAGGCGGGCGGCCACACCGGGACGATCGGGCACCCGCAACAGAGATACCTTCGCCTGATCCAGGTCAAACTCGACAGCATCTACCGCATTCGCCAGTTCTAGTCCCTCTAAGGAACGGGATTGGGGAGAGGAGGTGACCAGGGTACCGGGTTCATCCGTCCAACTGGAGCGCACCACCAGCGGCACACCAAAGTTACGGGCGATCTCCACCGCCCGTGGATGGAGCACCTTTGCCCCCAGACTAGCCAGTTCCAGCATTTCGTCACAGGTAATCTCCTCCATCAGTTGGGCGTCGGCTACCAGACGGGGATCAGTAGTTAAAATGCCGGGCACATCAGTATAGATTTCACAGCAATCCGCTTTTAATGCGGCTGCTAAGGCCACAGCAGAGGTATCAGACCCGCCCCGCCCCAGGGTGGTAATTTCTAAATCATCGGTGCTACTAATGCCCTGAAACCCTGCCACCACTACCACTTTTCCTTCTTGTAAGTGGCGTTCCATGCGATCGGTCTCAATCCGCAAAATCCGAGCGCGGGTATGCTCCGCCTCTGTGACAATTCCAACTTGTGCGCCGGTCATAGAAATGGCGGGCTGGCCTAGTTGTTGCAAGGCCATGCTGACCAGGGCAATAGAAACTTGCTCCCCAGTGGAAAGCAACATATCTAACTCACGGCGGTTGGGGTTAGGAGAAATATCGTAGGCCAGCTTCACCAGGCCATCGGTGGTTTTACCCATGGCAGACACCACTACCACGACTGAGTTGCCTGCCTTGACTGTATTGTGAACCCGTTGCGCTACAGCTTGAATGCGCTCCACAGTCCCAACTGAGGTACCGCCATATTTCTGGACAATTAATGCCATAGTCTTAACTACCCAATTCCAGATGCAACCTTTGCTTCGTTAGTATAGCCGCCGCCGCCATGGACAACTTGGCGCAGGCCATTGAAAAATTGCCCCTTAAAGTTGCTGCCGCTCTAGGCGACGGCTGATTTGAGACATAGAATAGCAAAAAATCCAGTAAAGTAGACCGACAAATAAATAGACCTCTGCATAGCGCCCCAGATAGCTGGGTTGGGCCAAAATCGTGCGGGAGATGCCTGTTAATTCCAGCAGGGCAAACAGGGCCAACAGAGAGGTGTCCTTAAACAGGGAAATAAACTGGCCCACGATCGCGGGAATCACCACCTGCAAAGCTTGGGGCAAGATAATCAAGCGCAATTGCTGAATCGGGTTAAGCCCCAGCGCCTTGGCGGCCTCCACCTGCCCGCGAGGAATCGTCTGTAGCCCCCCCCGCACCGTCTCTGCCAGGTAGGCCGCATTAAACAACAGCAACCCTGCGATCGCCCGCCCCACGCGATCGGGCCGCATTTGCCCAGGCAAAATTAAGGGCAACATCACCTGAGCCATAAATAAGATGCCAATCAAAGGCAGTCCCCGCATCAGTTCAATGTAAAGGGTAGAAACTCCCCGTAAAACCGGCAGGTCGCTCTGGCGGCCCAATGCCAGCAGCACCCCCAGGGGAAAGGCCAACACCACACTGGTCATGGCGGCCAGTAGGGTTAGCAACAGCCCATTCCAGAAACTGGTGCGGACTATGGGCAAGCCCAGCCCACCGCCAATCAGCCAGAGGCAAAGCAGGTAGGCCAGGGGATAGCCGATCAGGGGCACCAGCCGCAACCGTTGTTTGAGTTGCGCCTGTTTGGTAAAGGTACTCCAGAGCCAGAAAGCAGTGGTGCCCCCCCCGATCGCTAACACCAGCCACAAACGCCAGCTTTGATCCGCAGGGTAGCGCCCTACCAGGAATAGGCGCAGATTTTGGCTGACCACATTCCACTGAGCCTGGGTCGTGATCCAACCCAGAAAATTACCTATAGCTCCTAGAATGAACCAGGCACAGACTAGGGTGAGTAGACTATTCCACCAACCATTAAAGAGATGCTTGCGCAACCATTGCACTGCTGTTGGCATACTGCCCTCCCTACCGCTCTACGAGTTGCACTTGACGGTTGTACCAGTTCAACAGGAGGGCAATCACCAGACTGATACTGAGGTAGGTGAGGGAAATCAGCACCATAACTTCTACCGCTCGACCGGTTTGATTAAAGGTGGTGGAGGCTACGGCATAGAGATCAGGGAAGCCCACGGCGATCGCCAGACTAGAATTTTTTGCTAAATTAAGATACTGATTTCCCAGGGGGGGGACGATCGCTCGTAGGGCCTGGGGCAAAATCACCAAACCCATGGTCTGGGCTGGCTTTAGTCCCAGCGATCGGGCCGCTTCCCACTGGCCTTTGGGCACAGATTGGATCCCACCCCGGACAATTTCAGCAATAAAAGTACCTGTGTACAGTGATAGCCCCATCAACAAGGCAGAAAATTCTGGTGAGAGGCGCAACCCTCCCGCTAGTACCAGCCCCCCATTACTGATGGCAAACCCCACCCCCTGCAGTGGTTGATCAGGATTGGGCAAGGTTAGGAATACAGCGAAATACCAGAAAAGCAGTTGCAGCAACAGAGGGGTGTTGCGTAGAATTTCTATATAGACCAGGGCGATCGTTCGCACCAGCCAATTGTTGGACAATCGTGCGATGCCAGCGGTGACGCCCACCAAGGTGGCAAACAGGATACCTGTAATAATCACTCGGAGAGAATTGAGCAACCCCACCAAGAGGGCACGACCGTAGGTATCAGAGGGTTGGAAAGGAATCACACTTTCCCCAATGGTGAAGCCAGCCTGGGAACTGAGAAAGCGAAACCCTAATCGAATTCCCAATTGATTCAGGTTGCGAAACAAGTTAGCTGCAAAAAAAATTAAAACCAGGACAATAGCCAGCACCGCCAACCCTTGCCCTACTACCCGCCAAAACCGCCGATCCCGTAATCGGGTAGTGTTAAATGAAAACTGCATACAGCCACCAAAGACCTTGCACAGAGTTAACTGCAAGAATGCCAGCCTGAGAGAGCCTGTCTGACTTGTCGTCGCCACGGGTTTGTAGCGATGACGATAACCCGCTCAAAGGTCGTCTTAATAAGAGTGGGGGCGCAATATTTTGCCCCCCCATGAAACCAACGGCTCGGTTGTATCAGCTAACGGAACGACTGGCTAACGGAATGACCGGCCACCCCGATTACCGCCGCCGCCGCCCCAGCCGCCACCACCGCCACCAGCTGGCTTGCGCTCTTCTCGTGGTTTAGCTTTGTTAACCTTCAAATCACGACCCATCCATTCAGCCCCATCAAGCGCTTCAATGGCGGCAGCCTCTTCAGCGTCATTTTGCATTTCAACAAACCCAAACCCACGAGGGCGACCAGTTTCCCGGTCTACGGGCAGTTGAATCCGTTTAACGGTTCCGTACTCAGCAAATACGGATTGCAGGTCTTCTTGAGTGACCTGATAGGAAAGATTTCCAACGTAGATTGACATGCCTATCTCCAGACAACTTGAAAACAGCGAAGAGTGTATGAATCCGGAGAGGAGCCTGTCAAACAGGCAAAGAACTCACCCAAAAAAATAAGCCCAAGCAGGCCAAATCGCCCGCATTGAGCAAACTCTTTATGGAAAACCGAGGACAACCACTACAACCGAACCAACATCTCGTTTTTTAAATTAACACAGATCAGTTTGAAATGCAGGTATAGCACTAGCCATGTGCAACTTGGCCCAAAGTGTCCCGCTTTTCAGAAGGCAGAATCCAGAAGGCAGAATCCAGAATCCAGAAGGCAGAAGGCAGAATCCAGAATCCAGGAGGCAGGAGGCAGAATCCAGAATCCAGAAGGCAGAATCCTGACGGGCGACTAGATCAGAGCAACCTCTACGGTTCCCTGCTCATCTTTGACCGTCACACGGGTTGTGCGGTTCTGCCCTTGAGCGTTGGTGACTTGACAGTCAAAGCTATCTCCTGGCTTGACAATGCGGATGGTGCCTCCACATCTAGCTGTAACCTCGCCGCCCCCCTTCTCTCGAATTTGCTGTTGAATAAATTGCTCAAGTTTTGGGAGTTGAACTAATCCCCTGGTTTGCCAGTCAAACTGACCACTGGCATCAGTCATAGTAATGCTGACAACAAAGGACTGGTTATCAAGGGTTGCTTGACAGTCAAACCGATCGCCTGCCTGTAGAGTCGGCCGTGGCGGACAATCGATTGACTGAAGTGGGGCATTAATCGTTTGGGAAACAGTAGTCTGGAGCCGTGCTTCTAAGTTGCGAGTTGCTTCTGGCTGATCTCCAGCCCCAGGGGTTGGAGTTGGCGTCATCGGTGGATTGGTCGGGCTAGGCGTTGCAGGACTCAACGGCGTTGGTGACCCAATCGGGGAGGGAGAGAGCTGCGATTGATTATTGCCCCCAAAGGGACTGCCACAGGCTGACACTGTAGTTAGAATGAATAGCCCTGCAAACAGACCTTTAAGCCACCTGCTTAAAGCCGCCGGAGCAAGGGAGTGAATCGGAACCTGGTGCTGATGTGCGTGCTTCATGGGCCTTCAATTACCACGATCGACAGTGAACGACTCCAAAAGCTGTATTGTAGGGGATTGGAAACCCAGTCAGCTATGGTCTTTAGATTGATATGGTGATTCAAAGTCCCCAAAGAGCTGCCCATCAAGTGATCGGGATTGATCTCGGTGGCACCTCTATTAAACTAGGTCGCTTTGCTAAAGATGGCATCTGTTTACAGGCAAATACCGTTGTAACCCCCCAACCCTCAACCCCCAAAGCTGTCTTAGGGGCGATGGTGGCAGCGATCGCCAAGGTAGACCCAAACCATCAGGCCAGGGCGATCGGGGTCGGCACCCCTGGCCCTACCGATGTGGCCAGTCGGGTTGCTCAGATTGCCATTAATTTAGAGGACTGGTACAACGTGCCCTTAGCAGACTGGCTAGAAGCGGCAACTGGCTACCCCACCACCGTTGCCAATGACGCGAATTGTGCCGGATTGGGGGAAACCCTGTTTGGGGCGGGGCGGCCTTTTCGGAATCTGATCATGCTGACCCTGGGCACAGGGGTGGGGGGGGCGATCATTTTGGATGGCCAACTGTTTGTTGGCCCTAGCGGCACTGCTGGAGAACTGGGCCTGATTACCTTGTACCCAGATGGCCCCCCCTGCAATAGCGGTAATCGCGGCTCGCTAGAGCAGTATGTCTCGGTGCAGGCGGTGCAACGTCGCACTGGCTTAGATCCAGCGGAGTTAGGCCAACGGGCGATCGCCGGAGATCAAACCGCGATCGCCTTCTGGCAAGAGTTTGGCCGTGACCTGGGTGCTGGGTTAGCCAGTTTAATCTATGTGTTAACGCCAGAAGCGGTGATTATTGGTGGGGGTATCAGTGCCAGTGCAGATTTTTTCTTGCCCAGTGCCTGGGATGAAATTGAACGGCGAGTGATGCCAACCTCTCGTCAAGACTTGCAACTCCTTAAAGCTAAACTGGGTAATCAAGCAGGCATGGCAGGTGCGGCTCAACTGGCATGGCAAAAATACTGCTGATGCTGACCGGTATAGCAGGGATGGCATTCTGTTAAACTTGCAGACATAACCCAATCCTAAAATTCAGTCGTTATGACTGCCCTAATTGCTCAACCACTGACCCTGGAAGCGTTTTTGAAGTTACCAGAAACCAAACCTGCCAGTGAGTACATCAATGGTGAAGTGATTCAAAAACCCATACCGAAAGGAAGACATTGCCGGTTGCAAGGCAAGTTGTGTGCTGTTATTAATCAAGCTGCTGAGCAACCGAAGATTGCCTATGCCTTTCCAGAGTTGAGGTGTAGCTTTGGGGGACGATCGATCGTTCCAGATCTAGCGGTTTTTGAATGGAGCCATATTCCCTTCCTGGCAGATGGGGAGGTGCCAGATAACTTTGAGTTGGCACCAGACTGGGCAATTGAGATCCTTTCTCCAGAACAAAAACCAAACAAAGTGCTTGGAAATCTTCTGCACTGCTTAGAGCAGAGTAGCCGCTTGGGATGGTTTATTGATCCTGATGATTTGAGTGTTTTAGTGCTTTTCCCTCAGCAACAACCGGTTTTATATGAAGGTAACAGTGACCTTCCCGTCTTACCCGCGATCGGACTAACCCTCACGGCCAACCAACTGTTTGACTGGTTACAAATGAATCAGCCCTGCCCTTTGTAGGGGGGACGGCGACAGCCGGGGGCAGATAGCCCGACGCTAGTGAATACACCCCCTGTAGTCCCCCTTTGTAGGTATCCGTGTATACTGGGCCAGTAACTTTAGCCCTAAATATTTCCCAAAAATACTTTGGACTCTGGTGGTCTGCTGCAGATGCGGGTAACAAGATCGAATTCTTCAAAGGCGGTACTTCGCTGTATAGTTTTGATACAACTGCTCTGGTGTCGTATGTAACAAGCAATCCTGGGTATCTTGGGAACCCAAACCCCGGAGTCCCCTCAGTTAATGAATACTTCGCGTTTGTAAATTTCTTTGCTGGTACTGGTACTGACTTCGACAGAATTGTATTCACAAATAGTAGTGCAATAAGTTTCTTTGAGTCAGATAACCATACGATTGCTGAGACGTTTAACAACACCCCAGGCGACCCCCTTGTTGTCCCGACTCCAGCGCTACTCCCCGGACTGATTGGTATGGGCGTTGCCGCTTGGCGTAAGCGCAAGGCTGAGGCTGCCGAGTCTGAGGTGTAATCGCCGCAGGTCATTCTGGCTGCCCGTCATTCCCGCGTAGGCGCGAATCCACCCTGGTAGAAGTTGCCCAACCTGGATTCCCGTT
>JBJTUO010000025.1:0-7259 GCA_046080785.1 Leptolyngbyaceae cyanobacterium | reverse complement strand
TATGGGATGCCGACGCTTGGTCAGAGACTATGAGTTATTGCCAGAAACATCAGAGACGTTTATTTACATCGCCATGATCCGTATCATGGTGAGGCGCTTGGCGTAATTTTTGACGCCTCAGAACTTTTCAAACATCCTCTAAAAGAAGTTTAATATTGTGTGAATTATCAATGGTATTGACTTGCGTGAAGACTATCACATCGCCACTAAAACTTCTTCACAACAGGGTAGGTCACTTTTAAAAAATACATGTAGAATACATTTTGCCTACCGATGTAAAGTGGGAAACTTTTGTTGAGGCAAGAGTCAGGATCCAAAATTTAGAACCCAACAGCTTGGCTGACTCCTGATCTACTGACTTCTAACCTCCTTACATAAGAGAGAATCGGTATTCAAAGATACTGATGATTCATTGTTCCGTCAGGACAAGTGACACAGCCCTTCACAATTCTTTGATTTTGCTCAGGCAAACTTGAATACTCGGTATAAAGACTGGATGGTTGTTGAACAATGACCTGATTTCGGCTAAGGCCCGGGATCTGAAAGTTCATGGGAAGCGGTACGATATGAATTTCCCGATTCATCCAGGGTGGCGTGATTGATGACCAACTTCTCGTTTAATGAAATGAGCCGCAAAGATTTAAGGATCAGCTTGACTCTTTGGGGCGTGATGATGTTTATCAGCTTTGTAATGATGCCCCTATTTCAGGTGGTGCAATTTGGGCCACGCCTGCTCTCATGGTTTTGGCTGAGTTTACCCCTCGGCACTGGCGGGGCGTTGCTTCTGACTGCCAGTTCTCGCTTTGTAGCTATCAGTCACGATCGCGGTGGCCATCGTGAGACAAAGTCGCTTAAGTCTATAATTGGGCAATTCGGAGGGGTTTTGGGCCTGGTCGGTATCCTGTTTCCTCTGCTTGTCGTTGTCGCTGACTACCTGACCAGATCGTTCAGGTAGTCTATCGTTTTCAGCCCTTCCAAGTCCGTTAAAGTAGGAATCGATAGAAACACATAGAAACATTACGTAAACTATATTGGCCAACCGCTATATGTGGTGGCATTATGATACAAACTGTCATTTGACTGCATTCAGTGCAAAATCTATGCAGAACCAACAGCCTGAATTTGGATTTCCTCCTTACTTTGCCTGGTCTCTAAATCCCCAGGTCAATGGGCTGCTGGGTGGCATGGTTGCCAGTCTGGGGGCCGCAGCGATCGTCAGCAGTCCCTTGCCAGCGATGGCAAATAGCCTGGTTGAGTGGAGCTTTGACTCAACAGCCAATCAGTTGGAGGTTCAGTTACAACATCCCACCAGCCCCCGCTATTTTTTAATGGCCCAGCCTGCCCGCATCATCCTGGATCTACCCGGTACTAGGGTAGGTTCCGTACCGACAGAACAAACTTATAACGGTGCAATTCGTCGAATTCGGGTTTCTCAGTTTCAACCCAATTTAGCCCGCATTGTGCTGGAGTTATCCCCCGACGCTACTCTAGCTCGAGGACAGGTACAACTTAAACAAATTGGAGCGCAGGAGGCTATCCGTTGGCAGCTCACTCCCCTCCTGGTTGGTGCTGTAGCTCCTGTTACCCCCCCATCACAACCTCAACCCTCTGCTTCCATTCTCTCTCAGAAGCCTTTGACACTGACTGGGCCGCCAGTGGTTTTGCAGACTGCCCCTGCGGCTCAAAATCCCCCTCCCCCTTCTGTGAGTGCTGGGGCCGCTTCCATACCATCTGTTATAGTCCCCTCTGCCTCCGCCGTCCCTTCTTCGGCTACTGGTTCAATTAAGATGGGCGATTTAGACATTCCCAGTACCCTGCCGATCACCATGGCCGATCGGCCAACGATCGAGGTGCCAACACTAGGCGACAGGGGTGTCCCTGCTCTTCCTGCTCAACCACCATCCCAGATGGTTACTGTTCCCCCTTTAGTATCATTCACAGCGCCAAGTAAATTAGCTCAGGGGGGGGGCGACCAACCCTCTGCTCCGACTAACACAGCAAACCAGGGCATCATTGAGTTTGGTCAACCTTTACCCGATCGTTCCCCAACGTCTAAGCCCGCCTTACCGCCAGCGCCTCCCCCTAGCATGAGTTTAGCTCAGCCACCTGTGATTCAGACCCAGCCGATAAAATCGCCTGTGCCGATCGCTCCAGCTCCGGGAGAACCGCAAGCCCTTAAATCTCCGCTCTCCCATACCCTACTGCCAACGGGCAGCATTCTGGGGTTACGGTATTCAGCGGCCCTGCCCCTCTCTATGACCGATGGCGTGTCCCAGCAAGAAATCTTATTGCTAGAAGCTGAAATCAGAGATAGTCAGGGTAACCTGCTTGCCCCAGCCGGAAGCCCAGTCGTGGGTCAATTTGAACGATCGGGAAAAGGCAGTCGCTTTGTGACGCAGAGCATTACTTTACGGGGTGAAGTCGTTCCCTTAGCCGCTCGATCGGAGGTACTCAACCTGACTCCTAATAAGGCATTGCAACCGGGTGAAGTTGTTTATGTTCGACTACTGAAAGACCTGCGTTAACCTGGCTTCGTCCAATATTGTGGGTTCCTTCCACCTACCCGCTTAGCCCATAGGAGTATTCCATAAAGCGGGGAAATGGTTATCCGACACCCGTCGGTTTTCTGTATCCCCCGTTGGGTGAAGCCCGTGTCTATCGCAATGTTGGCTTGTGGGGCGATGGCGTCCATCGTTATAACTTGGTTTGAGCCACGGTGAAGGGGGCAAAGGACTATTGAGCGGTAGTGCCCCTTGTAACCACATCAATCCTACGAGTTCGGTTCGGTTACTTCCAATTGAGCCTATATTGGCGCATATTTTAAGGCGGGAAGCCTTACGGGGAAACGATTCTAGTCCACAACGGTTTCAGCCATTTCTGGGGTTAATTTTTCCCGCCTTAAGTTACAAGCCCCTATATTTATCCAGTCTTTAAGAAACCCTCATTAGCGCTTTGCCCAGAGGTACAAAAAAACAGCGAAAATGAGAAGAGTTAAAATGATTACATCTTAGCTCTCAAAAAATATGAAATCATTAATGAAGCGATTGTTACCATCTTGGGTAATTCAAATTCTTCGAGTTATTAACGCACAGATGTTTCTGGTATCGTCAAGAAGAGCAAGATACGGGGTCGGAAAGGTCGATTCCGATTGGCGTATCAGGATAGATGACGTTGTTTCGTCACCTGATAATGCCGAAATTCCTAGATGTCACAATGCGGGCGAGATGGATGGTTACACGATTACAATGCACAACGGTGTACGAGTCTCTGCCAATGGATATTACGGAGATGGTTTCCTCAATATGTTGATTGAAAATAGGGGCGTTCACGAACCTCAAGAAGAGAGGGTATTTGAAGCCATCATTCAACTGCTACCAGAAGACTGTAGCATGCTAGAACTTGGAGCTTACTGGGCTTTTTATTCTTTGTCACTTCTACAGCAACGTCCTAATGCCAAGTGCTATTTGGTTGAACCAGATCCTGTAAACCTGCTTAGTGGAAAAATAAATTTTCGTCTCAATAATAGACAGGGGTACTTCAAACAAGCAGGCGTCGATTGTAAGCCACGGAAGAATCCTAAGATGATATCAATTGATTCATTCTGCCGTGAACATCGAATTGAGCATCTTAATATTCTCCATGCTGACATTCAAGGATGCGAGTTAGCTATGCTTGATGGGGCGAGAGAAATGCTCTCAGAAGGAAAGGTTGATTTCGTCTTCATCTCCACGCACTCGAACTCACTTCACACTGATTGTCTTGAGAGGTTGATATCTCTGGGGTATATGATATTAGCCGAGGTTGACTTGGACGAGACATTTTCGGTTGATGGCTTGATCGTTGCCAAGTATCACTCATTGGATCAGCCGAAGCCTATCAAGATATCGAGAAAATCGGAGTTGCTGAAAAGCAAGATGAATTGAAACGAGGTTGCAAGCATCCAATATCCTTTTCGTCTCTGGAATCACCAATGCCCATGGAAGATACTGTGTCTTAACCCGGCTTCGATTGTGGTGGCTCGTCTTCAAACCAGTCATCTGCATTTTCTTCTTCCGGGGGCGGGGGGGGCGGTGTGTAGTTAGAGGACGGCGGTGGATTATAGGGGGGAATCAGTACCCGGTAGTCTGCATCTACCACCTTGTCTTGCTCAGGAGGAGTAGCCTCAGGAGAAGCGGTGGTTGAGGGTTGCCGATAGCTATAGGAATAGACAGAGCCGGATTGAGAGGCACGTTTTGGCTCCTGAGGTCGCTCAAAATCAGTGCGGTCACGGGTATTTGCATCGGAGCGATCGCTGGATTGGTCAGGGGTGTAAGTATTCCGAGGAGAAGCTACCCCCCGAAACTCACCAGCACTAACTTCCCAATCGTCATTGAGGGGCGTTTCCCAGTCATCTTCTGCCCTGGAGGAGGAACTCACTGAAGCAGTAGCCTGATCGACCGGCTCAGGGTGTGGCTTGCGGGTAGCCTGCTCATACCCGCCCCAATCTCGCCAAACGGAGTCACCACTGGCGGCTGTCGCGGCTTTAGCCACATCTGATTCTCTCTGCTCCCGGCTGTCAAACGAGAAACCAGGCCGTTGTTGAGGCCGCAATTGGGTACGCACCGATCGGGCCGTGGCATAGGTTGTCAAGTGCAACAATGAACTAATCACTGCATGGGTTAACATGCCCGCCGCGATCGCCGCCAAAATCCAAAACGATAAGGGAAAGCCAGGGGTTGTAAAGCCCAAAAAAGTCAGAACTAACGGCTGCATATTTGATAGCGTAAAAATTGCAACGCCGCTAATTACTGCAACAAAGAAAATCAGACGGAACAGCATGGCCAGGTAAAAAAGCCGGTAACAATTCGCAACAGGGAAAGCCCGATATTAAGAGCTCCTTGCACTTACCAGCTTAGCCCATGACTGCCAGTAAAAACTTTTTTGAAAAAGAATATATAGCTTTCCTTAGAAAACCTAAAAGATTTTGATGGGTTACGCTAACACTGACTCATCCTACGGTAGAACCGGGCCTGCAAGCGTTTTGTTAGTCAACCAGCCTGAAGCCAGTTTTTCCGACAGGCTGTTAGATACTTATTGCAGGTAAAAATGGATTAGGTCAGCGGTCTCATTCTGACAATGATCGCACCCTGACCGCGATCGCCCTAGGGTTGGGGTGGTCGTATGATCAACCAGTTAAATAGCTCTCCAACGGTTAGGTTCACAGTAGCCGCAAAAGAAGGGGTTGGTAATCGATCGCTGCTTTGATCGAAAATTTTGAGCTGATCAGGAGGGAAATAGACCAAAACCGTTTGCTCATCGGGGTCAATCAGCCAGCCGAGTTGGCAGCCATGCTGCAAACAATGCAGTATGGTTTTGGTGACTCGGGTTTGGCTTTGTTCGGGAGACAGAATCTCAATTGCCCAGTCGGGGTGGGTTTCAATCGTGTTAGCAATTTCACCATTGGTATCACAGGGAATGCGCGACCAAGTAAATACAGTGATATCAGGAATGATAGATCGTTGACCGAAGGTACAGCGTAGTTCTGAAAAAGCCCAAGCGATCTGTTCAGGTTGGAGAGCGCCATTGAGTACGGCAGAAAGTTGGGTTTGCAGGAGGCTATGTTTTCCCTTGGGCATGGGTTTTTGAAAGATCTGACCGTCGATATATTCGCTGGCGGGTTTGGTTTCTGGCAGTTGTAGAAACTCTTGCAAGGTTAGGGGCTTGCAGGGTGATTGCACCATTCAGATCACCGATCGCAGGGTAGGAGAGTACACTTTAATTTTAAGTATTTTTGGCTGTTCTTTCGGCGGTCAAAAATCCCTTAGGACGCAATTTTTTAGAGCGGGTGCGGGAAGGTAGCACCACCTACGCGACGCGGGTAGGTAATGAGCTCAAGGCGTTGGTGTTTGATCGGGTGTTTCCCGGTTTGGCGGGGGGATTTGTGGTGGATGCGACCCGTCGGGGTGAAATGGTGGCCGCAGAACAGGTGTATGAAGCTACCCTGACCTTCTTGTATAATCTGCTATTTCTGCTCTACGCCGAAGCACAAAACCTGTTGCCCCTCGATCGTGGCTATCGAGATCACTGAGGTGGCCCCATAGTAGTGGTGTAACAGGCACTCAATCTTAAAGCCCTGCTCCTGACGATTGAGTTCGAATTGGTAGTACCCCCAATGAGGTTTCTCATCCCTGCACTGATTCAGGTCTAATAAGCCATTACAGGCCGCACAATGATCCGGAACGTGGGGAATTATTCGCTCCGCTTGCAACGGTTGATTCCGCCATTTCCCTTTTGCCCCTGGTTGCTTGCCTGCTCGACGACGCCCCAAGCCCTGATCGCTCTGGGAGGCAACCCTCTGCTCTGGGGAGTCTGCCTTCGTCTCGGTCGCAGACTCAGTGTCTGGTTCGAGTGGGCTTTCTTTAACCCCTTTCTCTGGTACTGACGCTTCTGATTCTTTCGGTTTCGACGATTGATAAGGACTATCTGAAGACGGGGGGCGAGAACTCGTACGCGAGGTTTCTTCCAGTTTCTCTAGCTGCTCGACCGCCAACTCGTGCAGGTTCTTCGCCACCGCTACCAACCGCTCCGGTTCTAAGGACCGAAAGTAGTCCTCATTCATTTGTTCCAGATCGGCTTTGCGAAGGTGAGCCATGGGTTAGCTGGTCTTGGGTCGTCTCTAGTATGCAGCCTCATCACCCCAGATAGGGCTTAAAAAAACTGGAATTTATCGCTCTGACTGAAGGGGGGAATGAATCTTTACCTGGCAGTCACTCAACCGAATCAAGTGTGGTGTACGGACATCACTTATTTGCCCGTCCTCAAAGGGCATTTCTATCTGGTGGCGATGATGGATTGGTTTAGTCGGAAAGTCCTGTCTTGGCAGATTTCCAACACCTTGGAAGTGACATTTTGCGTCGAGGCTTTACAGGAAGCCATGACCCGTTATGGAACACCTGAGATCTTTAACTCAGACCAGGGCAGTCAGTTCACTGCCAATGTCTTTACAGGGTGTTTGAAGACCGCTGGAGTCCAAATCAGTATGGATGGTCGCGGGCGTTGCCATGACAACATTTTTATTGAGCGATTGTGGCGATCGCTCAAGT
This sequence comes from Leptolyngbyaceae cyanobacterium, assembly GCA_046080785.1. Classification (GTDB taxonomy): domain Bacteria; phylum Cyanobacteriota; class Cyanobacteriia; order Leptolyngbyales; family Leptolyngbyaceae; genus JBJTUO01. The sequence continues at coordinate 177 of JBJTUO010000025.1, read as the reverse complement.
ACGAGTTGATTTACCTGATGGCGTTTGAGAATGGAATTCATTTGAATCAAGAGGTACGGAAATGGTTTAACTGGTATAATGAATCACGTCCACATCAAGCGTTGGATTACCGCACCCCGGAACTTGTGTATTGGGAGAATCGGTTAAAGGGTTGTTCCAACGAATAATCTTGAGCTA
>JBJTUO010000024.1:0-7025 GCA_046080785.1 Leptolyngbyaceae cyanobacterium | reverse complement strand
AAACAGTCTGAGCCAATAGCAGTCTAGTTTCGAGTGACAGACGCGAACGCTTGAACTATACCCAGTTTCTTGAAGGAACTGGGCGATTTTGCCTGTCCGTCTGCAACCGCCTCTGTCACCCCATTAGTCCAAAGTTCAGTTGGGAGTCTGCCACTCTTTATCGCCAAGCTGGCTTCCAAGGGACAGACTGTGGAACAACAGACTGTTCTTCTTTCGTCACGTTCTCGATCGCAAACTCGGAGACCTCTCGGAGACCCCTAGAGCCAAACGCAGAAAGGGGATATACCGGGGTGTTTATTCCGAGAAATTTTGAAAAGAAAGCAAAAGGAGCGGCGCGAAAACTTGTCTGGCAATGGTTTTTCCCTGCTCCCAACCTGACCTGGATCAAGGAAACTGGCGAACTGCGTCGCTACCAAATGGTTTACACCCACACGCTCAAGTCCGACTTTAAGCCCTTAAAGAGCCCTTTGGATCTGGATAAGTAATCTAACCAACCCGTAAACTGGAGAGAAGGGTAAAAGTGAGTAGTGGGCCGTTCTGATGATTCAAGCCGTTCCCAACCCGGTTAATTTTACTGAGTTCATTGAGTGGTATCCAGAGCGATCGCAATGTGCTTACGAACTGCATCGTGGGGTTGTTGTTGAAATGCCCAAACCGAAAGGTAAGCATTCAGAAGTGGCCGGTTTTACCAGTGGGAAGCTTTTTCTGGAGATTAACCGACTCTCGTTGCCGTACTTTATTCCCAGAGAGTGCATTGTTAAGTCAGTCGATGAAACATCCGGTTATGAACCGGATGTTATTGTTTTGGATCGGCTTGCAGTTCAAGACGAACCCCTGTGGGATCAGGCATCCGTGATTATGGTTGGACGATCGGTGAAACTGCTGGTAGAGGTTGTTTCTACCAACTGGCAGGATGATTATTTGCTCAAGTTAGGAGATTACGAGGCCTTAGGAATTGAGGAATACTGGATCATCGATTACCTGGGACTGGGTGGACGATTACACATTGGTTACCCTAAACAACCAACCCTATCGGTTTACCATTTGGTTGATGGAGAATATGAAGTTCAGCGGTTCAGAGGAGCGGAGCCTATCTTTTCACCAATCTTCCCAGAACTTGAGTTAACTGCCACCCAACTGTTTCAGGCAAGTAGCTAAACACTAACGCTAGAATAAGTCAGCCATTGAGATTTGGCGAGACTCGAACATGAGCCAAACCACCCAACCCTTCATTGAAAAAATTCATTGGACAGTGCACGATGTTGAAGCTCTGCCCCAGAGCGAAGGGACGCGCTATGAAATTATCAATGGAGAATTGTTTGTGACCCGATCGCCCCATCGTCGCCACCAACAAATAAGCGGCAACACCTACCAGGAACTCAATCTCTGGTCTGAAGCGACTGGCTTAGGCGAAGCCATTCCCACCCCCGGCGTGATTTTTTCCGAGTCTGATAGTGTGATTCCGGATGTCGTCTGGGTCAGCAAAGCCAGATTAGCCGAAATCGAAGATGCTGCTGGTCATTTAACCGCTGCACCGGATTTAGTGGTAGAGGTGCTATCACCGGGGCAGCAAAATGAAGTGCGGGATAGAGAACACAAACTCCGTCTCTATTCAGTAACGGGCGTACAGGAATATTGGATTTTGAACCGTTTTACGCAACAAATAGAACTTTACCACCGCATCGACAACCACCTCACCCCCATCGCCACGCTAGACAGTACAGAAGAACTCACTTCTCCATTGTTACCTGGCTTTACTTGCCCAGTTTGCCGGTTGTTTCGATAGGCTAATTCAAAAATATGGGCATATTCCAAAACGAAAGGAGCCCTGCTCATACGGTGGGGTAAAGTGTCCAACTTGTGATGCTCCAGGGAAAAATTTGCAAGGCAGGGTTTTCTGAATTAACGGGTAGTTCCAGTAAATTGAGCCGATCGCCAACAACCAGATTCAGATCGCTCTGCAAGTTGATTGCACCCGTTTCTCCGTGCCCCTCGTAGCAGCGCATCACCCATTGTTCAGCATCTTCTTCTGCCTGCTTCAGCGCCATTAACACTAAATTGTCAGAGCCCAGGTTTAAGAACTCTCCCTGAGGGGCTAATTGGGCAGATTGGGCTACCGGCTGCGGTTCAGTCACAATCACTTGCAGCGGTATTGCTAACTCCCGCGACTGCCTCACTGTTTGAGCTACTTGCCAGGTTTGGGCATGGGGGTAGAGGGCATAGGTGAAACAATGCTGGCCCCGATCGGCCTGGGGATCTGGCCAAGTGCAACCTCGTAACAAGGAAAGGCGCAGTTGATCGGGCTGGCTGTCATAGCCGTGTTTGTAATCGCTCAACAGGCTAGCCCCATAATCACCAGTCCCCAGGTCTGCCCATCCTAAAGCGGGAACTTCCCACTTGGCCTGTTCTGCCGGGGTCGTTGGTCGGGTGGGTCGCTGAATTGCCCCGCAGGGAATTGCATAGGTAGCAGATTCGGCCTCCCATGCGAAGGTAAAAGCAGCCTTTACCAACACATGGGGCTCTTGCCAATCTACCTTAGTTTGAATCTGCAATAGGGGAGAATGGCGTTGCAAGACATAATCTTGCTGGAAGGTGGATCGGCCAATTTGCCGCACTACCCGAATTCGCTGTTCTAACGGCCCTTGGGATAGGACGGTGATCTCCAGTAATTTGGCGGGTGGTAAAGGATGGCTAGCATAGTTGGGGTCAATATTCCAGGCATCCCAATATTGCCCCTGGTCTTGAAACCCCTGCAACTGATTACCTGGAGCAGATAGCACTTCCCGATTTTGAACCCGATCAAAGACAGAGCTTAGATCCCCCGTTGTCGGGTCAACCTCGACACGCAGGTCGTCATTCTCCAGGATTAAATCCTTGCCTGCTGCTAATTCTGTTTTGGGATTGCTGGTGCTGCGATCGTCTGCACCCGGCACCAACCAAAACACCCGGTAACCAACGGAGGGAATCGCTTCAGCAAAAAACAGCACCTCGCCAGACTCTGTCATTTGACGCTCCAACGATTGCCCTGCCAAGTCTACGACCTGCCAGTCTCCCTCTGGAAGCCGCAACCGCCCGATCGCCGATCGAGCCCAGTTCAAAGCATTAAACACAACGATTGCCCGACTATCTGAAGTGGGTGGTACTGGCAAACAAATCTGACTTGCGAGAGCTTTGAGTGATCGCTCCAGAATCTGACTCCCCACCTGCTGTACTGCCTGCCATTCCTGGTTGGCGTCCACAAACACCTGGGGGATTGAGGATCCAGGCAAAATGTCATGAAATTGGTTAAACAAAACGCGCTTCCAGGCTTGCTCTAACTCCTGCCTGGGATATGCCACCTGTGCCGCAATCGTGGCTAACGACGCAAATAATTCTGCCTGGTAAAGCAACTCCTGCGATCGACAATTCCACTGCTTCTGATCAGCGTGGGTCGTATAACAACCGCGATGAAATTCCAGATACAGTTCATCCTGCCAAATGGGGAATGAGTCATGCCTCACTGATTGGTTTAGAGCCTCAAATCTTGGCACCAACGGCTCTTGACCTTCTTCCACCAATGAATCATGACCCTTGACCCATGACGATTTTTCTTCTAACTCCTGGCTCCTGACGCCTATCTCCTCTGCCAATGACTTCTGACCCCTGGCTTCTAAATGCTTCAGGTACTCGATCGCCCGGATAAACTTGATTTCTGGGAAAAAGGGCGATCGCTGCCAGCGCCGGGCAACGTGCAGCATGTCACGGGTAGGGCCGCCGCCATGATCGCCCACACCGGGTAGCCACAAAACGTCGGGAATCCCTGTTTTTTTCTCCCAGTCGCAGGCGTAGTCAGCGATCTTGACGGGGTCGATGCCTTCCCCGATCGGTGCTGACATCAGACTGAGCACCTGGCTACCATTAGGAGCCTGCCAATAAAACAGCTCATGGGGAAAGGGGGTGGAGTCATTCCAGCGCAGCTTTTGGGTGACAAAATAGTCAATACCGCCTTGTTTGAGAAACTGGGGCAACTGCCAGTTAAACCCAAAGGTATCGGGCAACCAGGCGATGGGATTAATCTGGCCCGTTAGTTCCTGACAGTAGCGTTGACCATAGAGCAACTGACGGGCAATGGCCTCCCCCCCAATCAGGTTTAACTCTGGCTCAACCCAAAGACCACCGATGACTTCCCAACGGCCAGTCTGGATCTGGGATCGGATGCGGGTAAACAATGCGGGCCGATGGGTTTTGACCCAGTCATAGAGAGCTGGGGTAGAATGGCCAAAAATCAAGTCAGGGAAATCAGCTTGCAGGGATAAAACCGACTCAAAGGTGCGTTCTGCCGCCGCCCAGGTTTCATCCACGGGCCAGAGCCATGCCAGATCCAGATGGGCGTGGCCCAGCAAATAAATGTGTCGTTGCTTAATCAGACTTGCAATGGGAAGTAACTGCTCCCGTAGTCGCTCTAAGCTGCGGTTAAATTGTGATCGGTCTGGCAGAGCAGCCCAATCTAACTGGTCGATCGCCTGGTGCAAAACAGCTAGCTTTTCTGGGTAAAACCCTTGCAAGTAGGTGTGCAGTACTTGCAGCTCATCTGCCACAAAGCCTGGTTCTGGTTGTGCCTGGGCAGATTCATAAAGGGCCAGCGATCGCACCAGTGCGCCATCATCATGGCCGGGGCTGACCAGTTGGATAGCAACAGCAAATTGGCCGCCCGGTTGCACCGAGGGACTCAGCAACAGGCGGGTGGAACAGTCAAACAGGTCGCCAGCCTGCACCAACCTGCCATCGACAAAAATTTGAGTCGACTCTGCCCACCAGGTCAAAGCTAGCCGCAGTTGCAACCCAGCTAACTCAAACCCATGCAGGTCGGTGGGGACGCAAATCACCTGCCCCAACCAGCGCACCTGCTGCCCCTTGCTCCAGGCCAGGTGGTGTTTGTGATTTAACTCAGCAACCGGCCACTGCTGCCAGTAACAGGGATTGATTGCCTGCTCAAGGGGCAGATCGCCAGCCCAAATGTGCCAGCTTGATTGAACACTGACTTGAGACAGCGATCGCAAGCGGCTGATGGCATCAGGGGCAGGAACCATAACTGGGCCTAATATTCTGGCACGTTGGGATCGACTTCTCGACTCCAGGCTAGGATGCCTCCCTTGACGTTGATCCCAGAAATGCCAGCTTTTTCCTTAAGAATGCCAATCGCTTTGGCCGATCGCATGCCTGACTTACAGTGAACGTAGAGGGTATGACCATTCATCATTTGCCTTACTTTTTCCAGGCCAGCGCCGCTTTCAATATCGGGTAAGGGTACCAGCACCGCGCCAGGAATGTTGGCAATCTGGTACTCATTGGGGTTACGCACATCCAGCAAAATAAAGCCCTCTTCTCCCTTATCAAGCAGTTGCTTTAACAGGTGAACGGTAATTTCTTCGATCGACTCCTGATCCTGGGCTTCCGCCGCCTTTGCTTGAGGGATGCCACAGAACTGTTCGTAATCGATCAGTTGTTCAATCACAGGACGCACGGGATTGGGGCGCAACTTCAACTCGCGGAAGCTCATATCCAGGGCGTTGTAGAGCAATAACCGGCCATTCAGGGTTGTCCCAACCCCCAGGATGATCTTCACCGTTTCAGTCGCCTGAATCACCCCAATCACACCGGGAAGAATGCCTAGTACACCCCCTTCGGCACAGGAGGGCACCAAACCGGGTGGGGGGGGCTCAGGGTAGAGGTCGCGGTAGTTGGGGCCATCCTGATAGTTAAATACTGTTGCCTGCCCCTCAAACCGGAAAATAGAGCCGTAGACATTAGGCTTGCCCAACAACACGCAGGCATCATTCACCAGATAGCGAGTGGGGAAGTTGTCAGTGCCGTCTACAATCACATCGTAGGGCTGCAGAATTTCCAGGGCATTTTCAGCACTGAGGCGAGTTTCATAAAGGTCAACCTGGCAGTGGGGATTAATTTCAAGAATTCGATCCTTAGCTGACACGATCTTGGGTTTGCCCACCCAGGAGGTGCCGTGAATCACCTGCCGTTGTAGATTGGAGCGATCGACCACATCAAAATCAACGATCCCAATGCGGCCAATACCTGCAGCAGCCAGATAGAGCAATAGGGGTGACCCCAGGCCACCGGTGCCAATACAAAGCACATTGGCCGCTTTCAATCGCTTTTGACCGTCTAGCCCGACCTCCGGCAAGATCAAGTGCCGTGAAAAGCGTTCGTATTCTTCTCGATTTAGTTGAATGTCATCCAGATTGGGATTCAGCATGGTGCGTTCCGTAATGTAGACAATGGGAAAAAATCAAGCATCGATGAGGTGATGATGTAATTAGGTCAAGACAGCGTTACTGGCCTTCTCCTTTCATTCTTACCTGTTGCTGGGCATAACCAGAGTCAACCCTCAGAATCTTTTCAGGTTGAAATTGATGCTGGTCGTCTAAACCCCAGGCTCTGATTTGGTCAACCCGACCTGCTGTCAGCGAGGCAATCACATAAACGTAGCTGGGCCAGGCCAGTTGGCGATCGCACTCTGAGGGCACAGCAGGATGGTTGGGATGGGAGTGATACACCCCGATCACCTCTACCCCCTGACTGCGAGCATGACGTATGGCAGTCAGCATCTCTTGCGGGGCAATCCAGTAGCGACGCTCGCTGGTCAGGTCAGCATCCATACCCATTTCGGCTGCCACCTGAGGATCCCAGTCATTGGGCACAGGCCAAACCTGAGTTACAAACCGACCTTCAACAGCCGCCTGCCCCAGCAACAAGCCGCAACACTCGTGGGGGTAAGCTGTTTCAGCCTGGGCAGCGATCGTTCGCAGTTGCTCAACACTTAAGGTCAGAGTCACAGGTCGGTGAAATAGGCGCAAAAACAATGGCTCTCTATTATACATCGGGAAATTCTTGTTAAAAGAGATTGCTCTCCGGTTATCCTATGCAAGTTCTTCCCCACTGCCACTAAACGTTCTAGATCTGAGATCTGAAAACCGAAAGTAGTCCTCATTTAGCTGATATCTTTCCCCTCGACTTTGACCATTTGG